>JAITSE010000087.1 GCA_031288005.1 Treponema sp.
ACGAAAAGATGCAAAAACCGGAGTTGTCAAAAAATATGATAAAACACTTTTTTATAATTCCCCCGATTCTGGTATCCCTGCGGGCCAGGACCGCGGGAAAGAACTGTAGCGACAGCGTACAAATTACCAGGGTCCAAAAAATTACAGCTCCAAGGACAAGCCCAAGCATGGGCATGGCCTCAAGACCGATGTAGAAAGGTATTACCTTGACAGCCAACAGGACAAGCAAGAAATTCAAAAGGCAGTACGCTATGCCTTGCGGCCAGGCGGCCTTCATGTTTTTGAAGAAATCGCCAAAACCGAAAGAGCCGTAGTCGGCGACAGCTTTTAAGGATATGGCCGCGCCTGTGATGTAAACAAAGCACCAAAGTATACCGGCAATAAGAACGGCAAGCGAAAGGAAGGGGACGGATTCAAGGAGCGGGGGAATAAAAATCGGAATCGATGCGGAGGCGATAAACCCCAAATTTATCAACGCCATCCGGAACAGGTTGTCCCACAGGTCAAAAAAAAACTTTTTTAAAAGAAATCCCAGCATTGGTCTACTATAGGGCATATTGTTTTTTACGTCCATATTGCCTGCGGTGTGAACCTGGTACCGGCTTTTACCGGCCTTGGCGAATTCTGAATGTCTTGGTTTTTTATTTCTTTTTTGTTATGCTTAAAAAACGGAAAGGAGCATTGTATGGCACGAAAATATCATATTTTTGTCAGCTCAACGATAGAGGACCTAAGAAATGAACGCCGCGTTCTGAGCCGTCTAATTTGGGAAATGGGGCATATTCCAGTCTGTCTGAATGAGTTTGACATAACAAACGAAGAAGACGAAAAGGTCATCAAGCGGCTCATTGGGGACTGCGATTATTTTATGGCCCTGGCAGCCCACAGGTACGGCCCTCACGCGGACAGCCAGGCGGGAAGGGAAACCGAATACGCCCTGGCGCTCAAACTGGGCATCCCCGTACTTGGCCTGATCCTTGGGGAAAAAGCCCGGTGGAAAGAATCAAAAAAAGATACGGATGCCGCTCTTATCTGCGCTATGGACGATTATAAACGGCGGCTGCAAAGCCATCCACATATTTTTTGGATTAACGCCCAAGACCTAAAACAAAAAACCCGGGAACTTCTGAGCCGGGAGATTTTCCTGACTCCCAGAAACGGCTGGATTGTGGGGGATTCCTTTGCCGGGCCTCCTGCGGTAAATGTGATGGGCCGGCTTGTCGCGGAAAACGAAGACCTAAAACGGCAATTTCTTGTCCAAGACAGTCCGGCGGATTTCAGGAAGCAGGCGGTAAAACATACCTTGAGTATACTTTCAGGTCAGCGGATCACTCTGAGCTTCTTTTACAATCCCGGGGAAACTTGGGAGAATACAATCAAATGCCGGTATTTGAGACTGTTCCACCTTCTTACGCCTGAATTATATCTGGGCAAGACTACGGCGGATCTCTCCCGCTTCCTGGGCAGCATACTAAACCCCGATTTAACCAGGGCGCCCCGGAAAGATTACCCCACTCCTTCTAATACGATAAAAAAAATTATGACTGATTTTCATGTACTCAAACTCGTACACTATACGGGTGGCAAAAATGAAGAAAACTGGGAACTTTCCGCCTACGGGAAAGAAGTTTACTCAGTATACCGTATACGCCAAATTGAAAAAAACATCGCAGGCCGCCTGACCGGTTCTCCTGAAAAGGAAGATGCTGGGACTCCGCCTTAAGATCAAGACCCAGCTTCAACCTGGCGCAAAATCCCCGCATCCCGCGATATAGGCGGCATAGTGTAAAAAAGACCGGACAAAATGGAACTTAAACTCGACAAATATGAAAAAAATGTTTACTCTGGAGAGTATGCTGGAGATTAAAGATTATATAGCCGGCTGGCCGGATTTTCCCTATCCGAATTTTATTGCCTGGCTTGAAGCAGGCCGGCAAAAATGGGGAAACAACAAAGCTATTTATTACCGATTTGGAAAGCAAAAAGATTTTACGATCTGGACGTATAATAAACTGGCTGAGGAATGTAAGCGCATCGCCCGGGGGCTTTTAGCCGCGGGACTCGTCAAGGGGGATCGGGTCGTCCTTTGGGCCGAAAACCGTCCGGAATGGATGGCTGTCTGGCTTGGAAGCGCTATTGCCGGGACAATTATCGTGCCGGTGGACTTCCTCGTTTCCGAACAGGAATGCGCTAATATTCTGAAGATCACCCAGGCCAAGGGCTTCTTTTATTCCGCCCGAAAACAGGAATTTGCCGGCTCCCTGGGCAAGGCCGGTCCCCGCCAGGATATTTCCCCGCTTGTCCTTTCCTGCATCACTGATGAGGGAAAGCCCGCTTTTTACTCCTTTGGCGCGGGAGCGGCGGACCAAAAGCTACCCGCCGTCTCGGACATCGCGGAACGGGATCCGGTTTCCATCGTGTTCACCTCCGGCACTACCGGCTTTGCCAAAGGCGTAACCCTGCATCACAAGGGGATCATCGCCAACACAAGCGCCGCGATCCTTTCGCTGAGGGCCTATGATTGGGATATATTCATCAATGTTCTGCCTTTGCACCACACCTACCCGACCACCTGTTCCTTCATGGCCCCCTTGTCCGTAGGCGCGGCCACTATCATCGTGGAAAAACTGGTCGGCAAGGTCGTTGTCGACGACATTCGGGACGCCGGCGGGACCTTCCTCATAGCCGTCCCCCTTCTCTACGACAAGGTGAAGATAGCCATAGACCAGGGTTACCAGAAACTCCCCGGCGTAGTAAAGGCAGCGCTCAATGTTTTCCGGAAGATCGCCCTGGAAAAGGCCAAGAAAGGGGACTACGTATTCGGCCAGAAATTCTTCAAGTTCATTCGCAAAAAGGCGGGATTTGCCTCGGTTCGTATGATGGTTGCCGGCGGCGGGCCGTTAAGCCCTCAAACAGCGGATTTCTTCGACTCCCTGGGCTTCAACATTGTCCATGGCTACGGCATGAGCGAAAACAGCCCCCTCATCAGCGTAAGCACCCCCTGGCATAAGAACAACTATTCCGTGGGCCTGCGGGTCAAATATACGGACGTTAAAATCGTCGATAAGAACGAAGACGGCGTAGGCGAAATCGCGGTCAAATCTCCTTCCCTCATGCTGGGTTACTGGGAAAACCCCGAGGCCACGGCGGAGGTCTTTACCGAAGACGGCTACCTCTTGACCGGCGATCTGGGGTACATCGACGACCAGGGCTTTATTTTCATTAACGGACGGAAAAAGAACCTCATCGTAAGCTCCGGGGGCAAAAACATTTATCCCGAAGAGATAGAGGCCCACTTCGACGGTTCCCGGACAATAAGTGAAATCATCGTTGTTGGCCGGAGAGAAGCCGAATTCGGCGGCGAGCAGATTTTCGCCGTGGCAGTTCCTCACTACGAGAACCTTGCGGCTGACTACCCCGGTAAAGAATTGGACGACGCTTTCGTTCATGAATTGGTCAAAAAGGAGATTGAGCAGGTCAACCGTACGCTGGTGGGGTACAAGAAGATCACTGATTTTACCCTGCGAAAGGAGCCGTTTGAGAAAAACGCCCAGCAAAAGATCAAACGGTTTCTTTATAAGGAGTACACGACAGCGTCATCGGAAAAGAAATAGTTGAGTTGGTCTCACCAGATTTTCGGCAGCGGTAAACCCTCAGCACAAATGACCCTCCCTCGCCCCAAGGGGCGGAGTATATACCCCTCGCATACAATCAACTGTTTGACAAAGACGTATGAAACTTATAGTATATCTTATAGTTATTAAGGAAATTATTGGAGCTTTCCGGAAATTTCGATTTTTGGAGAGCCTTATTGTTTGAATTTTGTTTCATAGCTATATTTCCCAACAGAAATCCGGCCTTCCGGTTTGTAGGCATAGGATTCTGCTAAAGAGAGCGTCATGACTAATAATGATATAGTTCCGGAATTTGATGATGAAAAGGATGGAAGTCTTAAAATAACACTTCAATTGGTTGAAGAAATAGGCGGCTGCTTACTTCTATATTTAACGGGCTATATTGATACCTACAATTCAAATTGTTTTCAAAAACGTATTGCCAAAGCCATTGACTATGGCTACAGCCGGCTGATATTCCACTGCGGAGGGCTCAACTATGTATCGTCTACCGGCATCGGGTCATTCACCGCGTTTTTGAAGGCCGTTAAGTCCCGGAATGGGGACCTTGTATTGCTGGGAATTCAACCCAAGGTATATGAAGTTTTTCAGCTTCTGGGATTTTCACAGTTTTTTAACATCAAAAATAATATTGAAGAGGCGTATAATTTTTTTCGAGGCGGCGAGGCGGCGCCTTCAATCAGCCCGTTTCCAAAAATTTTCGGCTGTCCTGTTTGTTTAAAGAAACTCAAAGCTGTAAAATCGGGCCGCTTCCGCTGTTCTCAGTGTAAGGCTATACTGGCAATAGACAAGGCTGGGCAGGTATTCCTCGGCTGATAACCGGGTAAAAGCGGCGCTTCAGAGGAGTGTATATTTATGATGGAAAAAAACAAAATCGAACAATATCTTATTGATTTGATGCTTACCTACCGGGAAATCAGTCATGATTTGTGGCTGATTGACGATCCGGAGCATAATTTGGCTGACGTTGCCGTTATGTATGAAGAGCCTTTAGTCGTTTTCCGGGTGGCGGTGATGGATGTTCCTGATGCGGGGCAGGCAGAACGTTTGGAGTTATTCACGAAGCTGTTGGAACTTAATGCGAATGACGTACTCCATGGCGCTTATGCCCTGGAAGACGATAAAATAGTTTTAATTAACACTCAGGATTATGAAACCCTGGACTATGGCGAATTCAGGTCTACCCTGGACGCCTTCAGTTTGGCTCTGGTTCAGCACTATCCTGTTCTGTCAAAGTATCGAAATAAGGCGGCGGGTAAATTAGCAACCCCGCTTTTAAGCTCTAAGGACTGAATGTCCATGAACCGGTAAGCGGGTTCTTGGGAATATTGTTTTTTAGCGGCGGCTAGACTCGCAGAAACTTTGTTTCTGAGGGCTTAATATCCTAACAACGCTATATGGCGAAGTATTAAGCCCTTCGCTACAAATAAACCGGTTATACGGGTACACAGGAGGTTAGAAATATGGGCATTTTTTTACGATTGAAAACACTCATCTCATCAAATGTGAATGACTTAATCAATAAAGCGGAAAAGCCAGAAAAGATGCTCAATCAATTGCTTATTGATATGAATGAGCAGTTGATTGAGTCTAAGAAAGCGGTCGCCTTGGCCATCGCTGATGAAAAGAAGCTGGAACGGGAACTGCAAAATCAGGAGGCTCAGGCCCAGGAATGGGAGCGGAGGGCAGTTTTGGCGGTCCAGGCTGGAAAAGACGACTTGGCCAAGGAAGCATTACTTCGTAAGCAGGAATACAGCAACAATTCGGCGGAATACCGTAAACAATGGGACATCCAGAAGGCTTCGGTGGAAAAACTGAAGGAAGCTCTGCGGGAACTTCAAAATAAGATAGAAGAGGCGCAAAGAAAGAAAAACCTCCTTGTCGCCCGGGCAAAACGGGCGGAAGCCCAGCAGAAGATACAATCCACTCTTTCCAGCGTATCCGGCAACAGGACAGCCTTTGACGCTTTTGACCGGATGGCTCAGAAGGTTGACCAGATGGAGGCGGAGGCGGATGCCGTCCGGGAACTGGAGGATGTTTCCGCCAACGCCAGCCTGGAAAAGCGTTTTGCGGAACTAGAAAAATCGGATTCTTCCGCAGACCTTATGCTTTTAGAATTGAAAGAAAAGATGAAAGCTCTGCCGGAAAAATAATAGACTCCGAATGTTAATTACTTGTGGATAACTTGTACATATACCAGGGAATTGTCTTCTGAGGTATATATTTTTATACAGAGTGTTTTTTTATAAACCGGGAATGTTTTTTCAGTTTTGTAATTCCTTGTATTATAGCGATTTATTATGGATAAATTATTGTATTTCTCGTATAGCGAACATAAATTATGCTTTCCGCATTGAGATATGGCGAATAGTTTATTAAACAAAATGGATATTCCGTCTGTGGATAAGGTGTGGAAAAGATTCAGCGTACTCTTGCAAGATGAAGTTCTCCGTGTTAGTCTTAACAAATGAAAAGTCTTGCGCGGCAGGCGCTTTTTTTGAGCGCATCTTTTTTTCTTATTTTCGCGGCTGCTTCCGCAATACGCTATCTCCATATTTGGGTAGACGCAGCCCGCCTTATTCCTCCTGGAAAATGGGAGGAGGGCGCTTCCCTGATCTCTGCCGGCCAATGGGCGCTTCCCATAACCCTGTATTTATCGTCTTTGCTGAGTCTCAGCTATTCCGTCCAAAAAGCCTTTTCTTTCCCTCTGAGTTTTTTGTGCATTTTCGTAATGTCCTGCATTCTTACGGCGGGACTGTCCGTGGGGCTCTTTCAGGCGAATTCCGCGTCTGGTTTGCCTGAAAAAACCATGCCGTCTGTATTGGGCGGGCCGGGACTCATCATTACCCAGGGAGAAACCGCGGTGATTCTTCTGGAGGGGCCCTCAAATCCGGAAGGGGCTAGGGTAATAGCCGCTCCAAGCCGGCCTCTCGCCTACCAAAAAACAACCACGGCTGGAAATATTGACGCCGGGCTGCTTTCCGTCCCTTTCAGGGTAGGAGGTCCCGATTTTATTACTAGTATGTTCCTTGATTTTTCCCTGGCGGCGGAACAGTTTAAGGAGCGATTAAACCTGGGGCTTATCACCTTCAGTATATATCTTGGGTCCCTCTGCTTTCTGCTTTCTTCCCTCCGCTTTGTGATGGAGCTGACATCTTGGCCTTTGGCCAATATTTTTTTGAGCGTTCTGGTATTCCGGGGTATACTAGCCGCGGGGATCTTTCTTGATTCCCCGGAGATACAGCAGTTCATCCGGCCTTTGCTGGAAAAGGATATTCCCGGGAGTATGGTCTGCCCCGCTGTTTTCTCTGGAGCCGCTGTCCTTGTCATCCTGTACACTGTGTTGGTTAATCTGGCCCGGGGGAGAAAGACAACATAGATGAAACTAGAACGGAAGTCCTTGCTTTCTCCATCGACGGTATTCGTATATTATATTCTCCTTTCCATCCTTGTTATAATGATTTTTAGGCAATTCTCTCCCGGCGAACCTCCGCCTTTGCCTCTTTTTTCCCGCTCCTGGCGGCTTACCCGGGGAATTCTGAATTGGATCGACATCTTTCCGGCCCTGGCTATGTCGGGCATGGTAATCCCTTTTGGTCTATTTCCTGTCAAAAGTGACGGGCCTGCTTCCCCTTTTTCCCTCAAATTTTTAGATATCATGAAGAATTCCATCCTTACCGCCATAATCGCCGCCGCCTTTTACGGTCTCCTCTGTTTTCTGGTTTTCCCTTTAGTCCGGGACCGGGAGGCGGATATGCTCTACCGGGGCCGGCTTTTTTCAGACTCCGCTTCCCGCGCCCGTTCCTATGCCGCCGCCAGAAACTGGGACGACGCAGCCCGGCTTCTGGGAGTATGCGAACGGATTTGGCCCGGCAGTCCGGATCTTGCTGATCTGCGAGCCTCTGTTTCCATTGAATCGGATGAATCCCGCTTTGATACGCGGCAAACTCAGACAGAGCCGCTTGCCCAATTCCTAGAGGAGGCCGGCTCGTCAGACCGGCATGAACCTGTAGACGCGGCTGAGGCCCTGGCGATGGCGGAAAGCGCCATGGGGGAAGAACGTTATTACGATGCCCATTGGTTTGCCACTCTGTCGGGCCGTCTTGCCAAGAAAGGCAGCGTAGAAGTGGTGGAGGCGGCCCGGACCGCAAGCCGCGCCTGGAACGCCATTGCTTCCCTGGAGCCTAATAACCAAGCGTCGCGGCTGGTAAAAATTTACCGGATGAAAAATGCGGCTTATGAGGCAATGCTTGCCGAAGACTGGATACGAGGATACTACTTGTTTAAGGAGCTTGAGAAACTAGGTCCCCAGGACCCGGATATTATTAAATTTGGCGATGAGTGCGAGATGCGGCTTGAGGAAATCGCCTTCTTTATAGACGAATCCGGGCTGGCTCTAGGCGAAATTTTAAGCGGCGCGGTTTTTTCCATACCACGCCGCAGTTCCGCCGGGACATACAACGGACTCATGGCGCTGAAAATTCAATCGCTGGCGGCTTCCCAGGATTTTTCCTGGGGAATAGGCGTAGAACTTCTGGTTTTTAATGAAAAGGCGGAGATTGAAAACCGCGTTGAGGCTCAGTATGCCAAGATTCTACCCAGAACGCTTGGAGATCAGAAGCGGGTCCTTGTTTTGCTGCGCGCCTTGGACAGGGAAAACAAAGAGCGGCGCTGGGAACCTGTGTGGAGCGGCCCCGGCAGGCCAGGTTCTATAGAGTATGACAATGGGCTTGACCTGGGCGACACCCAGGTGATGCTGGATATACCTTATGAAGATTTTCTTCTTTCCACCCAGGTACGCCGGGGAGTGGGCAATTTTTTCATTGGAGAACTTTTTGCCGCTGAAAGAGATTTAGGCGCTTACGGCTATATACCACAGGTATTCGCGGCGGAAATTCTTAGCCGTTTCGCTGAGCCTGTTTACTTTCCCGCCTTTCTGATTTTAACCCTTATCGCGGGCTGGCGCTGCCGCGCCGGAAAGCGGCCTCGTTATCTATCAGCGCCCATGCTTTTTCTTCTTCCCCTGATTTTCAATGAAGTAATGAGTGTCTACCGCGCCGCCATGAATTTGGCGGGCATCAGGCTTATCTTAACGCTGCCCCTTATTCCCGCGGCGTCGATTATTCTCATCAGCGCAGTTTTACTCTTCATTCTGTCCCTCGTCTGCCTGGCCTATCAGCATGAATGAAATCACCCTTCGCATCGCCGGCTGCCTCCGCTCCGTCCCTCCGGGCCGCGTCGCCTGTTACCGGGACATAGCCCGAGCCGCCGGCCTCCCAAACGGCGCCCGCCAGGTTGCCCGGACGCTGCATTCCATGTCTAGCTCCCTCGCGCTTCCTTGGCATCGCATCATTCGCGCCGGCGGCTCTGTCGCTCTGAAAAGCTGCCGGGGCCGGGAAATGCAAATAGCTTTGCTCCGTTCCGAAGGGGTTGAAGTTTCAGATGACGGACAGGTAGATATGGCGGCGTATAACTACTTCAAAATTTAGACTTAACCCCGGGCCTGCGCCTGTGGTACGCTCCATGCTATGACTTCATTATCATCATTTACTATTAATACATCCCGCAAGGATGAGTGGCTTAATATTTCCGGTGAAGTGCGGGCGATAGTCGCGGCATCAGGCGTGGCCGAGGGGATTTGCGTGGTCTTTGCAGCTCATACCACCGCCGCGGTAACAGTAAACGAAAACGCCGATCCTGATGTGCCAAGAGACGTGCTTTTGGCTTTGGACTCCATATCACCGGATCGCCGGGAATTCCGCCACAGTGAAGGAAATTCCGCGGCTCATACCAAAACGAGCCTGATCGGTCCCTCAATTACCCTAATCGTAACGGGAGGCGCGCCTCTGCTTGGAACCTGGCAGGGAATCTGGTTTAACGAATATGACGGCCCCCGGACACGCAATGTCTGGGTCCGGGTAATCGGCGAAGCAAAATGAAGACCGCATTCCCCGCACTTGAGAACCTTGCAATCCGGCTCCGCCGGATTGCTTAGGAGTTTTGCGGATTGTTTTTGGGTGAAGTGCAATTTGCTTTGCAAATTGCTTAGGAGTTTTGGGAGCGGCGTCTAAGTTGCGGATATTGTTGTAAGTCCCAAAACTCCCCGGATTGGACCCTAAGGACC
>JAITSE010000097.1 GCA_031288005.1 Treponema sp.
CCGAAGGACGAGATGTTGGGGAACACATAAAAAGCCCCCTCGGGCAGCACGCAGTGGATGCCGTCGATATGATTCAGGGCGTCCACCATATAATCCCGCCGTTCCTTAAAGGCCGCCACCATTTTGGCCGGTTCGTCCTGGGGGCCCTTCAGGGCCTCAATGGCCGCCCACTGGGTCATGGTGGCGGCGCAGGAATTGGAGTTGACCATCAGCATGGTCATGTGTTCAGCCAGCTCCCGGTTCATGATGCCGTAACCCAGCCGCCAGCCGGTCATGGCGTAGGTCTTGGAAAAGCCGTCCAGAATGATGGTCCAGTCCTTCATGCCCGGCAGGGTGGCGATGGAAAGGGGCTTTTCGCCGAAAATGATCCGGTCGTATATTTCGTCCGACAGTATGTAAATTCCCCTGCCCCGGACCATGTCGGCGATGGCGTAAATATCATCCTTTGTAAACATACCCCCCGTGGGGTTGCCGGGGTTATTTACAATGATGAGTTTCGTTTTTTCGTTGATATCTTTTTTGAGTTTGTCCAGATCCACCCGGAAGCCCTTGTCCTCAAGGAGGGGCATGGAAACCGCCCTGGCGCCGGAAAATTTGATCACCGACTCATAAATGGGAAAGCCCGGATCGGGGAAGATCACCTCGTCGCCCGGCTGGGCCAGCATCAGCATGGTGAAGAACATAACCGGCTTACCGCCGGGAACAACCACGATTTCGTCGATATTGGTCGTAACGTTTTTATAATTCCGGCAGTGTTCCGCGATGGTTTCCCGGAGCGGAATGATGCCGCCGGTGGGCCCGTAACCGGTTTTCCCCTCGTTCATGGCCTTGTATGCGGCTTCGATAATATTTTGCGGGGTTTTGAAATCGGGCTGGCCTATTTCAAGGTGGATAATACTCCGGCCCTGCGCTTCAAGGGCGTTGGCCCGGGCCAGGATCTGAAAGGCTGATTCAGTGTGGAGGAGGCTCATCCTTTCCGCTACTTTATTGGTCATCTTTGTTTCTCCTATAAAAAATTACCCGCTCTTTTTTCAGAGCTTACAGGGTTTGCAGTTTTTCGCGGACCCAGCGTAAATGATCCCAGGAAATATCGCCCGGCACGGTACAATCGGCGCCGATAAGCAGTCCTCTTTTTCCGAAGCCGCGGACAATTTTTTCCGCGAAGTTTTGTATCTCTTCTTTGGTACCCCTATTGAGTATATCGGTTCTGTTGTTGGCGTAACCACCCAGAACGGAGGCGCCCTTGAACAGGGCCCGGCCTTCTTCCAGGGAAATACCTTCCACGTTAACCGCCCAGTTGTACACCTTCGCCTTATAGCCGGTAAAATCGTTCAGGTTGTTTCTGTTGCCCTCATAACCGCAGATATGCAGCATATTGTTATCGCTTGCCGAGTTGGCGGCCTCCAGAACGATTTTATCCGAAGGGGTGACGTATTGGCGGTACACCTCGTCGCTGATTCCGGCGCGGTCGGGATTGCCCACGCTGAGGTAGACTCCGTCCGCGCCGCCTTTCGTGATGACGTTTTTGGCAACCAGGGCAAGATTGTTCGCCAGTATCTCCAAAGATTTCGCCACCCGGGCGGGATCTTGCCGCAAACACCGGGTAAGCAGTTCGCTTTTAAACGCGGCGGCGTTGGGGCCCAGCATCAGAATTTTCAGCGAGGTAACCGGACAAAAAATATTATAAATATAAAGGAGGTCTTTGTCCATGGCGGTAACTTCCCGCGCCAGTTCAACCTGCTTCTGTACCCAGGGGTTGTTTTCGTCAATAGGTTTGATCGCGTCCAGGTCCTCCATGGAGGTTATGACTTCTTTGCCGTCCGCCAGGGGATGCCGGAAATAGCCATCGGACATGATTTTTACAAAGTCGGGGGCAAATTCCCTGATGTAAGTTCTGTGGCCGGCCAGGTTTTGCTCCAAATAACCGGGGTCCCGGAGGCTGTCGGCCCATCCGACGTTCCCTTTGACAAAATGAAACCAAAAGCCCATGGGAACATGATCCGCTTCCTCACCGTTAAAGGCCTTCAAAACCCATTCCTTTTTCGTCATCTTCCCGCTCCTCCTCGCTTAATTGTTCATTCGCCGCGGGGTCTAATCCCCTCTGCCCGGGGAGGCTTTTCCCCGGATAAAAGGCCGCTGTGAAATCTCATTTTTTAACGAAAGTTATTCAATAACTTCAGTTATTGAACAACTCTATTGTAAAACAAAGAATTAAGGTAAGGTGATTTTCTTCACAAAGCGGGAAATCATCTAAAAACTTCAGTTTTTAGATGGTCCATATAGTGTGTTTTGTGATTATATTCGGCGGATGATTATTCATCGTGGAAAAGGCCGCTTCCTGGATGGAAGTCATGGAATTGACAGACCTTGAAAACCGGCTGCCCTCACAGCTCTCAGTCGGCCAGTAGCAGCGGACGGCCCAGTCGCGTAGGCTCATCTGGAACCCCGCTGTCATACTTTTGGACGAACCCTTTTCAACTCTGGATTCGGGCCCTAGAGAACAGATGCAAAGTCGTTTTCTGGACCTTGTGCAGGCGGGAAGGCCACTGCTTTCAGACGCTCCAGTGGCGATAGTCATGGTTACTCGCAGCCGGGATGAAGCTTACAAGCTCTGCGATTCCATTCTGGCGATGGAGGAAGGTCGGATTCTGGGTGGAGGCCCGGTCAGGGAATTCTTTGCCAACCCCCACTCGGTTCAGTCCGCACGTCTTACGGGCTGCAAAAAATATCCCCCAATCAAGCGTTGCGGGGAATGTGAAATGATTCCCCTCAACTGGGGCTCCCGCCTCTCCCTTCCCAGCCCGGTCCCCATTGACGTAACCCATATAGGTATACGGGCCCGGGTGAACTGCCGGAGCAGCTTTATGTCCCTCCCGAAGCGATACTTTTACTAAGCAGTCGGCAATCAACAACTCCGTCCTGAAAACGGGGTATAAACCCTTCGCTGTGGATCAATCTTGGTCAAAAACTGGTTTTTAAATACCTTCCGCTGAAACACCACAGTTTTGCAGGCTGCAAGCCTAAGATTCGGCAAACCTCTGGTTAGTTAGCAGCAAATTGAACAATCCGTAATGCTTGATTCGTGAATGCCTCGCAGAAATTTTATACAGATAAACAGCATTGGCATCTGAGGTTTTACAAAGAATATTGGATTTGTTCAACAACTGAAGTTACGGAAACTGCGGAAGCTTCGTTTCCGATGAACAACTCTATTTTTTGTATGCGCATGCTTGCACAAACGCTTAATACCACGCAGCGGAGATCGCTGTAAACTGTCAGCGGAAACATAAACCAGCAGTAAAACTATAGTTCTTTTATTGCTCTGGCAAATTCACGGCCCCGCTCTTCAAGAAGGACGAATTCTTCAGCGGTAGGAGCGCCTGCCCATTCCAAGGCATCCATGTGGGACCATTTGAAATTCGCGGCGACAGCATCGAATTCCTTTTTTGCGCCTCCAGCCCAGCCCCAGGAACCGATACGGAGAACTGTTTTATGGTTTATATGCTTGCGGCGAAAGATATCCAGCACGTACGCCATAGGAGGAAAGACGGAGTATTCATAAGTTGGCATTGCCAAAAGCAGACCTGCGCTTTTATAAGCATCCGCCAGAACAAAAGAGACGTTTTCATCCGGGATGCGGTGCATAGTGTATGGAACCCCTTCCGCTTCAATTCCCCGGATAACCGCGTCAAGGCCCTGTTTTGTATTGCCGTACATGGAACCCCAAACAATGGCAATTTCTTTTTCCGTTTTACCTTTGGCGTATGCGGCGTATTTTAGGTAACGTTCAATTATTTTCCTGGGTTCTTTACGCCAAATCATGCCGTGACTTGGAGCTACACAGTTAATTTTTTTATCCGCGAGTTTTTCTAAAGCCTTTTCCACAAAAAGTGAAAAGGAAGAGACAATGTTTGCGTAATAGCGAAGAGTTTCTTTTTCAAAAAAGGCATGTTCTTCGGCGGTAAATTCATCATCAAAAACCCTGGTTCCGGGAACCTCGTCAAAGGTCCCCAATGCGCCAAAAGAACCGAAAGCGTCGCAGGAAAAGAGAACGCCTGACTGCTTTTCCCAGGTAACCATGGTTTCTGGCCAGTGAATATTGGGGGTCTCCACAAAAGTAATGGCTTTGCCGGCCCCCAGATCCAAAATTTCCCCATCTTTTACCGTCCGCAGTCCGGTCTCGATCTTGTAGAAGGTCTTTACCAGATTTATGCCCTTGGCGGTGGCGATTATTTCAGCCCTGGGGTTTTTAGCCCGGAATTCTTTCAGCCAGCCTGTGTGGTCAGGCTCCAGGTGGTTCAAAATCAGATAATCGACCGCTCCGAAATCAATGCCTATGGAAGCAAGTTCTTCCTCAATTTGTTTCGGCGCATCTGTCCAATCCCGGATAAGATCAATAAGAGCTATCTTTTCCCCCCGTACTATATAGGAATTCAAAGACACTCCATTTGGAATGGGCCATATACCTTCAAACAAATCTTCGGTTTGAATATCGGCATGAAGTCCATAAACTCCTTCTCCGATAATGTGAGCTTTCATATTTTGTTACTTTCCTTGCAATAATATATGCGGTAATGCCTTTAGCGGTAAAAACAAAAACTAGTGTTTTAGTACAGAAATAACCCGTTCCAGTACTTTTTTTCGATCCAGCGGCTTTACAATATAACTCTTGGCGCCCAACAAAAGAGATTTTTTTACAACATCTTCTTTCCCCAGGGCGCTTACCATGATTACCTTTGCATCTTTATCAAATTCCAGAATTTTTTCCAGGGCGGAAACCCCATCCATTACCGGCATTGTGATATCCATGGTGACGAGGTCAATGTTTGGATACAGTTCTTTATATTTTTCTACTCCCTGGGACCCGTCTGCGGCCGTAGCGGCAACTTCAAAACCCTCGGATGTAAAAATTTGTCCCAATTGTTTAGCAATAAACATGGAATCGTCAACCACAAGAACCCGGTACGCCGTCCCCTCAGGCTTTAATCCCTCAGGCGGCTTATCATTAATATTGGGCATCTCACTCTTTGTTATCATGCGGAACGCTCCTCTTCTCTCTTATACTCTATGATATAGGTTTTTACCTGTCAAGTCTTTTGCCCAGGCGGCAAAATTTAATATACCTGGAATCGGAGACCTAAAATCCGTGGTTCCCTGGGTCTCAGTGTTGCAGCTTTCTTCTGGTTCGGACTGCATCTTACGAAATCCTTCGTATTTTGCTGTTTTAAACGGAATTTGGCGAACTTAGAGTTCCGCGAACCTTGAACTCTTAAGTTCAGCGAACCCTAAATTCGGTGCTAACTGATTTATCGGACAAGTCTATTAAAAAATTCCATACAAAAACCGCATATATCTATATAATAATAATATGTCTATACCGTTCTTGCTGGCGCCGATGGCGGAATTAAGCCACCGGGCCCTTAGGGAACTGATTGAAGGATTCGGCGGCTGTGACGAATACTTTACCGAGATGATCAGCGCCGGCGCCCTCTTAAGCGGCGGCCCTTTCGAAGCCTATTACCTTGACGCCAGTCCCTGTCCTGAACGCGTGGTCTATCAGCTTGTGGGCGCCGACCCGGGCCAACTCGCGGACGCCGCCGCGCTACTGGACCAGCGCGACTGCGCCGGTATCGACCTGAATATGGGCTGCGCCGCTCCGGCCATAACCAGGCGCGGCGCGGGTGTCCGTTGGATGGCCTGCCCTGATAAAGCCGCGGCCCTTGCCGCTTTGGTCAGGAAGCGTACCCGGAAACGCCTCAGCGTCAAGCTTCGTTTGGGTTTTGAGGCGGACCTTGGCTATCTCTCGAACTTCTGCCGCCGTCTTGAGAATGAAGGCGTGGACTTTATCACCCTTCATCCTCGTACCGCCAGGGAAAAGTTTCGCCGCACCGCCAGATGGGAATTTGTAGGAGCCCTAAGACGAAACCTTCATATTCCCGTGGCCGGCAACGGCGATATAGACAGCTCAGGCGTTCTCCTTAGCCGGGCCGCCGGGAACTGCGATGCGGTAATGGCAGGCCGCCTCGCCGTCCGCGCTCCTTGGATTTTTGCCCAGACCAGGAGCATGGAAAAGGGGACGTTCTGGGAGGAAAAGCCTCATGGGATCAATCTTGAAGAAACCGCCCTCCGCTTTTTGGAACTCCTTGCTATGTATCAGCCTGCTGAGTTTCACTTGAGCCGGGCTCTCCGTTTTTTTGCTTATTATTGCGGCAACTTAACATGGGGGAACTACGTGAAAACTCTCCTGGGCCGGGAAACCAGCCTTGCCGGGATGGAAAGAATTCTCACAACATATTTTAGGGAACATCCGGAGGAGCGCTGTGTACCCGGCGTTTTACAAGAAACCGGAACGCTATAAAACCGGCTAAAATGACTCTCCCCGCTCTGAAGCTCCAGGGAAACTTGTTTCCAGAACCCTAGAACCTTCGGTCCCATGACTGTGGGTTCCACGAACCTGTGAGTTGGTTCTTGGGCCTGGGTCCGCGTGCGAATCAGAGCGAGGTCTTACGGCCTCAGTGGTTTAGGGAATTTACCCCGGAAATGTCAGCGGCCAGGGCCTTCCTAAAATTTTTCAAAACATTCTCCGCAGACGGGCTGGCGTCCACGTCAATCAATATCCCTTTATTCCGGTAGAAATCAATGAGTGGAGCGGTCTGGGTACGGTATACTTCGAGGCGTTTTTGAACCGCTTCAGGTTTATCGTCATCCCGGATGTAAACATCACCTCCGCAGTAATCGCAGACACCTTCCCGCTTGGGCTTATCAAAGAGTACATGGAAATTATGGCCGCATTTACGGCAGACACGGCGTCCGCCCAGCCGCTCCAGAACTCCGGTATCGGGAATATCAAAGTTGACTACCCTGTCCACCGTGGTGAAAGCCTCTAGCGCCTCGGCCTGAAAAATAGTCCTGGGAAAACCGTCCAAAATATAACCCGGCCTTAGATCCGGCAGGGCGAGACGCTCCCTCACCAGGGCTATGGTTGTTTCATCATTTACAAGTTTTCCCGCGTCAATGACGGCCTTCACCTTGATCCCCAGCGGACTTTTGTCGGCAATGGCGGAACGAAAAATAGCGCCCGTGCTTATGTGGGGTATATTCAGAATTTCAACCGCTTTAGCCGCCAGCGTGCCTTTACCAGCGCCGGGCGGCCCAAGAAATATCAGGTTCATTGTATGCTCCTTGTACCCCATACTATAACCCGCGGATTGAATTTCATCCAAGCCCCCCGCCAGGGGATGCCGAGACAGGCGCGCAAATTTTTAATTCAGCGCCTGCCTATAGCGTCCCGGTAATTTAGTTTGAGAGAAAATTGCCGGGCTGCCTGACGGGAAGAATAAACCTTTCCGTTCTCAGGCGAAGATGGCCGGATTTTGCTCCTGTTTCCCTCTCCGCGCTATTTTTCCCGTAGATTATTTTACCGCCCCAAACCCGTGCTTCAAATCGTCAATAATATCGTCGATATGCTCCACGCCTATAGAAAGACGCACGGTATTCGGCTTGATGCCCCCTTCCAGAAGCTCCTGCTCGCTCATCTGGGAGTGGGTTGTGGAGGCCGGGTGAATGACCAGGGACTTCACATCCGCCACATTGGCAAGCAGGCTGAAAAGTTCAAGACTCTCGGTGAATCTCTTCGCTTTTTCAGCGCCGCCTTTGAGTTCAAAGGTGAAGATGGAACCCGCGCCCTTGGGAAAGTACTTTTTATACAAGGCGTGATCCCGGTCGTTGGGCAGGGAGGGATGATGCAGCGCTTCTACCTGGGGATGGCTCTTCAGGAAGTCCACCACTTTGAGGGCGTTGGCAATGTGGCGCTCTACCCGGAGGGAAAGAGTCTCCAGCCCCTGGAGGAAGAGGAAGGCGTTGAAAGGCGAAAGGGCGGCCCCTGTGTCCCGGAGCAAAGTGGTCCGGGCCTTGATGATGTAAGCCAGGTTCTTCACCGCGTCGGTAAAAACTACGCCATGATAGCTGGGATTCGGCTTGGACAAGCCGGGGAACTTATCATTCTGGGCCCAGTCGAATTTACCGCCGTCCACGATAACCCCGCCTAGAGAAGTGCCGTGGCCGCCTATGAATTTAGTCGCCGAATGAACCACAATATCCACGCCGTACTCAATGGGCCGGAAGAGGTAGGGGGTAGCAAAAGTGTTGTCAACGATCACCGGGATGCCGTGGGCGTGGGCGATCTTTACCACCGCCTCAATATCAACGATAGAAGAATTGGGATTTCCCAAGGTTTCAAAGAAAACAGCTTTGGTGTTCGGCTTGACAGCCTTTTCAAAATTTTCCGGCTTGCTGCCATCCACAAAAGTGGTTTCCAGCCCCAGGTCCTTAAAAGTATTGGCAAAGAGGTTGTAGGTTCCGCCATAGATCTGGGAATCCGACACGATGTGGTCCCCCGCCCGGGTGATATTCTGGATCGCATACGTGGTGGCCGCGGCCCCCGAAGCCAGGGCCAGAGCCGCCGCGCCGCCTTCCAGGGCGGCAATGCGCTTTTCAAAGACATCCCAGGTTGGGTTCATGAGCCGGATGTAGATATTGCCCGGTTCCGTCAAGGCAAACCGCCCAGCCGCCGCGCTTGACGAAGGGAACACGTAAGATGTCGTCTGGTAAATGGGTACCGCCCGGGCATCCGTAGCGGGGTCTGGTTTCTCCTGGCCCACATGGACTTGCAAGGTTTCAAATTTGTAGTTTTTCTCTCTCATTTCATTCTCCTTAAAATGTAGTATAATGCTTATAATTTACATTAGTTTAATATGAATTATTGCTCAATATAGACCCCTATATCAACGCTGTCAAGGGGTATTTTACCTTTCAGCTAAAAATTTTGCCTCCCTAACAAAACATCCGTTGAATTTGCGGTGTATGCGTCCTTTGGCGAATAGCGGAAATAAGTCTTATTTCTAGTTTAGCAATGATAACGCCGATGGGCCGCTGATTAATCATATCTTATTTTTCCGGACCATAGACAAATTCCGCCGACAAATTTATCACATTTTAAAATTAGGGACGCCTATGAAAACCCCGGCACGGTTCCCAAAAGCGGCGGCAAACAGATTTTGCCACTGGAAAAATTAACTTAATGGCTGCCGTCAATTATTTGTAATATAAGTAATTGCACTAAGGCGATTTCCCATAAAATAAGAAAACAGCGGCTAAAGCTGTCTCTAAAAGCTTAAATTTTTTGAGTTTTCCATTAGTATCGCCAGAATTTAAATTAAGAATATACCGCATATCTAAGGATTACATTCTATGCCGGAGCGCTAATTTTGACTATCATAGATTTGCGCCCAAAATCCAAATACAGTTTCATAAAGGCGATTTGCTTTGAAAAATCTGGGCAAAGAAGCGGTTTCACCGATTGAGGATGCCACACGCATACCGGCGCGGAATCGGAGTCAAGGGCTATGACAAAGCCATAGCCCTTGACTCCGATTCCGCGCCCATGAAGATCAACCGGGGTGTCGCGTATCTCGCAAAAGGGTCTCGCGGTTGGACTGTCACAGGCTATATCATTGAAATCGGCGCCGGCTCTAGCAGCGCCGCCGCGTACCCTAAGCGCGGCTTATCGTATTACAAAAGCGGCGATATGGTGAAAGACATCGCGGACTGTACTACGGCTATAAAGCTTGCCCGTGATGATATAACTACCGTCATATCGTTCCTCCTTTGGCAATCGCTCTATAATTGACATATTCAACTAGTACGATTTTAGGTAGAACTATACAATTTATCAAGCAAAATTTTCAAAAGGGTAAAAAATTTTATAAACCTGGATTTTTAAAAGGTATTAAAAAATTTTAGCTGCCGGAGGGATGAGTCGTATATACGTCCGACTTGAATCTATCGATGCGGGATTATTCTTGCCGGGGACAGACTGCGGTTTAAAAACTTCAGACAGCGGTTTTCCCGGAACGGCGTAAATCAATCACTTTGAGTTGGGCGGTCTCAGAGCGATTAAACCAGTTTTTTTCCGCCGTGTAAACCAGATCTACCAGGTCTCCAAGGTCAAAATCTTTCTTTACCTTGCAGGCGGCTTGCCAGTATACCGCAGGCCACCTATGCTTCCCGGTATCCAGAGTGAGTTTAACGTGTTTGACCTCGGTTTTCCCCATAAAGGCAATATCCGCTACCTTGAGGCATCGAGTCATAAAGACAAGCTGGCTGTTCTGCTCGCCATAGGGATCAAAACGGTCCACCAGTTTGAAAATATCCGGGGTGAGGTACGCGAGGGGAAGCTCCGCGTCTATCGTAACAGTTTCCTCTCCTACACCCTCTTTCAAGTCCATAATCCGGACCAAGTTCTTTATACGCTCCAGAAAAAGCTCCCAATTTGACCTGGCCAAGCTGAATCCGGCGGCAAAATCATGTCCGCCCCAATCTATGCAAAGGTCCGCGCAGGGTTCTACCAAAGACCTGACGTTAAAACCTCGGACCGAACGGAGGGATCCGATGGCTGTGACCGGGTTAAAGGAAACGACCATCGCCGGGGTCTTGAAATAATCCGCCATACGGCTTGCCATAAGCCCCGTAACTCCCCGGACTATATCTTCGCCGCAGGCCAAGGCCAGCTTGCCGTCAAAATCTGCCAAGCTTTTCGCGGCCCGGGGCTCCACAAGGACCCACATATCTCCGCCTAACTTTTTCCGCTCCCCATTCATAGTTATGACTTCTTCCGCAAGCCTATCCCTTTCCGCCGGATCCTCCGAAAGCAGGAGAGCCGCAGCCTTTTCCGGGTATCCCATGCGTCCGGATGCGTTGACCGCCGGGCATAACTGCCAGGAAACTTCTCCGGCTCCAAAACGCCGCCCCGCCAGGCCCAGCTTAAAAAGCAATTCCTGAATCCCCGGCCTGGGCTTCTCTTGGAGAGAAGCCACGCCTATGCGGACCATGATACGATTCTCATCCCGCAAGGGCATGATGTCAGCTATGGTTCCCAGCGCCGCAAGCTGAAGGTCCTCCGCATCCTCAGCGGTGAAGTGTTTGTCTTTACGGAGAATAAAAGTGGTAAACAGGTTGATAAATACATCCAGTTCATCCGGGGCCTTGTCAGAATATTTTGCAAATTTGGAGAGTTCCCGCACCCTAAGGAGGCTTTTCCCCGCTGTTTGGGGGATTTCTCTGCCTATTTCCTCCGCTATGTCGAGTATATAGAACTCCACTCCGTTTCCGAATATTTTGGCCAGCATCTTTTTTTGAAGCGGCGCATCCCAGGCAAATATCTGATGCCCCTCAAGAAAAGCCGGTAGCCTGGTCTCCGTTATACCCAGCATTCCGGGGATCACTGTTTCCGTCAGGCGTTTTACCACAACAAGATTCCGCAGTCTGGCCATTTCGATGACATAGGCGTCATTGGAAGGCCGGATATTGAGAAGACAGATAGAATGTCCGTAGATTTCGCTTTTGCGGGCAAAGCGCAGGGCCGAGACGAGCTTATAGGCCACCGCGCAGCCGCATAAGTCCCGGAAACCATAGGTGGAATCCTCAATCTTTGGGTTCACGATGGCCACTGCATCCGGCGCCGCGTCTTTTGGATTGTGATGATCCGTGATGATCACATCTATCCCAAGCGCATTGGCCCTTTCCACCTCGGCTATGCAGGATATGCCGCAGTCCACGGTGATGATGAGGGTTCCCGAAGCCCCGGCGAAGTCTTCCACCGCCCGTATCGAAAGCCCGTAAGGCTCGTCTCCCACAGGAAGCCGCCAACTCACGTCAATGCCCAGGCCGCGGAGATATCTCGTGAGGAGGGCCGTACCGGTAATTCCGTCGGCATCGCGGTCCCCGAAAACCAGAACCTTTTCCCCTTCGTCCGCAGCCGCCAGGATACGGTCCACCGCGTCCTCCATGCTCGGAAGCTCAAAAGGATTCCGCAGATGCCGGGGATCGTCCTCCAGGAAGTAGCGTATATCCTCTCCGCCGCTAAGCTCCCGGCGCAGCAAAATGGAAGCGGTCAGCAGATCGCAGTCATACCTGGCCGCTATGCTTTTTACCGCCGCCTGGGAAATATCTTTTTTACTCCAAATCATAGCTTTCGCCTTAGCTCCTTTAGTATCAGCTTTCTGGGTGGAGGCGCTGTTTCGCTGTACTCCACCGCCTCTCCAAGCAGGGGCAGCGCAGACTCAAGGCCCTCAAGGTCACGGGCCCATAGGCTCATAACGAGTTCCCCGGCGCTGACTTTAGCCCCGCGCTTTTTGTGAAGCCGCGCCCCCGCGGTAGGACTTACCGCGTCCCCAGTCCGGTTCCGCCCGGCCCCAAGCAGCGTCCCGGCGCGGCCCACCTTCCCGGCGTCTATCCGGCTGACATACCCGGAAACTGCGGCCCTGACTTCCCCCCGGAACTGAGAGCGGTACTTACCCCTGAGTTCCAGCAGTTTTTCCACATCTCCGCCCTGGCTTCTAACATTGTCAAGGAAACGCCGCAGCGGCTCGCCCCCGGCAAGACATTCCTCGCAGAGCCGCCTCCCCTCTTCCGGATACGCCGCCCTGCCCCCCAACACGGCCATCCGGGACGCCAGGCTCAGAGTAAGCTCCATAAGATCGGCGGAGTCCCCGCCCGCCTTCCCTTCCATGCAGTCAAGGCACTCCTCAAGCTCAAGGAAATTGCCCACCATGCTCCCCAGAGGCTCGTCCATATCCGTGATAAGCACGGCGAGCCGCTTCCCCATGGCCGCCCAGGTATCCGCCAGGGACAGGGCCAGCAGTTCCGCGTCTTCCGTGCGCTTCATAAAGGCCCCGGAGCCGCACTTCACATCCAAAACCAGGGCTTCCACGCCCTCAGCCGCCTTCTTCGACAGAATACTCGCTGTGATAAGGGGGATGGATTCCACCGTGCCTGTCACGTCCCGCAGCGCGTAGAGCAGCCTGTCCGCGGGTACAATGTCCTTCGTCTGCCCCATCATGGCGAAGCCGCACTTCCCGGTAATTTCAAGGAATTCCCCCGCGCTAAGGTTCGTCCTGTAGCCCGGAATCGACTCAAGCTTGTCCAGGGTTCCCCCCGTATGCCCAAGCGCCCGCCCCGAGATCATGGGGTCCCGTATTCCAAGAGCCGCCGCCAGGGGCGCCAGAATAAGACTCGTCTTGTCGCCCACTCCCCCGGTGGAATGTTTATCCACGAAGGGGCCGGGTATCCCGGAAAGGTCGATGACCGTCCCGGAGCGCAGCATTGCCAGAGTCAGCGCCGCCGTTTCCGCCGCGCTCATCCCCTGAAAGAACACAGCCATAGCCCAGGCAGCCATCTGGTAATCGGGAATCTCCCCGGAAGCGCAGCCGGCTGTTAGAAACTCAAGCTCCTCGCTGGAAAGCTCCTCCCCGTCCCGTTTCTTTATGATGATGTCAAGCGCTCTCATATTTCCTCCAGGCGATTTGCGAAGCGCGGCTCGGAGACCTGAGACCTCCGGTCTCAGCGCGTTATAACCCTTGTACCTGGCAGGCGCTAACGCTTGCGCCTGCCAAGAGACCCTGGAAACCGGAGAAACCGGAGGTTTAAGGTTTCAAACCTCCGGTTCCTTAGGGTCTCACGCTAACGCCTGCGCGGTCTCAGCGGTCTCCTGCTGTCTCCGGTCTCAGAGCGGTTTCAAGTGCGAGAGACCGCTTTGAGACCTTCGGTCTCACGGTCTCAAAAATCCCATGTAGAAAGCCGCTTCCCCAGGGCTCCTGAAAGAACCGCCGAGGCCAGGGCTTTTGCTTCCTTCTCAACGGCCCTGTCCAGGGTGAGCCGCCCCGCCAAAGCGGGAGAGCCTCCCCTAAGCGCTGCGAACCAACGTCTGAGGCCGGGACCCGCCGGCAGGTATCCCGCCGTTTCAGCCTCCCTTCCACCCGCGGCGTATCCTGATGGAAGGCCGGCGCAGGAAGGGCAGAGCGCGGTCCCGTCCCGCGGCGAATACCACAGCGTCCCATCCTCCGGAACTTTACAAGCGCAGGAGGCGCAGTTGTCAATTTCAGGCCGCTGGCCCAGGACCTCCGCCCAGTCCCAAAGGAAGCGGATGATAAGCCTCCGGCAGGCGTCTCCGTCGGCCTCGTCAAGAGCGTCCAGCGCGCCGCCCGCCATGTCGAGGGCCTCCGCCCATCCTCCTCCACCGCCCAGGGCCTCAAGAACAGTCTCAGCCACCGCCTGAGCCGCCATAGCCCGCTCGTAAAGCTCCCGTATGCCCGGCCTCCAGGCGTGAACGTCAAAATCCGTTACCTTCATAAAGCCTTTCACCGGGTCCCGGTATATCCACAGCCTTCCCTGGTGGTAAAGGGATGCGTGGGAGCGGAGTCTGCTTTTTGGCCCGCCGAAAACAGTGGCGCGAATCAAGCCCTCCTCCGCGGTGAGAAAGGTGATTTCCCTGTTGGATTCTCCCGAAGGCCGCGCCCGCAGGACCAGGGCGGTGTAGGTAAAGTTCCGGGCCATGACACAAGGATAGCACAAGCCGGGACAAAGCAGAAAGGAGCCACGCGGGTTATCCTGACAGGCGGAAGGACTCAAGAAAGGCCGTGAGGCTTTCAGACGAATCAAAGGCCCCCTGGAAGAACGAAGCGCCGCCGCCGCCCCGTCCTCCCGCGGCTTCAAGACGCTCCCGGAGCAGAGGCCGGAGGTCGGCTCCCTTGGCTGAACAGAAAGCGGCGAATTTGCTTTCCTTCTCCGCGCCCAGGATTATCACGGCGGAGGAGAGCTTCTGCGCCGCCCGGCCTATCCGCAGCGTTTCCGCCATATCCGCTCCAGCTATGACGGAGGCGCATATCCGCTCCGCGCCGGCGTCCCCAAGCATGGTTTCAAGCAGAGCTTCCGCCCTGGCAAGAGCCGCCGCCTCTTCCAGGTCTTTGACGCGCCTTTCAAGCTGCCCCGTGCGTTCAAGAAGGGCCAGCGCAGCCTTTCCTGTCTCCTGTATAGGCGTTTTAAGCGCCTTTGAGATAAGCTCCCCGTTCCGCCTGAGAAGCCGGTAATCCCGAAAGGCCCGGCGGCCCGCGGCAAAGGCGATGCGGGTCATCCCCTTGTACTTCTCAGCGTCCAGTATCTTTAGGACGCCGATGGGTCCTGTGGATTTAAGATGGGTCCCGCAGCAGGGGGAAAAATCGCAGCTCTGTATCTCCACCACCCGGATCACATCCGCTCCCCGGGGCGGCGTCTTACGCAGGGGAAAATCCTCAACCTTTTCAGGCGGACAGAGGTGTATGATTACCGGGAAGTCAGCCTCGACAGCGTCCGCCGCCGCATCTTCCGCCGCGGAAAGGGCCTCCGCGCTTAATTCCGGGGTGTCTACGTCTATCGTGCAGACTTCCTCCCCAAGGCGCATGGACGCCGTGGGCTTCCCGAAAAGCCTGAGTATGGTCCCCGAAAGGAGGTGCTGGGCCGTGTGATGGAGCGTAAAATCCCGTCGGCGGGCCGCATCCAAAACGAGTTCCGCCGTGCCTGTTGACAAGCGGGCCGCGTCAGAGGCGGCAAGAAAGTGCAGTATCTCGCCGCCTTCCTCCCGTACGTCCAGTACAGGCGCCCCGTTGATGGTCCCGCGGTCGGCCCCCTGCCCGCCGCCTTCGGGGTAGAAAATGGTCGTCTCGAGGATGAGCGCCGCGGTATCGCCTGCCTTCCTGATTTCCACTATCTTCGAAGGAAAAGGTTCGGCGGAAAAGTAATCGTAATAAGCTGCTTTCATGGGGACGCCTCTTTGAAAACGGGCCCTGACCTGGAGCTTCGCATTAGGCCGCATCAGAATGTAATGCCGCCATTATACTATCCGCCGCCGCGATCAACCAAGTCCCTAAAAAAAGCCGCCCGGAAGGGCGGCTTTTTTTTCAGACGCGGCGCAGCCTTAGGCCGCGCTGAATTTAATAGTCCATTCCTCCCATGCCGCCCATTCCGCCACCGGGTACAGCGGGTGCTTCTTTCTTTTCGGGAATGTCCGTAATGGCGCATTCGGTAGTCAGAAGGAGGCTTGCGATGGAAGCGGCGTTCTGTAAGGCGGAACGAGTTACCTTGGCCGGGTCGATGATGCCGGCCTTAACCATGTCAACCCATTCCATCTTGGCGGCGTCGAAGCCAATGCCTTTCTTTTCGCTCTTGGCCCGGTCGGCAATGACCGCTCCGTCAAGGCCGGCGTTTTCGGAAATCTGGCGTATCGGCTCTTCCAGGGCGCGTTTAACAATTTTGAAGCCCTGCTTTTCATCGTCGGTGAACCCAGAAAGGTCGGCTTTATCGAGAGCAATGGCCGACTGAATGAGGGCAATCTCGCCGCCCGGCACTATGCCTTCCTCAATGGCGGCTCTGGTTGCGGAGAGGGCGTCTTCCACCCGGTGTTTCTTCTCTTTCAGTTCCACTTCGGTAGCCGCGCCTACATTGATCACAGCCACGCCGCCGGCCAGCTTTGCCAGACGCTCCTGGAGTTTTTCCCGGTCATAGTCGGAAGTTGTATCCTCAATCTGGGCCTTAATCTGGGCGATGCGGTCTTTGATTTCGTTAGCCTTGCCCGCGCCGTTGATAATCGTGGTGTTGTCTTTGTCAATCTTGACAGTTCTGGCCTTGCCGAGCTGAGAAATATCGGTGTTTTCGAGTTTTATGCCCAGTTCTTCGGTGATAACCTCGCCGCCTGTGAGAATGGCGATGTCTTCCAGCATGGCTTTGCGGCGATCTCCAAAGCCTGGGGCTTTGACGGCCACTGTTTTCAACGTACCCCTAAGGCTGTTCAGCACCAGCGTGGAAAGGGCTTCTCCGTCTACATCTTCGGCGATGATGAGAAGGGGCTTGCCGCTCTGTGCGACCTTCTCCAGGAGGGGAAGAAGGTCCTTCATCGAAGAAATCTTTTTGTCGTGAACAAGGATGTACACGTCTTCGTAAACCGTGGACATAGTGTCCCGGTCTGTAACGAAGTAGGCGGAAATATAGCCCCGGTCAAACTGCATCCCTTCCACAAATTCGATGGTAGTGTCCATGGTTTTGGACTCTTCCACCGTGATAACCCCGTCCTTGCCGACTTTTTCCATGGCGTCGGCGATGGTATTCCCGATTTCACTGTCGTTGTTGGCGGAAACCGAAGCGACATGGGAGATTTCCTCTTTGTCTTTGATTTCCTTGGCGTTTTTCTTGATTTCTTCTACCGCGATCTCCACGGCCTTGTCGATGCCCCGTTTCAATTCAATGGGGGTCATCCCGGCGGCCACGGACTTTAGCCCTTCCTTAACCAGGGAGTAGGCCAGGACTGTAGCGGTGGTCGTGCCATCCCCGGCTATATCGTTGGTTTTGGTAGCGACCTCTTTCAAGAGCTGGGCCCCCATGTTTTCATACGGGTCTTCCAGTTCCACTTCTTTTGCGACGGAAACGCCGTCTTTGGTTACGGTAGGGGCGCCGAACTTCTTGTCCAAGAGGACGTTCCGCCCTTTGGGGCCAAGGGTGACCTTGACAGCCTTGGAGATCTGCTCAACCCCGGAAAGCAGCCTGCGCCGGGCTTCTTCGTTAAACAACAACTGTTTCGCCATAATTCTTTTTCTCCTCTGTAATTACCGGGCTTCGGGAAATCAGGACCCGCTCCTGTCCGCGAATGCTCCGGTTTAGTATGAAATGGATTCGTCCCTCTAAAAAACAAGGAACATCTATAAAATACTAATAGAGGACAAAAAAAGTCAATTAGATAAAGCAATCTTGTGAAATAAACGCATGAAATTTGTATCTCCCTGTCTTGAGCCGTCTTCCGGCGGACATTTGCCCGCGGTACGGCTTCCGGCCAAAGGGATAAAATTTTTTCCAGACTAGGGCGGAACCTTGCGTGAAGGGAGAAGAATATAATAGACTCAAAGCGTTCCCCAAAACGCCCAGGTTCGTTTTTGGCGGATTTTCAATCTAAATTAACTCAACCAAACCCGCCGCAGATCTCAAACCTGCGGTTTTCAAACCGTAGGTTTGACATAGTATGGTTGTTCTTGATGGGTATTTAGACTCTGGTTTTAATATTCTGGAGCGCCCTAAAATTTACGAGGCGGGTTTCTATGACTGATATTCAGGAACTGGTTGTTGATGAGGCAAAAGTTAAAAATGCCATACAATCGGGTATCCCCTTAACAATAACTACATTTACGCTTCCCCGGGATGTAGAAATGTATATTGAACAGCTTGTAACCGTATTTCTAAAGCAATTTAATAAGGAAAGTCTACGGGATTATATTGTCTACTGTATTCAGGAACTGGCGGTAAACGCAAAGAAAGCCAATACCAAGCGGGTATATTTTATGGAGCGCGGTTTGGATTTGAACAAGCCAGGTGACTACAAATTGGGGATGGCCGGTTTTAAGCGGGATACGATAAACAACCTTGCCCGTTACCTTAGACTCCAGAGGGAAAAGGGATTCTATATAAAAATCATCCTCCGCAGCACGAAAGACACCATTTATCTTGAAGTATGCAACAATGCCGAAATTACCAAAAACGAGCTTGCTCGTGTATATGACAAGCTTGCCAGCTCGCGGCAGTACCTCAGCCTGGAAGACGCTCTGTCCCAGGTTCTTGATGATTCCGAAGGCGCGGGCCTCGGCCTTGTGATCATGGCGCTGATGCTGAAAAAAATCGGTCTCACCGGAGACTGCTTTGATATTTTCGGGAACGGAACGGAAACCGTCGCCCGCATCGTCATCCCTATTGAACAGGCCCGCGTTGAAAGGCTGGGCAATCTGGCTTCAACAATAGCGGATTACGTTAATTCCATGCCCCAGTTCCCGGAAAATATTATTGCCGTTCAGCGCCTCATAAACGATCCAAAATCGGAAATGACCGATATTGCCCGCAAAATATCAATGGACCCCGCCATGACAGCGGATCTCTTAAAAATCGTCAACTCCGCTCAGTATATGGCCGTTAAAAAAGTGGACAGCATCCCGGAAGCCGTAAAAATGGTAGGCATGAAGGGCCTCAAAAACCTTCTCTACTCCTACGGCACCCAGAAAATCCTGGGCGATGACACCATAAGCAAGAAGGAGTTGTGGGAACATTCATATAAAACCGCTTTCTACGCGTATAACCTTGTAAAAAACTTCAACAAAGACCAGAACATCCTTGATGACGCATATATCGCCGGCATTCTGCATGACATGGGAAAGATCATTTTTTCTAATATCCATCCTGAACTGCTGGCGAAAATTAAAGATTTTTGCGTAGAAAAAGCCCTTCCCCTTTCAACCCTGGAGGACCTGTCCGCCGGCCTTAATCACGCTGAAATCGGCGCCATGGTCGCGGAAAAATGGAACTTTCCCGAAGCCCTCATCTGCGCCATACGCTTTCACCATGATCCTCTTGCGGCTCCTCCCGGACACAGCGCACTCACAGAGACCGTATACCTGGCGAATATGTTTTGCGAATACGAGAAAAACGCCGTTTCTTTTGATCAATTTGACACTGAGGCGCTGAGGCGTTTCGGCATCTCCTCGAAAAAACAAATCGACAGCCTGCTTGAACGCTTTAGCGCCGGCTTCAGGCGGCTGAGCGTCTAAGGGCGAGGCTGTTTGCTGCCCATGCCGCCTAATCCCGCATCTTAAGCCTCAGCAAAAGGGGAAGATGATCGCTTAGGCCGTTCCCCGTGCGCGGGTTATAAGCCCGGGGAATTCCCCTTGAGTCCGCAAAAGGCTCCTCCCGCGGCGCTTCGCAGTCATCGAACTCCCAGCCCAGGCCGTCAAACAAAGCCTCTGAAAGCAGGAAATGGTCAATCGTTTCCCAGCCCCCCTGGTAATAATAGGAGCCTTTTTCCAGTTCCTGTCCCCAGGGCGAATAGAGAACTGCCGTGTCTGAGGGAAAATACTCAGGCTGAGGGGGCTTCTTCCCGCTGATAACGAGAAAATCCGCCGCCTTTATGGAGCCGCTCCCGGAAGCCCCCGTTTTGCCCGGCTCCGCGAAGCCCGAAAGTTCCCAGGCAACTGCGGAAGCCCCGCTTCCGTCGGAAGCTGTAGCTTCCGCAACTGCCCAGGCTGCGGGATCGTCAGGGAGGAGAGCGCTTAGCGCCGCCTGGGCCAGGCGGTAGAATTCATCGTGGTTTTCATTGAGGTCCCCCATAATAATTACCGGCAAATCAGGCTCCGCCTCCCTTGTTTCCAGCAGCCTCCTCGCAAGCGCCTTGGCCGAAGCCCTGCGCCTGCTTTCCGTCTCCCCGCCTCCAGTCTTGGACTTCCAGTGGCAGACAAACAAGACCAGGGGCAGGTCCCCGGCCAGCGCCCGCGCCTCAAGAAGCGGCCTGGGACTGGTTTCCCCCGCGATTGTAACGGAATGAACCTTGAGTTCCGAAAGCGGCAGCCTGCTTAGAAGCCCCGTTCCCAAGACGGCGCCCGGATTAGCGGCGAAATATGACCATTGATAGCCGTACTTTGCCAGCGCCCCCCCGGCAAGCTCCCGCAGAACCTCTCCGTTTTCCAACTCCTGAAGCGCAAGGATATCCGGGGCGCCTTGAGCCATACTCCCCACGGCGTCTGACAGAGCGCTAAGCCTGGCCTGGTATTTTTCTTCAGACCATCCCGCCGGGCCAAGGTATTCAGAGTATTCCGTTCCGTCCTCCCTGCCGTCAAACAGAGCTTGAACATTCCAACTTGCGATGCTCAGGGTCTTAGCCCCGTCCGCGGCCTGCCCGTCCTGGACTCCGGAAAACGCGCCGCAGCCCGTGAGCCAGACGGCAAGAACCCGGGGAAACCAGGCCGCCCGCTTGCCCCGGCTTCCGTCGGAAGCTGTGGCTTCCGCGGATGCCCGGCTTCCGCGGCGCGTTGTGAAAAAACCTTTGCGAAACTTCACAGCCAAACCTCCTGATATATATATGGGGCGGGGATGCAGGGCGCTTCAATCTGTGCGTCCCTGCGGGCCGCTTAGGAGTTTTGCGGCCTCAAAACAGTCTCCCCTAGAGTCATAACAGCCCGCAAAACTCCACCGGCGGGCGGCTTGTAGAATGTTTTATTCTACACGTAGAATTCTTTATTCGACATGTAGAATTCTTGCGTCCCTTGCGGGCCGCTTAGGAGTTTGGACGCCGCGGCCTTTGCTGCTGGGTCCCTGGTCCAAAACTCTACCAAATGGGCGGACAAAATTAGGCCGTAGAAGCAAATCCCGGTTTTATACTATCATGCCTTCATGGACGTCCTTTTTTATTCCCTCGGAGCGGCTGAAGAAGTAACAGGCTCAAAGCACATACTTGAAGTAGACGGGCGGATTTTCCTTATAGACTGCGGGGCCTTCCAGGGGAGCCGGGCTGAAACAGACAGGAAGAACAGGAGTCTGGAACTGAAGCTTCCCATAGACCGGATAGAAAGCGTCATCCTGACGCACGGCCACTATGACCACTGCGGCCTGCTGCCTGTGCTTGCAAAGCTGGGCTACCGGGGTAATATCTACGCCACCCCCGCAACGCGGGACCTGGCAAGCCTTATCATGATGGATTCCGCCAAGATACAGGCCCGGGATGCTGAGTATCTTCGTAAGCGGGCCCGGAAAAGGGATGAAAAGTTTGACTGGCAGCCTCTTTTCAACGAAGCGGATGTGATAGCCGCGGCGAATCAAATCGTAACGGCCTCCTACAGGCGGCCTGTTTACATCGCGGATGGGGTGAAGCTGGAATTTTTCGACGCCGGGCATATCCTGGGCTCCGCTATGGCTATGATCACCATAAAGAAGGGGCGGGAAGAACTGCGGGTTCTTTGTTCAGGAGACCTGGGCAGGCCGGGGAAACCTATCATCCGCGACCCTGACAGGGAACTCCCCGCGGCGGATTACATAATCCTTGAAAGCACCTACGGCGACAGACGCCACGATACAGCCTTTGACGCCATGAAAAAGCTTGAGGGCATAGCGAAGAGGACGGCGGAAAAGCGGGGGCGCATCATCATTCCCGCCTTCGCCGTTGAGCGGACTCAGGAACTGGTCTACTATTTCCACCTCCTCTTTGACGCGGGGGACATCCCGGAAATTCCCATCTATGTTGATTCGCCCATGGCCTCCAACGCCACCGCCATTTTTCAAATTCATCCTGAATGTTATGACGAGGCCGTGCACGCGGCCTTCATCAAGCATCACAAAAACCCCTTCGGTTTCAACGCCCTGCATTTTACCGCCGGAGTGGACGAATCCAAAGCCCTGAACAGCCGGGAGGGGCCGCTCATCATCATCTCAGCCGACGGTATGTGCGAAGCCGGGCGCATCCAGCACCACCTCATAAACAGCATAGGGGACCCAAATACCTCCATTCTGCTCGTGGGCTATATGGCCAGGGACACGCTTGGCCGGCGCATAAGAGACAGGGAAACCCGCTTAAAAATTCACGGCGAGTGGTTTACGCGCCGCGCGGAAGTTCTGGAACTCAACGCATTCAGCGCCCATGCGGATTATGCCGAAGCCGGAGAATGGCTCGGCGCTCTTGACGCATCCCGGCTTAAGCGCATCTTCCTGGTCCACGGAGAGCCGAAAGCCCAGGCCGCTTTTAAAAGCTATCTTGCCGGAAAACGTTTCGATTCTGAAATTGTAAAATACGGCGGGAGCTACGAACTGTCATGATCTATCTGACAGGATTTCACGCCATTGAAGAAGCCATAAAGGCGGCGGAAGCCGCTTCAGCGGGCGGGCAGCAAGCGGGCGGGCAGAGTCCAGGTCCCATGTTCATGGCAAAGCCCGGCCCCAGGGCAAGGGAGCTTGCGGCTCTGGCCCTGGCGCACAAAATCCGGGTGGACCGGGTGGGGACTCACGAGCTTGACCGCATTGCTCCAGGACACCGGGGCATAGCCCTGGCCGCGGATGGCCGCCTGAGCCGCCTTGGCCCGGAGACAGACCTTGACGCCTTTATCGCCGGTCTTGGGGACAAAAAGGACGCCCTTGCGCTTATTCTGGACGAGATTACAGACCCCCACAATTACGGCGCCATACTCAGGTCCTGCGATCAGTTCGGCGCCGGCCTGGTAATTTCCCGGAACCGGCGGACGGCCAAACACGCGGAAGTCATCGCCCAGACCTCATCCGGCGCGTCCTCCTGGGTTCCCGCGGCGGAAGAGGCGAATCTGCCCAGGGCCGTGGAGAAGCTCAAAAGTGCGGGATTCTGGATCTACGGCGCCGACGCGGAAGGCGAAGCGGTTTACACCCGGGACCTTAGAGGCCGCGCCGCGCTTGTCCTGGGCGGGGAAGGCTCAGGCATTTCCCGCCTCCTAAAGGAAGCCTGCGACGGGCTTGTAGGTATACCAACCGCGGGCAGACTTGACTCCCTTAACGTGTCGGTAGCCGCGGGCATACTGCTTTACGAAGCGGCAAGACAGCGGCGGAAGGCTTAAGCCCGCTGTAAACTCAAGCCCTACGCTTCTTCAGGAAAGGGATCGGTAAAGCGCCGGGCGGCAAGCTGCGCGTCCAGGGTGTAGAGCAGCCCCGGATTATCCCCGATGCGGCTGAATTTCACGAGCAGCTCTTCCGCATCCGCCTCTTCCTCAACCTGCTCATTTACATACCATTGGATAAAACTATACGTAGCGTGATCTTTTTCCTCCAGGGCAAGACAGGCTATCCGGTCCACAGCTTCCGTCACACTCTTCTCGTGGGCCAGGACCTTTTCAAAAAGCTCCTTAATTCCGCCGAAGGAATCAGGCGGCGCTTTGACAGTCTGAAAAGAAGGCGCCGCGCCCCGGTTAAGCAGATGCCGGCAGATATGAGCGCCGTGGGCCGCTTCCTCCCTGGCCTGCACGGAAAGCCAATTCGCCGCTCCCTTATACCCCAAAGCCACGGCATAGGCCGACATGGAAAGGTAAAGATAGGACGAATAGTATTCCCTATTGAATTGATCGTTTAAAGCTTTGACAAGTGAATCTTTCATTGTTTTTAATGCTCCTCAATATAAATCTAGGGTATCCATGTCCTGAAATCAACAAGCCCCCTTGAAGGTTAAACTTGACCCGCAAATACCAGAAATTTAACTACGGACATTAGATCCGATGCGGTAAATCTTCCTTAGAAATTGTCTTTTCTCTATAATAATGCTTTATCAATAAAACCAAGTGAGTTTATAAAAGAATTGAAAATGGACTATCGGATTAACTATAGCTTTCATTATGTTTCTGATCTTTCTGTTAATGCAGAAAATGTTATTCGTATTGGGGGTTTAACACCCCGCTACTCTGCGGCGGAGTATGGTTGATTAATGCGGTTATTAAAGCAAACGCTGCATTGTTAAGAATTTCAGTAAACTTATATCGTACTGTTGGCTTAAAACATCAAGTGCTATCTTGGGAGCTATATTTTATTATTGGACTTGACGAACCGATGTTTCTGACGAACAACTCTAATGTTTATATATTTCCGATGGTCACCGGGGTATTCTTATCATCCAATTTGATATTAAAAGATGGGGTACAATATCTGGAACAACAGACAGGAACATAAAAATTTATGGGATGGCCGCTACAGGACAAACAAAAGTGAAAAATGGATAGTAATTCATGAAAAATATGCATCGAAATACAATCAATTACTATAAAAAATTCCGATTGTATTTTTTGTACGTGTGATTCATAAAATATCTTTTCTTGACTTGTTTTGCCTACAGCTCCTTTTAATGAAATGAGTGAAACAAAAGGTAAATAATCACCATGTTCGTCTTCACAAAAAATAACCTCTCCTTTTCTTGATTTTGCCCAAGCAGCTAATTTTGTATAATCTATCAGATTTGAGCCATAGCCATAGCCATAGCCCATGCCCGGTTCACCTTTATACGGAGGATCAATAAACCAAGCGGCCTCAATATTAGGAGACTCAGAATAATCACCACAAATTATTTTTTAGTGGTTGATTTTATATAAATTTTCCGCAAACACTCTTCTGCTGATTTCCCAATTTCTCTCTATAAAGAAGAGTAACTTTTATTCGTTTAAATTTGAACGCCATCTCTGTTGCAGCATGAACTATGTGTAAGAATTCAGTGGAGTGATCGCCAGCCTTCAAATCTGGTAATAGATGAATATCTGAAACAGTTGCTTCATCTATTAGCCAACGCCAAATTTCAGCAACACGAGGGCCTTTTTCAATCAATATAACCCTTTTCTTCCAAATTATCCCCATATAATGAATATGCGGCGGCGCCAGCAAACGGTTCTATGATAGCCGCACAATTTGGAAAGGGGTAATACTTGGCTATTTGTTTCTTGCGTCCATAATGATAAAAAATACTATAGTATTCGATGTAATCCCCACCTGTCAAGATATTTTTGATTATTTTGCGAAATTTTGCCCTGCTGTGCATAACAAATAGTCATGTGATTTTTTTACATTTCCTTAACTGCTATTTCCGGCGCGATATTCGCTGTTTTTATTCTGGTATTTAGTTCCTGCACAGCATTAAATTATTCAGCGCAGCTCCGGACGGTTCTCCGGATTTTTCCAGCAGCGCCACTAACGGATATTTTGTTACCGGAAAAAATGGGCAAAATGACATAATAATACGGCAGATATTTTTCCGAGGTTTTAATCTGTCGTCATTTTCAAATTCGACAAATAAATTTAATATATGGACAGGAAAAATAATAACCGGAGATAAAGAACACGGTGTAAAAATTATAGCCGAATCATCCCGGCCTAAAACGTTCCGGCTGTTTACGACTTTTTGGCCCGCCCATAAAGCAATGCGTAGCATTGCGGCGGGCCAAAATGTGGCGGAGAAAAACCGCACAAAGGCCGTAGGCCGACTGCGGTTTTTCGTAGCCCGATCCGCCGTAAAGCGGCGAAGGGTATACAGCCTCGTTAGGCGCAGTTCAATTTTTGTTTTTATATAACATCGGCGTATAAATTATATCTTTGTTATTGTTATATTCCGCAAAATCAATATCAAATAATTTTTTTAGCATATCACAATTCAATTCGGCAGT
>JAITSE010000059.1 GCA_031288005.1 Treponema sp.
CAAAACGTAAAATGGATAAACAAAAAACCCGGAAGGAATGATGATAAAAGAACATGATATTTCCCTGACCCAAACAAGGTTCTCCTTATTGAATCAGAGTATGGCATAAAAGGGGGGGGTAGTATCCCCCCACGCGCCCCAACCACCGGCGTGTGCCCCCCCCCCCCCACCACCCCCCCAGTTGCCCCTTTCCACCCCTAGGTCTTTATTTTTTAATTCGTTGCTTGTTTTTTTTTCACCCCCAGGGGGGTAAAAAAAACTCCTAAGCAAGCCGCTCCGCGGCTTGCATTGAATCTTCCTAATTATCCACTATATTTGATATAATGGAGCGCTATGAATCCTATCTGCCTATGTAACGGAACAGTATTGACAGGTTTTGCCGTCATGGAGAAATGCGCCGTGCTGATTGAAGACGGCGCGGTGTCGGATGTCTTTTCCCAAAGGCGTTTTGAGCAAAAGCGCCTCCCTCCTTCCACTGAGATTCTTGACGCGGGGGGCGCGTATATAGCGCCGGGCTTCATCGACACCCACATCCACGGAATAGGGGGCTTCGGGACCGATGACGCTTCAACCGAGGCGGTAATCGAGATGTCCCGGGCCCTTGTCAAAAGCGGCGTAAGCGCCTTCAACCCAACCTTATATCCCACGGCTCAGGAAGAGATGCTCAAAGCGGCGCGGAACGTTGCCGCGGCTATGGGCAGGGAGCCGGGCGCCCGGATCATGGGGCTGCATCTGGAAGGCCCTTTTATCTCCCCGGCCCGCATAGGGGTTCAGAGGCCGGAGACGCTCATGCCTGTGGACATCCCTTATATGGAGAAGCTGTGGGAGGCCTCGGGCGGGCATATCGTCAACATGACTGTCGCCCCGGAGCTTAAGGGCATGAGGGAGCTTGCCCTTTACTGCATCAAGAAGGGGATAATCCTTCAGGCCGGGCATACGGACGCCAGGTACGAAAACATGGTGGAGGGTATGCAGGCGGGGATACTCCATTCCACACACCTCTTTAACGCCATGAGCAAGCTGGATCACCGCAACCCCAACGCTGCGGGCGCGATACTTATCCACCCGGAAATGTCCTGCGAAATCATCGCCGACGGCTTCCACGTGCATCCCGACCTGTTCAAGCTGCTCCTTAGGGACAAGCCCGCGGACAAGATCGTGCTGGTTACGGACAGCCTGAAACCCACAGGCCAGGCGGAGGCTCCCTTCTTTGCCAACGGGGAGGAAGTGATATTAAAAGACGGCGTGTTCCAGAGGAAAGCCGACGATGTAATAGCCGGCTCATCTCTCACCATGATCCGGGGGGTTCAAAACCTGACGGCCTTCGGCTTTAGGCTGGAGGATGCGGTAAAGACCGCGGGCTTTAATCCGGCCCAGGTGATGCGCTACAGGGGCAAGGGCGCTATCATTCCGGGCGGAGACGCCGATATTGTGGTCTTTGACAGAGATTTCAATGTCCTTGCGCTTATCGCCGCGGGGATGCTTAAATACAATCTTTTATAATCGGTACAGGAGAAATTATGCGTTTAGTGATTCATAAAAACGCCGCGGAGGCCGGCAAGTGGGCCGCCGCTTATATTTCAGGCAGGATCAACGCCTTTAATGGCCGGGGGCGCCCTTTTGTTCTGGGCCTGCCTACAGGTTCCACTCCTCTTGAAACCTACAAGGAATTGATACGTCTCTACCGGGAGGGGCGGGTTTCTTTTGACGCGGTGGCTGCGTTTAACATGGATGAATACGCGGGGCTGCCTGAGGATCATCCCGCAAGCTACCACAGGTTTATGTGGGATAACTTTTTTTCCAGCGTGGATATACGCAAAGAAAACGTCCATATTCTGAACGGGATGGCCCCGGATTTAAGGCGGGAATGTGAGGTCTATGAAGAACAGATCCGCTCCCTGGGCGGGATTGAGCTTTTTCTGGGCGGCATGGGCGCGGACGGACACTTGGCTTTCAACGAGCCCGGCTCTTCCCTCAGGTCAAGAACGAGGGTAAAAACCCTTGCCAGGGCTACCCGCATAGCCAACGCCCGGTTTTTTGGCGGAGACGTCAATCAGGTGCCGGCCACGGCCTTAACGGTCGGCGTCGGCACTGTGATGGACGCCCGGGAAGTGCTTATCCTGGCAACGGGACACGGCAAGGCCAGGGCGCTCCAGGCCGCTGTGGAAGGCGGGGTGAGTCAGATGTGTACCGTGTCCTGCCTGCAAATGCACCCCAGGGCCGTCATTGTCTGCGATGATGACGCCGCGGATGAGCTTAAATCAGGCACGGTCCGCTACTTCAAGGGCCTTGAGGGGCTGTGAAATCTATGAGGCTGTCTGCGTTTGGCCGCCCCGGGGCGGCTCTTGCTGGAGGGGCGCTGTGCGCGCTGCTTATCTTCCCCGTCCAGGCTGCCGCCGGGCCTCCCGGGTCTCAGGAATCGGGGCAGCAAGCAGCCGGGCAGCAAGCGGCGGCGCAGCAAGCGGCCGCGGCAAAGAAGCGGGACTATCTGTCAGCCTTTTCCGATCCGGCCCGGCTCTGGGGTAACGGCGTAGAGGCGCTCATAGAGAAAACCTACCGGAAGAGTTTCAAAACCCGCATCATTGGCGGGCGGGTGATGAACCTGAGGATGCCTTTTGCGGAGAATTTTGAGCGCCTGGAGCTTTCGGAGCAGGACTGGGAAATCCTGGGGAAGGGCAAGGCGGACCCCGTATTTCTCTGGGCTGAAGCGGAGGAGCTTCTCGGCACGGAGGACTTTGCCCGGTATACCGCGGTCCTGGGAGACGGGCGGGAAAAAGTCGTCATCCTGGATATTCCAAGCCAAACCTGGTCTGTATCGCTGGATTTTTTCGACATAGCCCGGATGAAGGCCGGGTCCTACCGCGGTCTGCCTCACCGCCCGTACATACTTGTTTCAGGCAAAGGGATAGAGGAGAAGGATGTTTATAATTACCTCTACTGCGTGGGCCGCGTTGGAATGGACTGCTCCGGCTTTGTGTGGAACATACTTTCCAGCGTAGCCGCAGCCGCAGGGACCGACCTGGGCCGTACTCTGCGGCGCAGTGTCGGCGCGCCCCGGAACGGGAACCCTTCCTTTTATGCGGGAACAAGCTTCTTTAATTCCCGGAGCCGGGAAATCATTGCTGTGAAAGACGAAATCCGCAATCTAAAGCCCGCGGATATCCTGCTCTTCCGGGGGGAGGACGGCGGCGCCGTTCATTCGGCAATCATTCAATCGGTGAATCTCATGTCTGGAGTGATCCGCTACCTGCAAAGCACAGACGAAGCGCCCCAGAGAGAGCGGGGCTCTCATGAATCCTTTATCTACTTTGATCCCGCGTCTCCAAAAACCCGCCTGAGCGACCCTTCGGTTATCTGGATGCAGAAACGTTTCTCCCCATTTCCAGGGGAACTTGCGCCGCCTTTCTCAGACGATGGGGAGCGTTACCGGGCCTATCAGGAATTTGGCGGCGGACGGGTAGTAAGACTGCGCGTAATCGACGAGGCTGTAAAAAAACTTGCCCGGCGCTGACCGGGCTTCAACCGGCATTTATGTCTTTAATCATGCCGTCTATTCTACAGGCTATTTCGGCTGTGAAGGCATGAATATCCGGAACTTCGTCTTTAAGCACCCTAAAGCCTATTGCTCCCGGATGGCCTCCGCCGTTTGAAATCCCAAGGGTTTTTAAAACGGTTCGGAGATCCAAAACAGTAAATTTAGCGCTCCTGCGGAGCCTGAACTGAACAAAAGAGGAAAGCGATGGGTCATCATAGTACGCGACAAGCCCCAGTTTTCCGGCGTCCTCAGCCAAGGTATTCGCCGCGGCTTTGGAAACGTTGACCAGAAGTTCATTCCCGTACCGGCTGAAAAGTTCCGCCGATTCCTCTTTTCCCAAAGCCGCGTAGAAAATATACTCAGATCGCAGTTTCTGTTTTAGAATGCGGTCAAAGCAAAGCTTCTCGCGCACCGAAAAAAGCTGTATCGTATCAAAAATGGCTTCCATGGACGCCAGGTTATTGCTGTTCTTTCTGGTTTTTTCGACCAGGAGTTTATCAAAGGCCTGGCTCAAAATAGAATAATACCAGCGTTCTTTTGCGGATTTTAGGTACTTTCCCATGTGGGAATCGCCTACAATTCCCGTTAAGACAGCCAGCGCAATATTCCGGGAGAAAAAATCCACGCCGGGGAACCGGTCTTTTTGCCGTGAAAATTTAAAGCAAAGATAGCCGATAAGTTCACAGGCGCTTGAAGCTTCGGAAACCAGGCAATAGCCAGGATCGCCGGCGTATGAAGCGTCCGCTCCCAAGTGATGATCGATCTCTATCTTTCTGATCCCAGGATCCGAAAGAAGCTGGTCTATTACAGCGTTACTGCTTATCATTTCCGGTTTCGGCGTATCAAGAATGACTAGGGCCGCAATATCCTTCGGTATAGAATTCGGGTCATAAAGGATGTCAATGCCGTTGTACTTGCAGATCGCCAGCAGATAGTTAAATTGTTCCATCACCGGCATGGGCAGAAAAATAGAAACGTCTTTTTCCTGCTTGCGCAGGAGCAGGGAAAAGGCGGCCAGTGAAGCGATACAATCCGTATCGGGATTTTGATGACCCACGAGCAGAAATGAATTCAAGCGCGCTGTTTCATCAATAATATTTTTGACACAGCGGTTTTTTTCCGCTATTGTCCTGATTTCTTTTTTTTCCATAATGCATAATTCTCTTATTCAAACTCCCGGTTTTCAGGAGCGTTAATTACCATAAAACCCGCCGCGCCGATCCGCCAATCTTGCTGTTCTTCCCAGGAAGCAATCAGTACGGGTCCCGCAAATCCTATCCGGGTATATACAAAGCCCTGGGGCAGGTAAGGCAGGGTAAATGTTTCCGTCGCTGGCGAAGGTCCCGCAAGGATGCCCCGGCCCCCGGGAAAGACCAGCGCCGCTGTATCCGGCGGGCGGTAAAATCCCGCAAGTTCCAAAATTTCTCCCTCGCCTGAAACTTCGCTTTGCAGGGAGAAATACCGGCGGGCGGGAAATTCCGGCGATACCACCGCCGCAACCAGGGTTTTTCCGTTTCCCGCCGAGTGTTCCGCTTCTTCAAGAGCCGCGCGTAAAGGCGGGGGAATATCATTTCCTGCATAGGGCTTCATCGCTTTTCTGAAAACCCCGGCGGAAGAAGGTTCGCCGGGGAACTCAAGGTCCCGGGTGCGGAAATAGCGGATTTCGGGTGAAGATCCTCCGCGTACCGCCCGGAAATACCAGAGGCCGTCCCTCCCAAGAGAAAGGTCGTCCAGATTCCAGCCTTCCACCTGTGGCAGTGCGGAGAAGGCCGGAATCTCAATTTCTTCCATGGCAAGAAGATCTGTCCTAAGGCCCCAAGCTCTTACCGCCGGAAGAATCGGCGTCTCATCCCCGCTATGGGGAAAAAAATCATCTCTGTGAAGTAGTACCACCGGAGTGTTCCGGTACATAAACAGCGCCGATGCCGTATAGGGGCCCCAGGCATTTTCTTGTTCCGCGACGCGGTATAGACCTAAGCCGTCTTTCCGAATTTCCCATGCTAAAAATCCGTCCCGGTTAACCGCCATGATAAGACGCCCCTCTCCATCAACCGCAAAGCCTGCCGTATACCTGGCCTGCGGCCAAGGTGTAAAGGGTTCTCCCGACGCTTCCGCCGGACCGGGTATGTTTGCGGGTCCGGCATCGGTAAATTCAAACCAGAGAGGCGCTTCTCCGCTTTTGACAAGGGCCAGGAGGCTGCTGGGTACAAAAACCGGATCTTCTCCGCGGATTCCGTCCTTTATGGAAGCCGTCTGTGGCCGGGGCGCACAAGCTCCGGCAGACGCCAAAACCGCCATCAATATACAAACAATACACAGATAAAAATAAACGGAGCGATTAACCATCATGTTAATAATATCAGAAAACGGGAAGAAAAAAAAGACTTTTCGATAAATGAAACCCGGTATCAACAAGGAGAGCAGCGAGTTTAGCTTAAATCCGCCGCTTAGCGCTGGCCTGAATAGACGCGATGGCAGGAAACAAACCGTCCCGGTTCGGCTTCAAGATATACGGGAGTTTCAGTCCGGCATTCATCCCCGGCGTGGGGACAGAGGAATTCGTAAGAGCATCCTTTGGAAATCGCCGGAAGTGGAAAGGCCTCCTGGGGTTTTTCAGGCCCGTTTATTCCAGTCTTTTGGGACGCCGCTCCACCGAGGAGGGTGCTGGTATAAGGATGCAATGGCCGGTGAAACACAGATGCGGCGGGACCTTTTTCTACGATGCGTCCCCGGTACATCACCGCCGTTTCTCCTCCCATGAATTCCGCCGCGGACAGATCGTGGGTCATAAAAAGATAGGCGAGGTCCGTCCCGTTTTGGAGGTCTTTAAGGAGGTTGAGGATCTGGGCGCCGGACGAAGCGTCCAGGGACGAGACCGCTTCGTCACAGACTATGAAAGACGGTTCAGAGGCTAAAGCCCTGGCAATGGCTATGCGCTGGCGCTGGCCTCCGGAAAATTGCCGGGGGTACAAACCACAATAATCCGCCTTGAGGCCGCATCTTTCCGCTGTGGATACTACCATGTCCCGCAGTTTCCTCCGGTTTGCTGCCATCCTGTAATTTACAAGCCCTTCACCTATTATGTCATATACAGTCATTTTGGGGTTGAGGGATGAAAAGGGGTCCTGAAACACCATCTGTGTTTTCCGCCGAAAGTGACGTTCTTCTCCTCCCCTGGCATGGGTAATATTCCTGCCCTCAAAAAAAAGAGCGCCTGAAGAAGGTTCTAGGAGTTTCACCGCTATCCTGCCAAGGGTGGTTTTGCCGCATCCTGATTCCCCCAGAACCGCAAGAGTTTCTCCCCGCCGCAGCCTAAGGGAAACGCCGTCTACAGCTTTTACCCCGTCAGGTTTCCTTAAAAAACCGCCTGGACAAGCGGGAAAAGATTTTTTTATATTCAGCAATTCAATGATGATAGAATTATTGTCAACATTAGTATGGCAGTTTGAAATCGCAATATTACTGTTAAGTGAAAGAGCATATTGTGTTTCAGTTCCCTCATGCGTCCGGTGATAGGTCCGGCACCAAACTTCCCGTCCGTTTTCAGTTTTGTACCGGGGGGGAGGCTCCTTTAGGCAGATTTCCTCCGTCAGAGGACATCTGCGGTGGAAGGGACAGCCTGGAAGTGCGGCTCCAGGGGCAGGATCGCTGCCGGGAATAAATGGGAGCCTCAGTTGTGCAGGCGGTACGCCTCCTCCGCCGGCAGAGGCGGCATTTCTTCCCGTGACGGCCTTCATAAGCTTCTGCGTATATGGGTGCAGAGGCCGGGCAAGCACTTCCTCCGCCGGGCCTGTCTCACATGAACGGCCTGAGTACATGACCATAATCCGGTCTGCCAGTCCCCCTATTGCCGCCGGCTCATGGGAGATTAGGATGCATGAAAGGCGGGTTTCTTTTTTTAGATCCCCAATGAGGCGCAGTATCTGTGTCCGGGTAACAGCATCTAACGAAGAGGAAGGCTCATCGGCGATAAAAAGTTCAGGATTCGTTGCAAGGGCTATGGCGATCATCACACGCTGCCGCATACCCCCGGACAGGACAAAAGGATAAGTCCGGGCGGCTTCTCTTGGGCGGCTGAAGCCAAGCCTTTCAAGCCATTCAATAGCACGGGAAAAGGACGCGGCTCTGCCTGCGCCGGTATGGAGCATTATTCCTTCCGCTATTTGGCTTCCTACAGTAAGGACAGGATTAAGGGCGGTCATAGGTTCCTGAAAGGCCATGGAAACGCCGCCGCCCCGGTATGAACGCAGTTCGCGGTCCTGAAAGGCAAGGATGTCCCGGCCTTGAAAATATATTTTTCCTCTCTCATACCGGCCCGGCGGATCCGGAATTAGTCGCATTACCGATAGGCAGGCCGCGGTCTTCCCGCACCCGGACTCTCCGATGACGCCGAGAGTCTCTCCTTTCCGTACTTCAAAAGAAAGACCGTTCACGGCTTTTACTATGCCCCGGGGAGTATAAAAATATGTTTTAAGGTCTCGAACCGAAAGTAATTCCGCCGGTGTTTTTATATTCATTTCCTCAAGCTTCAAAGCGTTCATCTAAGGCGTCCCGCAGGCCGTCCCCCAGCATATTTAGGGAAAGGGACGTGAGGATTAGAGCCGCGGAAGGGAAGATTGTAAGGTGAGGCGCCCGGCGTAGAAAGATGCGCGCCTCTGAAAGCATCGCTCCCCATTCCGGGGCCGGGGGATGGACGCCCAGGCCGATGAAGGAAAGGCCGGCGGCGATGAGAATTATGCGGGCTGAAGCGAAGGTAACCTGGACAATGACGGGGCCCAGGGCGTTTCGCAGTATGTGGCGGGTTATGATCCCCGCGGCGCCTGTCCCTGATGCCCGGGCCGCCTCAATGTAACCGTTTACAACTATCGTGAGGGTCAAAGAGCGGACAAAGCGGACAAAGCCCGGCGCATAAGAGACAGTCATAGCTGCAAGGAGGTTCCAAAATCCTGGTCCCAAGGCCGCAGCCGCGGTAAGTGAGAGAAGTATCGAAGGGATGCAGAGAAATGTATCAATGATACGGGTGATGACTTCATCAATAATTCCGCCGAAAAGGCCCGCCGCGCAGCCTGGAAGCAAGGCTATAAGCATAGCCGCGATGGAGGCTGCAAAACCCAGGGAAATGGAGAGTCTTCCTCCGTGCAGAACCCGGGTAAATACGTCCCTTCCGAATTCGTCCGTTCCAAAAAGCCGCTCCTTGCTGGGGGGGGCAAGACGGGCCGCGGGATTCAGGGTAATGCCTTTTTCCAAGGGCGCGATGAGATCCGCAAAGACAAGAACAAGGAGCAGCGCCAAAAATACCGCCAGAGCCGCTGCCGCGGTCTTGTTCCTTCTGAAGCTGTCAAGCGCGGGAGCATTAAATTTCATCCCCGCCGGCCTTCTCCGCCGGCATACCGTTCCCTGCTCCTGGGATCCAGGAAGGCGCAGACCAGGTCCAGCGCGAGGAGGACCGCGCTGAAAAAGAACGACAGGAATACTACCGAAGCTGTCACTGCCGGCGTATCTTTCATCCTTGCAGCCTCAACGATATGGGATCCCAGGCCGGGGATGGCAAACAGAGTTTCTGTGATCACCGCACCGCCCAGGAGGTAGCCTAAGTGCATTCCCGCATTGATTATCACAGGCGGCATGGCGTTTCTGAGAGCGTGTTTTATGACGATGGCCGCCATGCCGGCTCCTTTAGCCTTAGCGGTGCGTATATAATCTTTCGCCATAGTTTCCATCATCATGGCTCTGGTGAGACGCATGGTTTCCGCTGCCGCAGGCAGGGTGAGGGCGGCGGCAGGAAGGATGAAATGCCGCCAGGAGGAAGCGCCGCCGGAAGGAAAGACGCCCAGGTACAGAGAGAAAATAAGTATGAGCGTCATGCCCAAAACAAAGGCTGGAACCGACGCAAATATCAGTGAAATCGTGGAGAAAACCATCCCGGCGGCAGAACGCGGCCTGAGCGTCGAAAATACGCCTAAGGAAATCCCCAGGATGGAACTCAGCAGTAAAGCCCACAGCGCCAGTATCAGGGTATAAGGAAACTTCCGCAGAATATCTTCCAGCACAGGTTCTTTCCGGGTGTAAGAAACGCCCAGGTCTCCCTTAAAAAACATACGGTAGATATAGTGCAGGTAGCGTTCGAAAAAGGGCCGGTCCAGTCCGAGTTCGGCGCGCAGTAATGCTGTCTGCTCCAGCGATGCCCTTTCTCCAAGCATGATGCGGGCCGGATCGCCGGGAGTCAAATCCATGACGGCGTATATGATAAAGACAATGCCCAGAATAGTGGGAATAAAAAAGAGGAACCTTTTCAGCGCGTATCTGAGCATATACGCCGCCTACCTGGACGGAATATCCCAAGAGATGTCCCTGGCATAAATGCTGTGGGAATAGGTATGGGCGATGCGTAAATTCCGGCGGTAGGCTCTGATGACAGGGGGATTAGCGAAGACAGCGTAAGGCGCATCTTCTTGAACAATGTCCGCGGCGCGCTTGTAGAGGGCTTTTCTTTTTTCACCGTCAAGACTGCGCCGCCCCTCAGCAAAGATAGCGTCTACAAGGGGATTGCTGTACCTTGCGGAATTGCCCTGGTTTATATTGACGGACTCATAGAAGAGTCCAAGATAGTTCATGTCTTTTATGTTTATGTAATGCCCGCCGCAGGCGATCTGATAATCCCCGCTGTAATACTTGTCAAGCCATGCATTGAATTCCAGAATATCCAGGGTGATGTTGACGCCAATAGCGGCCAGATTCTGCCTGACTATCTCCGCGGCCTGCCGTGAAGAAGAAGCCGCTATAAGAACAGCCTCTACAGGGTTTTCCGGTGAAACCCCAGCTTCTGCGGCCAGGGACGCCGCCTTAACCGGATTAAAATCGTAGCGTATCTCAGGCTCTTCAAAAGCCGCCATCCAGGGAAGGGCCATGTAATCCTTGATATGCCCGCCCCCTTCGTAAACAATATCCCGTATTGCCTCTCTGTCCAGGGCGTAATTTACGGCCCGGCGGAGCCTTGCGTCATTGAAAGGCGGTTTTTCAGTGTTCATGGCGGCGTAGTTCACTCGGGTGGAAGGATCTGAACTTACAACTACGCCTCTCTTGTCTCTCAGAGAGACCGCCGCGGGGACAGAGAGGGACATCACAAGGTCCACCTCGCCTGTTTCGAGGGCCGCGGCCGCGGTAAAATCGTCGGGGATAACCCGGAAGCTCAGATGCTTTACAGGCGGCGCGCCCCGGAAGTAATCAGGAAAGGCTTCAAAGGCGAAGCCGGTTCCGGCGCCGCGCCCGGCGAAGCGGTAGGGCCCCGTACCGACAGGCGAACTCCCGTAAACGCCCGCCGCCTTCACAGCCTTTTCGCTGTATATAGGAAATTCATTCCCCGCAAACTCTGTAAGGAAAGAAGCCATAGGCTCTTTTAGGGTGATGACCGCGGTGTAATCATCAGGAAGGGCCGCGTCCTGGATCATTCCGCAAAGGAGGCTGGCGTTGGGCGCGGTTCTTCCGTACTCAACGGTGAAGGCCACGTCTTTAGAAGTAAACTCTCCCCCATCGTGAAATTTCACCCCTCTGCGCAAGCGGAAGGTATATGTAAGTCCGTCCTGAGAAATATCGTAAGCCTCCGCCAGCAGGGGTTCTATGTTTCCATCATCGTCAAAAAACAGAAGGCCGTCATAAATATTGTTGCCTATCCAGCCCTCGACCATGGACGCCGCGTAGTGAAGATCGAATGTCGCGGGTTCCTGAGCCACGGCGATAACGAGACTGTCCGGCGCTCTTCCATTCCCTGAGTCTTTCACGCCGGAGCGGGAGCAGGCGGCAAGAATGAGTGGAAGGACGGCGGCAAAACGTAAAATGGATAAACAAAAAACCCGGAAGGAATGATGATAAAAGAACATGATATTTCCCTGACCCAAACAAGGTTCTCCTTATTGAATCAGAGTATGGCATAAAAGGGGGGGG
>JAITSE010000066.1 GCA_031288005.1 Treponema sp.
TGCAATTTGCTTTGCAAATTGCTTAGGAGTTTTGGGAGCGGCGTCTAAGTTGCGGATATTGTTGTAAGTCCCAAAACTCCCCGGATTGGACCCTAAGGACCGGCCCTGGGGAGAAGCCCGGAAAACCATTGCGGGGAGTTTTGCGGCCCCTGCAATCAGAGAAGTTCTGACTACAGTCAGCGAGGTTCTGACTACAGTCAGAGAAGCTCTGACTATAGTCAGCGAGGTTCTGACTACAGTCAGAGAAGCTCTGACTACAGTCAGCGAGGTTCTGACTACAGTCGGAAAGGCTCTGATTTAGCCCTAAGAATAAATCCGGGGAGTTTTGCGGCCCCTGCAATCAGGCAAAGCTGAGACCGGAGGTCTCAAGATTGCTTAGGGGTTTTCAAGCAGCCCCCAAGGGCCGCTCTGGTCCAACCCGCAAAACTCCTTAGCAAACCGGCGGAGCCGGTTTGCTTGGAGTTTTGCGGATTGTTGTTGGGTGAAGTGCAATTTGCTTTGCAAATTGCTTAGGAGTTTTGGGAGCGGCGTCTAAGTTGCGGATATTGTTGTAAGTCCCAAAACTCCCAAGGAACCCGCAGGGTTCGCAAAATTCCATAGTCCTAAGGGCTGATTCCCGTGCAACCGCTTGCGCGGTTGCTTAGGAGTTTTGCGGCTCCCAAGGGGTTTTCAAGCGGCCCCCAGGGGCCGTTCTGGTCCAACCCGCAAAACTCCAAGCAATCAGGCTCCGCCTGATTGCACGGCTCAGGAATACACGGGAATACGTAGAGACCCGCTACGGGACCGGCGGTCCCACGGTTCTCAAGTGCGGGGAGTTTTGCGGACCGCGGTTCTACGAACCGATGGGTCGCTTTGACCCGCAAAGAAGCTCATACTGGTAAGATGTGTCAAAAAACTCCTAAGCAAGCCGCTAAGCAAGCCTACGGCTTGCTTAGGCTTGCTTAGCGGCTTGCTTAGGAGTTTTTTGCCGCCTAAGAAGTTCACATTCACAAAAGGTTCAAAAACTCCAGGCGGACCGCAGGTCCGCACGGACTACTGTCCGCAGGGTTCCCAAAACTCCCCGCATTGGTTCTCCGGGCTGGTTTGAGACCCTGCGGGTCTCACAGGCTTCTTTCCGAGGTCTGACCCCTGCAATTTGCGAAGCAAATTGCAGGGTATCAGAGACCCAAGAAACCGCGATTCTACGAACCGGTGGTTTTCGGGTCTCTGATACCCTGCGGGTCTCTGAGAACAGCCTCCTTTAATAATTAGAAGCGACTTTTAGAGTAATATTTTTGTTTACCGGCATGCCGGTGAAGGTTGATCCCATTCCCCGGAAGGCGTTGCCCCAGTTATTTGTGTTGTCAACGCCGGTGTAGGCGGCAGGTATACTGCCGTAGCCTCTGCCCGCCCGGGGGACTATAACCGTAACTGTTTTGGTTACCGCAACATCCCTGAACAGCCAGCTGCCTAGGGCGGGAGCATCCATGCCCAGGACAATATTAAGGCTTTTGGATCCGGTAGTCTTAAACGCATCCGCGCCAATACTTTTAACCATGGTTAGATTAACTGTCGCAAGAGCCTGACAGACCTCAAAGGCCCTCTCGCCAATACTTTCAGCGGCGCTTAGGTTAACTGTCGTGAGCGCCAAACACTCTTTAAAGGCATCGGCGCCGACGCTTACAACATGAGGCGCGGAGATTGAAAGAATTCCCTTGCACTGCTGGAAGGCCCCATAGCCGATTTCTGTGGCCCCGGGTATGGACACCGTTGTAAGGCGTTCGCATACGGCGAACGCATTCGTGCCGATCTCCTTGACCTCAGGCAGATCAACCGATTCAAGGTTATAACACTCAGCGAACGCATACTCGGCCACCTCTGTTAACCCGGCGGCGCGCAGGGTTTTGAGATTCTTAAACCATACGAATGTTCCATCCGCCTTTGTGGTCCCTTCCCAGTGGTAATTTCCTTTCGGTACGCTTTTCGCTGCGGCGGGAAGAACAAGGCCGATTATGTAATCGACTGAGGGCGTACTTTGTCCGGTATAGTAGTTGTAGCTGGCGCCGGCCCTGGGGTTAAATTCCGTGCCGCTTATTTTGCAGGCCGAGAGATCCAGGTTCACATATTTCTTCGTGCCGGCTATTATGTTGAATATATCTGCCAGAGCGAATTCTCCCTGGCCTCCTCCCATGGGGCCCATCAGCGGCATACTAATGGGATTCGCTGCGGTGTTTCCGCCTCCCCGTTCGTTTAGCCAGTCTTTAATCGTCTCCTTGGATATATTTACAGTGAAGGTTCCGGAGGCGGCGCCAATGTTTATGTCCGTAACTGTTACGGTTAAAGTATTTTCTCCCAGATAATATGGCTCATACCCTGTTACCGTGTAAGAGGAGGGGGATATAAGCGGTGAGCTTAAGTTACCAAAGTGTCCTGTTACCTCGATGCTGCTCAGATCCAGGTCTTCGCCAAAAACGTATTTCGTTTTTTTATTTGTTATTTCTATGCGCTGTAGGGTCGTCTGTGTCTCATATTTGGTTGTGGGCAGTGTGTATATATCGAAGCTGGCTTTTTTGTCCTCCGCCTCCAATGCGTATACGATCACAGTCTCTCGTCCCACGGTGCCCCTTGCATCAGGCTGACTGAAACCGTACTCCGTCGGGGCAAGCTCTTTTGTTGCCCCGTTAGAAAGAAACCCGGTAACAACAAACCCGTCCAGGGCGCCTGGGTCAAATAGGCTTTCATCACTATGGAAGGTGATTTTGTTCGGCGGGTATTTTATTGTTATGCCCACTATGACCGGCGCGACTACAGATATATTGAAGGTTGTGTAGATGACCGAGTTCGCTTTGGAGGTTACGGTCACTACTTTGTCGCCTGCGCTCGTGAGATTATAGCCGCTTAGTGTGTATTCCGCGTCATTAAGCTTCCCTGTTGTCCCGTTAGACCATGTCGCTGTTATAACCAGACCTGCCGGGTCCAGTTTCTGTTCGCCTGCATAGTATATGGTTCTGGCCGGAGGGAAGCTTACCGCTATGCTTCTCACGGTCAAAGCCGTCACTTTTACCGTGAAGGTTTTGGTCTTGCCCTCCACGGTTACGCTCACTTTCTGGTTTCCCTGAGTATCAGGCTTATACCCGCTTATTGAGCAATTGGAAAGGTCAAAGGACTTTGTCGTTTGGTTAGAGTAAATTCCAGTAACAATCAGGCCGGCCGGGTCCAGGTCTTCGCCCAGAGCGTATGTCAGTTTTTTTGGGTAGGATGTTATTTCTATGCTTTCCAAGATCGGGGCGGTCACGAATACCGTGAAGCTGGTAGTGATAGTCGTACCCTTCACGGTTATAACCACAGTTTGTTCCCCCTGGGTGTTTTTGTCATAGCCGGATATCTCGACAACGGTAGGGTCAAGGGATTTTTGTCTTCCGTCAGACCAGTGTCCTATAACAACGAGGCCGTCCAGCGCCAAGGTTTCACCCGGAGCGTATTGTTGTTTTTTGGGCAAATCTCTTACCTTTATCCTCTCCAGGATTAACTCTTGCACTTCTACCGGCGTCTTTAAAGACTTAGTGACGTTTGTATTTTTTACGCTTAGGAGCAGGTTCTTTACTCCCGCAGCGCTGGAGTCATAGCCGCTTATCGTGTAATTTGAGGAGCTGAGGATCCCCTTTGTCCCGTCAGAATATATCCCGGTAACAACAAGGCCGGTCAGGTCCAGCTCCTCATTTATGGCGAAGTAGATTTCGTATTCTCCACTCAGCTCTATGTCATTCAGGACCACGCCATTCCGGGGGGCCACGGATACCTTAAAACTGGCGCTTATGCTTGTGTCTTTTATGATTATGTTCGCTGCTTGTTCGCCCACGGTCTGGGGATCATAGCCGCTTATCTCGTATTCCGGGGAGATAAGGGTCCCTATTGTTCCGTCAGAATATATCCCGGTAACAACAAGGCCGGTCAGGTCCAGTTCTTCGTTTATGGTGTAGCTGGTTTTGTATTCCCCGCTCAGCTCTATGCTTTCCAGGAAAGCGCCCTCCGGAGGGGCCACGGTTATCTCAAAATCGGCGCTTATGTCTTCCACGGTTATCGTCACTGTTTGGCTGCCTATGGCATAGGGATCATAGCCACTTATCTCGTAATTTGGGGAATCAATGACCCCTCTTGACCCGTCAGAATATGTTCCTGTAATAACGAGGCCGGTCAGGTCCAGTTCGTCTTCTATGGTGTAATCGACTATGTATTCCCCGCTCAGCTCTATGCTTTTCAGGACCGTGCCTGTTGTTTCTGAGTTTGGGTTTGGGCACGCCGCCAGCAGCAAGGCGCAGGCCAGAAAAATTGCCGCGCTTAGGCCCGTCAAGACCGGCGCTTTGAGTAATGCTTTAATTTTCATAATAAATCTCCTCCTTCAATTTTCAATCCAGATATGTTCATGGTTTTCCCTATAGGATGACAACGTCATTATGGGAAACCTGTTTTGGATGAGTCTTTGAAATATTAAGAGAGCAGGCGAAGCGCGGCGGCTTTGAGAAGGTGAAATTTCAAGATAAGCTAAACCTGTCATTGTCCTGCCCCTGGGTTCATTGCCGCCTCTTTTTCAAAAAATAATAGAGTTGTTGAACAAGTCCAATATCGTATCCATAATAAACTACTTGAAAGTAAAAGGCAATGACTTTTTCTTATGCTGTTTGACAAACATAGTTTGTCAGGCAAACGCTGAAAAATGCGCGTTTTGGCGGACTAAACTTTGCCGGACTTTAGCCCGCGGCAAGCCCTCCAGGAGGATAGGCATCCTTTCTGGAGGGCGGTTCTGTTACTGCTGCGTTGTGATGGTCAGCGCAATATTGTTGTTCAGCCAGCCGTTACTACAAGCGCTCCCGTTCCAGCCCTTGCCCCGGAATCCGTTGCCCCAATTTTCGGTGTTGGTATCTGTGGGCCAAGTGCCGTAGCCCGCCGCGCCGGCTGGGACTTTAACCGTAACATTCTTGGAATCAACACCATTGAACAGATTTACATCTACATTGGGTGCAGCCGCGCCCAGGCTAAGAGTTAAGCTCTTGGCCCCGGTGCTCTTAAACGCCGACTCGCCGATGCTTGTAACCTTGGGCAGGTTCACCGCCGCAAGGTTTGTGCAGCCGTCAAACGCAAAGCTGCCGATTGATGTAAGCTCCGGCAGGGAAATCGAGACAAGACTCGTGCAGCTTTTGAACGCCTGATAGCCGATGCTTGTAACCTTGGACAATACCACCGTCGCAAGGCTCTCACAGTAGGAAAACGCATAATCGCCGATTGATGTAACTTCGGGCAGGGAAATCGAGACAAGCTTTCTACAGCTCGCGAACGCGGAGCCGATTTCTGTAACCTTGAGCAGGCTCACCGTAGTAAGGCTCCCACAGTTCTCAAACGCATTGCCGCCGATGCTTGTAACCTTGGGCAGGTTCACCGTAGTAAGGGCAAAACAATCTTCAAACGCATTGTTGCCGATTTCTACAGCCTCTGGCAGTGAAACCGTCTTAAGTTCTCTACAGTCGGAGAACGCATAGCCGCCAATCTTTGTAACCTTGGGCAGGGTCACCGTCTCAAGGTCTCTGCATGAGCCGAACGCATAGCCGCCAATTTCTACAGCCGCCGGCAGTGAAACCGTCTTAAATGTACAGTCGGAGAACGCATAGCCGCCAATCTTTGTAACCTTGGGCAGGTCCAGGGTCTCAATGTTCCCACAGCCTACAAAAGCGTGTTCGCCGATTTCTGTAACATTGGGCAGGTAAATCGAGACAAGTCTCGATCCATAGGAGAACGCATACCTGTTCACTGTTTCTAACCCTGAGGCGCTCAGGGTCCGGAGGCCTGTAAAGGAGTTGAACGTTGGGGCTGCTTCGCCGATGCCCGCCGCTATGCTTTTCGCCGCGTTGGGAAGCGTCAGGCCGGTAATGTACTGGCTGCCGGCTGCGCCGGGGTTGAATTCCGTGCCGCTCATGCCGCAGCCAGAGAGGTCCAGGTCCACGTACTTCGCCGCTTGGTCTATTGCGGATAATATATCCGCCAGGCTGATAGCCGCCAGATCAGCCCGCACCGGCAGCGGGATGAGAGCCTCCTGGCCGTTCCCGCCCGTCTGCTTTGTGAGCCAGTCTTTAATGCTTGCCCAGGGCGTCGTTGCTGTGAAAGAGGCAGTTTTCTCCGAGTCCTTTTTGGTTACGGTTACGGTCTTCTCTCCCAGGGCGTTGGGATCATAGCCGCTTATCACATATTTGGAGGGGGCAAGGGTCGCTCTTGTCTCTGTTGTCCCGTCAGAATAGATTCCTGTAACAGTGAGGGCGAGGCTCTCCCCAAATTCGTATTCGGGTTTGTTCCCGCTTATTTCTATGCTCTGCAGGACAGCGCCGGGCGGTTCGGCCACGGCTACCGTGAATGAAGCGCTTTTGTCCTCAAAGGTTACAGTCAAAATCTGCCCACCCACAGCATTGGAATCATAGCCGCTTATCTCGCAATCTTCGAGGTCAATTTGCGCTGTTGTTCCGTCAGACCACGTTCCTGTTACAACGAGGCCGCTTGGGTCAAGTTCTTCGCCCAGTTCGTATTGGGTTTTGTATTCTCCGCCCAGCGTTATGCTTTGCAGAACCGGTTCGGCCACGGATACCGTGAAGGTGGCGCTTTTGCCCTCAAAGGTTATGCTCAGGGTCTGCTCACCCAGGGTATTGGGATCGTAGCCGCTTATCGTGTAATTTGAGGGGGCAAGGGCCGCTCTTGTCTCTGTTGTCCCGTCAGAATAGATTCCGGTAACAACGAGGCCGCTCGGGTCAAGTTCTTCGCCCAGGACATATTGATTTTTGTACTCCCCGCTTATTTCTATGCTCTGTAGGACAGCGCTGGCTGGGGCCGCCACGGCTACCGTGAAGGAAGCGCTTTTGCCCTCAAAGATTACAGTCAGGGTCTGCTCACCCAGGGTATTGGGATCATAGCCGCTTATCCCGTAAGCCGCGGGGTCAAGTTGCGCTGTTGTCCCGTCAGACCACGTTCCTGTTACAACGAGGCCGCTCGGGTCAAGTTCTTCGCCCAGGACATATTGATTTTTGTACTCCCCGCTTATTTCTATGCTTTCCAGGATCGCTTCGTCCGGCCCCCCTCCCCCGGAGCTTGGGTTTTTGCACGCCGCCGGCAGCAAGGCGCAGAACAGAAAAATTGCAACGCTTAGGCCCGTCAAAACCGGCGCTTTGAGTAACGCTTTTGTCGTCATAATTATTATTTCCCCCCTTTCCTTTGTTAGGATAATAACCGTAATCATAATAAACCATCGGAAAGTAAATGACAATAACTTTTTCCGCAATTTAGATTTTTTATGCCCCGTCTGTTTTGATCTGCCCGGGCAGGGGGATGTCGGCATAGCGGCCCGAGTTGTTCCAGTATGTCAGCCCTCCGCTGCCGGCGTCCCGGACGCCCTCGACTTCCCGCAGCACATAATCGGCGTTGTAATAGCGGCGGTCATAAGAAACATTAAGGTAGAAAGCCTGTACGTATGGGCGGACTATGACCTGCCCCCTGGCGATGCGGGCGGTGCGCTGGGTTCCCATGTAGTATATGCGGTAGGGCCTGAGTTCCGCCGGGCTTTGGGCCAGAAAGGTCTGCTCAAAATGGCTGGGATAGTACATGGGGCATATCGCGTCAACATAGGGGGCCAAAAGCTCTACTTCCTGGCCGGTCCTGGACCCGGTGCGGTACCAGGCGTTGGCCCCGTAAATGTCGATGGAAATGGGCGCGCTGATCCGGGAGCGGATGTGCCGCATGAAAGAGAGCATGGCGCTTTCCATGTCCATCCCTTTTTCCTGCCACCGGTATCTCGCGGCGGCCAGGTTGTCCCCGTCTGTGGGGAAGCGAATGTAATCGAGTTGAATCTCATCAAAGCCCCGGTCGTGCAGTTCCTGCCCGACTTCAGCGATGTAGTCCCAGACCTCCTCGGAATAAGGGTCCACCCACTCTTCGTCATAATAGGTGCGGACTATTTCGTAGGCGGGATCCTCCGCGGGGAAAACCTCCGCCGTTAAAGGTGACTTGGGAACTTCATCACCCTCCGCCGCTTTGGGTCTCCGGCTGTCGTAGTAGCCCCTCCACGCCTTGCCCTCGATGCGGTCCCAGACCGCGAATTTGCCGCCCTGCTTCCTGGCAAGCTCCGGGTCTTTAAAGGCCACCACCCGGGCCGCGGTGTATATGCCCCGTTCCTTCATGGTTTTAAGGAAGCTGTCTATGTCTACCGGGCGGAAGGCCCGGCCTTTTTCCGCGATGCCGGGATTCAGGGGGGTGAATCTGAGCCGCCCGTAGTCGTCTTTCATATCGATGACTACCATATCGAGGCTGCGGCTTTCCATGATGTCCAGGTATGGTTTGAGGGACTCGCTGTCCATGGCGTGATTTACCGGCAGATATAGACCCTCCCGGTTTTCCACCTTGGCTGTAGAGGTTCGGCTGCCGGATGCAGGATTTTCATACGGCGGCCCGCTGGGTTTTTCCCCGCCGGCCTTGAGCAGCCACAGCTCTGAGAGCTTCACCGTCTCAGAGCCAGGACCCAGGCCGCCTCCAGGAACCGCTATGCAGAGCGCGTCGATCCCCCGCTTTGCAAGACTCCCGGCCAGGCCGGTAATATCCTGCCGCTGTTGAACCACTGCTTCAGTATTACCGCCGGCCCGCTGCGGAAGGTTCATTTCCATGACCGCCCCTTCCCGGACAAAACGCAGGGAGTTTCCGCCTGAGTCCAGGGAATCCGCCGTGCCGGAATCCGCCTGGTCAGACCAGATCCGGGAGAAACTTTTTAACTCCCAGTCCAGGCGATAGATGCGGCGGCGGAAGGTCTGCGCCGCGTAGACATCCCAGGCCGGCACTCCTCCTCCTGTCCGCGAGGGGATCACAAGAATATCCGAGACCTCGTCGGGATTGCCCGTAGTCTCAAGTTTTTCAAGGCCCCCGGCCAGTTCCGTCCACCTGGCATCAGGCGCATCGGCCCTGATGTAATGAACTCCGTATGTGCTGTGTGAAAGGAACACCGTGAGATCAGGCAGTCTGGCAGCGGCTACCGCTTTGACGCCGTTGGTCCTGTACGCGGGGAAACCCAGACTTGTCCATGAACGCCCCCTGTCCCGGGTGATAAAGACGGCTTCCTTTGTGGCGCACACCATAAGGTCCGGGTTTGCGGGGTCAGCCTCAAGGTCTTTCAGTTCCTGGACAACGGTGATAAAGGATTTCTTCCCCCCGCTGTAGATTTTGATGGTTTTTTGCGGAAGCCCGGCGTTCCGGCTTTCCCATTGAAGGAGGTCTGTGGAAACCAAAACCCCGGCGTCGCTCAATATGACCCATGTGTCCCCGGCGGTGATTATCTTCTTTACGCTGCCGCCGGTCCAGAGGGGAATTTCCGCCCCGTAGCGGCTTACCCCGTAGAGGCCCGTATTTGTCCCGGCCAGGACTTGCCAGCCGAACCACCCGGGGGGCAGACCGCCGCTCTGCGCGTAAAGTACAACAGGAAGTATAGCAAGCAACGGCAGAACGCGCCGTTTTTTGAACATGATTCCGTATTTTAGTGGATAAATAGGGCCGTGAGAAGAAGGCTTGCGGCGGGGTTCTTCATTTACACGCTTGTGCTAAGTTTTTGAAGTTAAAGGACTTTAGTTTCAAGGAATTTTAATTCCAAGGGACTTGCGGGGTTCCAGACCGCTGGTTTCAGACTGCGTTTAACCTCGATCTTATAGTAGCGCTGAGCTATAACAACTCTGGTGGCAATTCGCTCAGCGGCTTTATCTGCCCCGCACTGCAATCTGCGAAGCAGATTGCTTAGGAGTTTTGCGGGCTTTTATGGATATAAAGGACTTTTCTAATTCCGCAAAACTCCCCGCATTGGTTCCCGGGATGGTCCTTCGGGGCTGGTTCTACGGGAATAAATCCGGGGAGTTTTGGGACCTATAACACAATCCATCGGAAACTTCGTTTCCGCAATTTAGACAGCGCTCCCAAAACTCCTATCGTTGGGAGACGTCTTCAAACGGGCGAAAACCAGCTTTTCCCCGTTTGCCTGAAAGCCCGCAATTGATATTCATATCAGCGCTATGCTAGAATTAGTTTATGTTGAACAAAAATATATTGGACGTATTACGGATAGGAATATTTTACGACGGATATTACTTTTATAAAGTAAGTAATTATTACAAATATGAACACGCGAAGAAATCCAGAATAAGCATTAACGGACTGCATGAATTTATAAGAAATGAGATTTCCATTCTCACGAAGACGGATATCAGGCAGTGCCAGATCATTGACGCCCATTATTTCAAAGGCAGATCCATGGCAAAAGAACTTGGAGAGAAAATTCAGAGCGAGCGCATTTTTGAAGATATTCTTATGCGTGAAAATATCGTAAGCCATTATCTGCCCCTCATGTACGGTGAGAACAACACTGTCCAGGAAAAGGGGATTGATGTGTGGCTTGCCCTCGAAGCGTATGAACTTGCCATTTACAAACATTTTGACATTTTGGTTCTGGTAGCTGGAGACGGGGATTATGTTCCACTGGTCCGCAAACTGCATACGCTGGGGACACAGGTTATACTCATTTGCTGGGATTTTACCTATCTTAATGAGAATGGCAAACCAGGAGAAACAAAAACTTCCCGGCAGCTTCTTGACGAGGTTTTTCATGTCGTGCCTATGTATATAAAAATCGAGCAAAACAACAACGCATACATCAGGAATCTGTTTGTTACTGACAAAACCAATGACAGAAGTCAGGATCTATCAGGCGCCGTAAACGAAAATGATTTCGAAAATGGAAATGCCGTCAGGCAGGCGCAGGAATATGTTTCTTTGATTTTCAGCATCAACCCCAATGGATTTGGTTTTATAAAGGATGAAGCAAATAACAATTTGTTTTTTCATTACAGTTCTGTTACCAACCGGGATTTTACGGAACTACAGCCTGGGACAAAAGTAAAATATCAACAGGAAGACGATGAAGAGCGGAGCAAAAGGGATAACGCCCCTCGTTACCGCGCATACAGGGTAACAGTTATTGAATAATCGTACTGCGTTAATTCAGCAGGCATTATAATAGACTTGCAAGAGAGCTTTCGGTTCTCAGACAATCCAAACCATGCGGAAACATCGGAAACGCGGAAACAGGTTTCCGATGTTTCCGCGTTTTCGGAATTTCCGATTGGTGAAGAAGTCCAATATTCCGCTTCCCGGGCGCATCCGGCGCGGGAAAGCTCATGGAATTTTAAAATTTTTGTTCGTCTGCCTGGAGAGTCATACGATGACGGCGCCGCTCCGGTTTTGAGCAAATTATTTATGCGCCGCAAACGAAAATGGGTTTTTTTGTAAAAGCGCCGGCAAAAAAAGATAAAATTTCCGGGTAAATACGCCGAATTTACAACGCACTTCCCCGATAATAGACCCGCACCTGCTTATAAAGCCCTTCGCCCTCGCTCTTGGTTTCCACATCAGCTATGTCATTCAATGTGGCGTGAATGAGCCGGCGGTCAAACGGATTCATAGGCTCCAGGAGGATAGAAGTTCGTTTCTCCCGTACCTTGTCGGCGGCGGTATAGGCCAGTCTTACCAGGGATTCTTCCCGGCGTATGCGGTAATTCTCACTGTCCAGAATTATGCGGATATCATTATTGCCAATGCGTCCGGCATAGATATTCGCCAAAAGTTGAATAGCATCCAGGTTCTTCCCCTTCTTCCCTATAATTATAGAAGAATTCTCAGATTCGATTTTGAAACCAAACTTACAATTTTCACGGAATATTACAGAAACTGTTGCCGTATAACCCATGCGGACGATAAGTGTTTCGAGGAATTCTATCATTTTCCGCTCAAAATTGATTTCGGTTTCCTTGTCTTCGAAAGCCGGCTGCCTGAACTGCTCCCGGCCTGTAGCCTTATTCACTTTTCGTGGGACCGCGGCCTCATTGTCCGTGTGAACTTTAATTTTTACATATCCTTTTTTAAATATTCCAGAAGGCCGGGCCTCCAAGATTTCCACATCAAAGGCATCTTTTTCAAGGCCAAGTTCCGCAGCCGCCCTGTCGATAGTTTCTTTTTCAGTACGGCCTTCAAATTCATATGTCATAACGCGCTCCTCGCGAAAGAAATTACATCAAACGTCCCGTTACTATTTTCTGGCGCCTCTTTTTCTCTTTTTAGGGGCAATCACCGGCGCCGGGGACTGCGCCGCCATGCTGGATTTTTTTTTCGCCAGATATTCGTTGATCAAAAGCTGCTGGATCAGAGACAGCAGGTTGCTCATAATCCAATAAACCGTTAATCCTGAAGGTACGTTATAAAGAATAAAGAAAAACATGACCGGCATTACATAGAGCATCATCTTCATCTGGGAATTGCCTTGCTGGTCCGGCGTTTGAGTGATTTTGCCATAAAGAAGCTGGGATCCCACATAGATGAAAGGCAGCAGCCGTATATCGCTCCACCCTAAAAATGGAAGCTGATATGGGGCAAAGCTAAAGACCGATTCCGGCACGGAGAGGTCGGGAATCCAGCCGGGGATAAACATGGCGCCCCGCAGATCAAAATGGTTGTTAAATAAGTTGTACATAGCAATGAAGATGGGGAATTGAATTAACATGGGAAAACATCCCGAAAGTGGATTATAGCCTTCGGTTTTGTATAATTCCGCCATTTTAGCGTTCACCTGTGTGGGGTTATTCTTATATTTTTCTTGAATTTCTCTGATTCTAGGGGACAGCGCCTGCATACGCAGAGTGGCCTCCGAGCCTTTTTTAGTTAGGGGGAAAAGCAGGAGTTTTACAAGAATGGTAACCAGGATAATGGCTATGCCGTAGTTAGGTATAAGCTTGTAAAATATAGACATGAACCATTTAAGAACCGATTCCAGGGGGGCAAGAATTCCGCTGGTGCTGGCCGCTTTAGAAAGGTCCATTTCCCGCAGGTTAAAACTGTTGTTGCCGTTATCATAGATTCCCAGGGCGTTCTGGCTTTTCGGCCCCAGGTAGAACCTGTAAGTATCCGTTGTCCTTGACACATTCAACGCGGGCCGGCTCATGTAAAAGCGAGAGGCTGATGTGATCCCCGGCTCTGGCTTGGAGGAAAAGGCTAGTTCGTACCGCGTGGCGTCGGGTATAGCGATAAATGTGAAGTATTTGCCTACAATGGCCGCCCAGGATACCCTGGAATTAATTATTGCGGGGGCGTTGTCTTTTGTTTTTTCTTCCCGGCGCTTGCCATTGACGTATGTGTAGTAATGGCGGTAATCATAGCGCTGGTCCAGTTTATCGAAAGCGGGACCAATCTGGGGGCCGAAGCCTAGGGTATAAGCTGCGCCGGAAAAATTCAAGGCGGGGATGGAATAACCGCCGTCCAGAGAAACGGAAAGCTCGAACATATATTCGTCGGGCTTGAAGCTATACCGCTTAGTCAGGCGGAATTTGCCCTTTTGCTCCCCGTCCGCCCCTCCGGCAGAAGCAAGCTCAAAATCCCGGTAAAACTCGACCGTATATTGGTCTATCCGGTTTATATGGAATAAAGCGGTGACCGACGGAACGTCAAAGCCGCCAAAAGCCACGGTAAAAGCATGGCCTTCAGCGTCTCCGGAAAGCACCATATCAACGAAATCATCCCCGTCTCTGTGTTTTTTCAGCTTATAAGAGACGATGTCGCCTCCTGCGTTAGTCAGTTCTACCAGGAGCAGTTCTGTCTCTACGGCCACCCGTTCTTCCGATACGGGACCAGGGTCTATACCGACTCCGCCGTCAAGTGCCGAAGTTTCCGTCAGTCTATCAACCGTGGCCGGCGTGGTTTGCGTGGATGCTTCGGCGGCAGTCTGAGGCGGAGCGGCGGTTTCGCCGGCGGACGGCAAGGGAGGAGGGAAAAAAACCGCTTGAATTATATAAAATCCAGTGACTACAATAGTTGAAAGCACTATGGCCAACAATGTTCTCTTTTCCATTAAATTCCTGCTGTTAAATTAAGGTACCGGATCATAACCCCCCGGATAAAAGGGATGGCACCGCAATATCCGTTTGCCCGCAAGGAAAAGCCCCCGGAGGATGCCGTATTTCTGAATCGCCTCATAGGTATAGGCGGAACAGGTCGGATAGTATCTGCAAGCGGCTGGAAAATGAGGCGAAACAGCGCGCTGGTAGAATTTTATTATAAAAAGAAAGCCTTTCAGGGGGAAATTAAACTTTTTCCGGAACTCCGGCTTCTGAAACTGTTTTATTATCTCCATTACCAGTTTTCCATAAAAAGCCCCGCCCGGTTGAATAAATTTTGAAACTGTCCCATCCGTGCAGCCAGACAATCTTTACCCGCGGCTTTTTGCTTTGTATTGGCAGTTTTCGGCGGCGGCACTGGATAAACCAGCAGTGCCAGGTCGAACCCGGTTTTCATCCGCTTCTTTAGCATCCGGTACGCCTCCCGGCTGACCCGCCGGGTGCGATTCCGTTTTACCGCGTTTCCGAACTTCCTCGCAAAGGTAACGGCCAGCCGGTTGATAGGCAGGCCGTTTTTTAATATAAGCAGCTTTGCGCCTGAACAGGAAACAGCCTTTCCCTGGTTAAAAATCGCCCGAATCTCATCCCTTTTCTTTAACCTCTCTTCTCGTTTAAAGCGGAATTGATGCCGTTCTGTATTAATAGGGCTTTTTCTCATCGGAAACTGTCAGTTTAACCCTGCCTTTTGCCCGCCGGCGCTTTAAAACAAGCTGCCCCCCCCGGGTTTTCATTCTGGCCCGGAATCCGAATTTTCGGTTCCGTTTGACTTTGCTGGGCTGATACGTCCGCTTCATGAAAATAGCTCCTTGTCCGCGCTATGCGGCGCCGGTAAACCGGCTCATTATATCCAGAGTGCATTAAGGGGACATCTGAAAACTAAAATTTTCTTAAACTTCAGTTTTCAGATGTTTCTTACCTCGGCATCTCTGAAAACCCAACCGGGGTTTCCAGAGATGCCCTTAACAGCTAATGATATATGAAGTGGTAGTATAGGAAAATGTAATTTGCTTGTCAATCCCCGCTGCGTCATAGTAAGGCGCAATAGAACGCCTCCTTATGATTTCGCGGCTGTCGAATGAATAATGGACTTGTTCGTCGGAAACGCGGAAACAAGTTTCCGACGAACAACTCTAATTTTGTTCTGGAGCTTCCGGCCAGGGTTCTCCGGTTCCTTATTCTCACCGGCTCTGGTTCTTGGGCATTAAACCCACTATTCCTTGCTTCCCCGGTCCCAAAGAGCGATGAGCGGATCTATCTCCGCCCGTACCCGTTTGAGGAAGGAAAGGTTTTCCACCGGCGGACGGAGGCCTTCCGCTCCGGCGCATTCTGGAAAGTGCGCCCAGAGATAATCCGCGGCATCAAGACCTTCTTCCAGGTGTACGCAGGGGATGCCGGAAGCTCCGCTTAGGATGTCACGCAGTTCCGCGAGCGCCTGCCGTTCCCGGCGCATAAAATGCCGTAGGGCATCCCGCCGGTTTTCGTCTATAAAAGCATCAGATTCCCAGCCACCCGCATCCTGCTTTGAAACTGGGGCGGAGCCAAGAAGCTTGAGGGCTTCTTTCAGCGGCAGCATCCTCAGCCCCAGGGGAAGCCCCGGCCCTTCTATGTCCCAAAAGCGGAGTTCTCTGGCGAATTCCCGCTCAAAGAGATCCCTGTAGCCCCTCAGAGCGGGATCGGTGCGGACAGGCGCTCCGTTTTTTGCCCGGGCTGGAACAAGCCCCGGTCGGTATGCGGCGGCGTTGATTAAGCCAGAAAGCCGGGTCTGACTTCTAAGCCGCTCCCGGCGGCCTGGTGTTCCTTTCGCGTGAAAAGCCCCGTCAGTAAAGGCGAAGTCCAGGCCGCCAAAGATTACCGGGCCGCCGCAGAGACGCCGGGCCAGGGCCGCGGCGGTGAGGCCCACGGATCCCAAAGGAGGAAAGACTTCGGGCAGGATGCCCGCTTCTTCCAGGCGGTCAAATATACGCAGGGGCGTCCAAGGAGTCGCAAAGAGGCGGGGGCAGTCTCCAAGGATTTCGCCGGCAGCGGGCAGGGCCGAAAGGTCCATGGCCGTTGGGATTTTCCAGGAGCCGAGGCCGATAAAGTCTCTTAGATTCCAGTGCTGGCTTTCCAAGACAACGGCCATGTCCGGTTTTATGTCCCGTTCTTTCAGAGATCCCAGGGCAGTGTCCACGCAGATGATGCGGAAAGGCCGCGGACGCTTCCCTGACAGGTCTCCAAAGGCGGCGCTAAGACCTTCCAGAATGCAATCCAGGGACGGCCCCGCCCCAAGGACCAGGGCCGGAGCGTCTCCGAAATGCAGGCCGCCCAAAGGCCGGGAGCGGGGAATAAGCGGCAGGTTTCTGACAGCGTTGCGGATAAAGCGGCGGCCCAGTTTGACCACCGTCATGGCGTTGCTCCAGTCCACGGCGATGTCATCCCTCAGAGCCGCTGCCAGAGCCTCATAAAGCTCCGGGGCAAGCTGCCATCCCCCGGAAAAGCGGAGGACTATTACCCGGCGGAAGCGGCGGCTGCCCCAGGTTTTCCGCACAAAAGCGCAGAGAGCTTCGACGCCGGCTGTTCGTACCAGCCTGATTGAAGGGTTCCCATCCCAGGGAGCGCCGGGGACAGCCAGAGACAGAGCCATGAGGTTTTCATCGGTTTCCACGCAGAGTACGGCGGAATCGGCGCTTATCCGGCTGAGGAGGCTGGAGAGTCCGTAGCCATAGAGAGGGGAAGGGCAGAAGTAGAGGGTGCGGTCCATTACCGGAGCGGCAAAGGCGGCGCGTTCGGCCTGGCCTTCCGGGTCAACCATTGAAAGGAGGGTCCTGCCCAGGTAGGAAACGGAAAAACCCCGGCGCGCCTGAAGCCGCCTGGGTTCTCTATCCTGACCTTCTTCAGTCCCGGGCATCAGCTAAAATTGATCTTGAGGATTATAAATAAATTTGTAAAAGGCTTCAAAGAAACGGTCTTCAAGTTTATCGCTCTGCAAAAAGTAGTTCCGCAAACCCATTTCCGTGTTGTAACTGAGCCAATAGCCTGAATAGATGGATTTGACCGATTCTATAGACGATTCCTCCGCCGGGCTTTCTTCCTTGGGGTAAAGCACCGTTACATTGCCGCTCAGCACCAGGGGCGTGGAAGGGCTTTCCAGGGGGGTAAAAAAAGCGGTCCGCCAAAAATTTTCGTTAGAGCCGGCGGAAGCAATTTCCTGCACTCCGCTTGACTGGAGCGAATCAAAAAGATCAACGCCGCCATAGTTGAGGGAAATGGGGCCGAAACTCTGTTTGGAAAGGCCCATAGCTTCCGCTGCCGCGTCAAAACCCTCTTCTTTTACCCGGGCGGTAAAAGTTTCCGCCTGGGCTATCAGCCAGTCTTCCATCCGGCCCCGCTCCATATCTGTCAGGTAGCTTCGTATTTTGGCGATGCTGGCGGCCTCCGTAAGGTCCGCCGGGTAGGGCGTTACTTTGGCGCGGAAAAAAGCCCAGCCTGACGGAACCTTGACAACCGGGCTGTATTCCTCCGCTTTGAGGGCGCTTACAAGGTCCCGGGCATCGGCGTCTGGAATTTCCGCGGTTAATTCATAGATCATTTTGAGACCCATGTCCCCGCTCTGCCCGGCGTAATTGTCTTTGGAATGGATTCCCGCGGCTTCCTCAAAAGTCGTTGTCCCGTCCTGTATTGAATTGAGAACCGTCCGCGCTTCGGCTTCGCTGGAACCCAGGGTGATCCTGGAAAGATGGGTAAACTGGAACAATTCCGGCTTTTCGGCGGCGTAAGCGGTGATTTCAGAGTCCGGGTAGGAACTCAGGGGGAAGGCGGCCATATCAAAACTCCGCTTTGGAGAAGTCATAGCCGCGATAAATTCGGTTTCTTTTGAAGGAATCCTGAGGCCGGTAAGATCCTCCCGGTAGCGCTGGTGGATAAGATAATCCCTGACCCCCCGCCATAAGGACATCCGCTCGCCGCGGTCCATCTGCCGGTACAGCTCGGCGTCAAAAACGCCGTCTCTCTGGAATTGCCGGGCCGTTTCCATATCAACCTGCTCCTTGGAAGGAGCGTACCCGGCCTTTTTTATTTCCTCAAGAATCGCGGTACGAACAACCGCTTCCTCAAAAGCCCCGCGCCAAATTTCCAAAGTTTCGGCATAGTTGTTTTCGCTTGTTGAGCTTTGCCGGTACCGGGCAAGATTTTCCCGGACATTGGCAAAGTAGTTTCCCGGCACATAATTAATGGGAATTTTGTTATATGAGCCGAAATTCAATTCCACAAAGCCGCCCGCTTCAGGAACTATGGCCGGAACAAAGATAAACGCGATAATCACGATGATCAGAGTGATAACAGTCCCGGTAAAAATGAATGGATGCGCCTTAAACCTGCGGATAAATTCTGACTGTTCCGCCTCATGCCCGCCTGGTTTTTTCCCTTTGATCGCCATAATTTACCGTACCTCTCATATAAAATTTTAAATAACGATAACATTTTGCCGCTCCTTCGTCAATTACGCGCTTCTCCCCGGACTTATTCTCCGTGCAACCGTGGGACTTGAGGTCACACGGTTGCCTTGGAGTTTTGAAACCGCTCTGAGACCGGAGGTTTCCGGTCTCAGAGCGGTTTCAAAACTCCCCGTACTGGTTCCACGGGCTTATTCTACGGACTTGTTCTTCCATTGATTTGAAGAAGTCTTGCAATCCGGCGGAGCTGAGACCGGAGGTCTCAGCTTGCATTGGTTCGCCGGACTGATTCCCGGAGGAGAAGCCCGAAGAACCAGCCACAGGGGACAGACATCGGGGAACGGCGGGGAGGGACAGACACCTCGGAGACTGGTCCGGGGAAGCAGCCCGGAGGGACAGACCCGGGGGAAAAAGCCCGGAGACTAGTCCGGGGAATAATGCGGGGAGTTTTGGAACTTTCGACTGCCCCCGCGGCCAAGGGCCGCTTGCGGATTGCAGGTCTCCTGGCATATACTCTTTTTGATATTGGACTTGGCGAACCTTTGGTTCGACAACAACCTATTATACTGAACCCTGCCAACCTTCGGCTGGCTGTCGGGTTCGGGTTGCGGAAACGCGGAAACAAGTTTCCGACGAACAAATCTATTTTCAGCGGCGGAATATCCCCGGTTCGGAGGAATAATGCCGCGGCGGTCGTCCAGTTACCCGCCTAACCAAACACAAGGAGCTTATATGCCCGTTTCCGTCTTATCCGCCGCCCCTGAGCAGGGGCGGAACTACCGTTACCTGGACCTTGTAACAGCTTTTTTTGTGGCCGTTCTCATCACCAGCAACGTAGCGTCCTCCGCAAAAATCGTGGACCTGGGGTTTTCCATCCTGGGCGTGCGCCTCGCCTTTGACGGCGGCACCCTGCTTTTCCCGCTTTCCTACGTATTCGGGGACATACTCACGGAAGTCTACGGTTTCCGCGCTTCCCGCCGGGTGATATGGACAGGTTTCGCGGCCCTCGCCCTCTCATCCCTCATCTTCCTTCTGCTCCGTTCCCTTCCGGCTGACAGCGAGTGGGAGAGCTACGCCGGCTCCGCGGCTTACGACGCCATTCTGGGCGGCATGAGTTCCGGCGGCATAGCTCTGGCCAGTCTTCTTGGATACTGGGTGGGCGAATTCTCCAACTCCGCGGTGCTTTCCCGCTTGAAAGTCCTGATGAAAGGCAGGCTCCTCTGGGTCAGGACTATATCCAGCACCCTTGCCGGCGAATTTCTTGACAGCCTGGTCTTCGTTTTTATCGCAAGCCTCACAGGAGTCTTCGGCTGGGAACTCTTTTTGAGCCTCGTTCTCACGAATTACATCTTCAAATGCGCTGTGGAGATCATCATGACGCCGGCCACCTACTTTGCCGCGGGCAGGCTCAAAAAAGCCGAGGCCGTGGATGCCTATGACGAGGGAATCAGCTTCAACCCTTTTAGCCGGAAAGCAACTTAAACATAAGTCTGCAACCCGCAAAGCGGGTTGCTTAGGAGTTTTGAGACCTCCGGTCTCTTGAATCCTTTGTGACTGTGAACTCTTCGGGGTCAAAACTCCAAGGGAACCATCGGTTCTACGAACCGATGGTTCCCAAAACTCCAGGATAATAAGTACAATACCCCTAATATGACAATAAACCCTTTTTTCCAGAGGCTGGCCCTTATCACCGGGCCGGAGGCTCTGGGCGCCCTGGAGAGGACGCGGGTCTTGGTTTTCGGGCTGGGCGGCGTGGGGAGCTGGTGCGCTGAAGCCTTGGTCAGGTCAGCCGTGGGCGCGGTGGACATTGTGGACTCAGACTCCGTATGCCCCACCAACGTCAACCGTCAGGTTCAGGCTACTTCCGGTAATATGGGGCGGCTGAAAGCAGAGGCTCTGAAAGAAAGGCTCCTTGCGATAAATCCTGATTGCCGCGTTGCCGCCTTCGCCGGGGTTTTCTCCAGGGAGAGCGCTCCTTCCTTTGGAATCGAGGATGCTGACTACGCGATAGACGCTATAGACAGCCTTTCCAACAAACTGGACCTAATCGAATATGCCGCAGGCGCGGGAACGGCCCTCTATTCCTCTATGGGGATGTCCCAAAAGCTTGACCCCGCAAGGATCAAAACCGCTGACATCTGGGAAACCCGGGTCTGTCCCCTTGCGCGGCGGGTACGCGCTGGTCTGCGGAAGCGGGGCTTTGACGGGCGCTTCACGGTGATTTACAGCGATGAGCGTCTTCCCCTGCATCCCGGAGTCCGGGCTTCCTGCGGGTCTGCTCAGTGCTTCTGCCCTCCCCGGAACCGGGGCGAAAGCGGCGCTCCTGTCGAATGGTGCGCTTCCAAAAAAGTTATCAACGGCAGCGCTGTTACGGTAACGGCCGCGGCGGGGATGATCCTGGCGGGTCTCGTTGTCCGGGACGTATGCCGCAGGACCGCCGGGGCTTTGGGAGCCGCTTCCCGTGGCTGACAGGTTTTTCCGCAGAGCCGGAGCGGACGCTGTAATATGGAAGCTCGCCGCCAAAGCCGTGCTTGAAAGGAAGCTCATCTCCGCCGGGGACAGAGTTCTCGTCGCCGTATCGGGCGGCAAGGATTCTACGGTCATGGCCTGGGCCCTCTCCGCGCTGCGCCCTCTTATCCGGGGCGCTTATACGCTTGAAGCCCTCCACATATCCAGCGATTTCTGCGCGTGCTGTAAAAAATCAGACCTTGCCGGACGCCTCTCCGAATGGGGCGTCCCTTTCCGGGACCTTTTTGTACCCATCATGGGCCGGCTCAAGGAAGGGGAAAAGATGAACTGCTACTGGTGTTCCACGCAGAGGCGGACGGAGCTGCTGCGCTATGCCGTTGAAAAGGGTTTTAACAAGATAGCCTTGGGACACCATCTGGACGACATCATAGAAACATTTTTTATGAATATGACCGCCGCGGGCCGGCTCTCCGCCATGCCCATGCTCCTGGAATACCGGAAATACCCGGTGAGCCTTATCCGGCCCTTGGGCTACGCTGAAGAACGGCAGATTATAGCTTGCGCCGGGGAGAAAGGCATACTCAAGGCGGCCTGCACCTGTCCTTACGGGTTAAACTCCAAACGCCGGGACATGAGGGAGCGGATCGCTGTTTTTACCGGCAATTCCGGCGCTGTGAAGCGGCGCATCCTCAAAGCCCTGTCGTCAGGGGAAAAGGACCTGCTGTTTGAGGGACGAGCGTCTGCGTTCCAATGACGGCTGTAGGGACCCGTGGGCTGAACTTCTCAGGAAAATTCCACTTTACATACCCTGTTCCCTATACTACTATTTTTTTAATGAGCGAAGCTGCTTTTATACAGGCGCCTAAGCGGAAAAACGGTAATTTTTTGTCCCCTCCCTTTGCCGGGCCAAGGGCGCCCGGTTTTTTTATATTGAGCATCTTGACGGCGGGTTTTATGTTTTCCACCCCGGTCTTTCTTTTTCCTCAGGGGAAGGCTGAAAATAACGCGGCGGCGAGCGGCGGTCTGCTGAAATTTCCGGAGGAAGTTTCCGGGCAGGCAGAAACGTCCAGGCAGTGCGCGGAGGAGGACGGGTCTGCCGCGGCTGAAGGTCCGCCGGCGTCAGAAAGCGGCGGCGCCCTGCCGGAGGATCAGGCCGGGGACGCCCGCGCCCGCCAGGTGATGACGGCTCTGGCTGAGGCTTATCCCGCTAGGATAGGACGGGCGGAACTGCGGGACGGGGATTGGGCAGTGCCTGTCATGGGCGAGTGGTTTTACTACGCCCAGGGCCGGCTTCTGCCCGGGGAATTAAAGGGCAAAGCCCTGGAATATGATCCCCAGCCCTTCTATAGCTACGAAGCGGAACTTTCCCCGTGGAAGGACCCGGATACTTCGGAATCGGAAAGGCTGCAAAATTTCTCGCAGCGCCGCGAGGAGAATCCGCCCAAACGCTCCCATCACTTCTACGACGCCCTTTGGCAGGCACAGAACCGGGAAGAAGCCTATGAGCGGGTCAAAAGTATGAGGCTTTTCAACCGGAGCGTTCTTGTCCACTACGCGGTGATGGAAGAACTCGCCATGGTTGAAGCCCGAATTCTGCGGGACGCTCAGACAGATCCTCAGATCAAAAATTGGATAAACAGTATAGAAGTCGTATCTGGCTGGAACTGGCGGAGCATAGCGGATACTCAGAGCAGGAGTTTTCACGCCTACGGGACTGCTGTTGATATAATGCCTGTATCTTCTGGAAAGCTGGAAACTTATTGGCTGTGGACTTCCATGAATAATTCTCAATGGTGGATGGTTCCCTACGCAAAGCGACTCCACCCGCCGGATAAAGTCATCAAGGCTTTTGAAGCCTACGGCTTTACTTGGGGAGGAAAATGGCTCCTTTACGATACTATGCATTTTGAATACCGCCCGGAAATTATGCTGCTTAACGGCCTGCCCATTAATTATTATTAATCTATTGGCCATATCATATTTCTAACGGCTATTTGCCATGATGTATTATTTCATAAGATGCTTTTCAAATGTCTTGCTTAACCGGGAATGAAATAAATCGACTGCTTGGAAAAAATCTTAAACGTCTCAGAAATCAAAAAAAGATTTCTCAATTAACTTTGGCAGATATGGCGAATTTAACGCATAACTTTATCAACGATATTGAAAACGGACGCAAGTGGGTTTCTTCCGGCACTTTGGCAAAACTTTCAAAGGCGCTTAAAATCGAACCTTATCAGCTTTTTGATCCTCAAACAGTAGCTCCTGGCGCTGATACCGAACTCATGACATCTTACCTGGACGATATGGAAGACTCCTTTGCTAAGATGGTTAATGAACTGCGCGCCCGTTATTTGACTAACGAAAATACTTGAGAGCTGCGGTTTTAGGACCAAGGGTCGCAAGCCCGGGCATCCAAAATGCCGCTTTGCAAAAACTCCAAACTCCGGTTATACTGGGTAATCCCCCTCTGTATTCAGGGGAAATTAATAATCCAGGCAAAAGCTGCAAACATTCGGAGGATTTTCATGGTAATTTTGACATTGAATTGCGGTTCGTCATCCGCCAAATATCAGGTATACGATTGGGACGCCAAAGACATCCTGGCCGTAGGTATCGTAGAAAAGGTTACCCTTGGAGGCTCCTTCATCAGCCACAAGGCAAAGGGCAGGGAAGAAGTTACCTTTAGCCACGACTGCCCCACCCATACGGAGGCGGTGGACCTGATCATCAAGACCCTGACGGGCAAAGAGTACGGGGTGATCAGCGATATGTCGGTTATCAAGGCCGTAGGCCACCGGGTACTCCACGGGGGGGACAAGTTTACCAAGAGCGTCATCGTGGACGACGCGGCCATGGCGGCCTTCAACGAGGTAAAGGACCTGGGGCCCCTGCACAACCCCGCCAACATCATGGGCATAGAGGCCGCAAAGAAGGTGCTCCCCGCCGTGCCCCACTGCGCCGTCATGGACACCGCCTGGCATCAGACCATGCCCCCGGAATCCTACCTCTACGCCGTCCCCTACGAATGGTACGAGAAGTATTCCGTCCGGCGTTATGGCTTCCACGGGACCTCTTTCCTGTACACCGCCAAACGCGCCGCCGTCCTCCTTGGCAAAGACCCCTTTAAGACCAACCTCATCATCGCCCACCTGGGGAACGGCTCTTCCATCAACGCGGTAAAGGACGGCTGCTCCTTCGACACCTCCATGGGCATCACCCCCCTGGAAGGCCTTGTCATGGGCACCCGCGCCGGGGACGCCGACATGGCGATGCCCTTCTACGTGATGCGGAAAACCGGTATGACGCCTGAGGAAATGGAAAACGCCCTGAACAAGAAGTCCGGCCTCTTGGGGCTCACCGGTAAATACGCCGACCGCCGGGACATACAGAAAGCCAAACTCGAAGGCGACGGGCGCGCACTCCTGGCCCAGAACATAGAAGCCCACCGGGTCAAGAAGTACATAGGCGCGTACCAGGCCGTCCTGGGCCGGGTAGACGCCCTGGTATTTACCGCCGGAGTAGGGGAGTTCGCGTGGTTCATGCGGGAAAAAATCCTCGACGGCCTTGAGGACCTGGGCATCGTCTTCGATCCCGTAAAAAACAAGATGTCCCACACCCGGAGCGCGGAAACCGTCATTTCCAAACCGGAATCCCGCATCCCCATCTACATCATCCCCACGGACGAAGAACTGGTCATGACCGAAGACGCCCACGCGCTCATGGCGGGAACCTACGATGTACACACTAGGTTTACTTATTCCTTCCAGAAAAAAGATTACGCGAACAAGGGCCGCGCCGAAAGCCTTAAAGAAGAACTGGCCCGGAATCCAGAACTCGCCTTCATCATTGCGAAGCCGCAATAATAAAGAAGCGATGAAAAACTGACGGACGCGGTGGAACAAAAAGCCGGACTGTTCTGCGTAGGAAACGCCATGGTGGACCTTTTTGCCGTGATTGACGGGGAAATCCCGCCTTCCTGGGGCCTCTCTGCGGCGGTTCAGCATATAACGATCGATAGACTCACTGAAATACTCGCTGCGCTGAAAGAAGCTCCCATGGCTGTTCCCGGCGGCGGCGCTGCCAACGCCGCCAGGATCGCCTGCTCCCTTGGGGTCCAGGCGGTCTTTGCGGGTTCCATCGGCCCTGCCGGAGACCCTTACGCCGCTTTGTTTGAAGAGGGAATGATCCGCGCCGGAGTTGTTCCCTGCCTTGTCCGGGACAGTTCCCCCACAGGCGTCTGCCTGATTCTGAAAAAGCGTGGAGGCGGGCAGGTTATAGCGGCCTGTCCCGGAGCGGCGCTGCGCTTTACCGCGGAGGATCTGCCTGAGCGGCATATTAAAGAAGCCCAAGCCGTGATCCTGGACGGCTTTCTGCTGGGACGGGATGCCCTGGTACGCCGTATTCTAGATTTGGCGGTTAGGTCTGGAATCCGGCCTGCTCTGGACGCGGGATCAGTTTCCATTGCATCGAACTGCGCCGGAGAAATCGCCCGGTACTGCCGGGATTACCATCTCATTGTTTTTATGAATGAGGAGGAAGCGGGCGCCTTCTGCCAGGCCATTTTGGGCGGCGGTTCAAAAGGGAAATTTCCGGCGGACGCGGGTCTGCTGAAAAAAATGACGGATGAGGAGCCTTTCCCTGTTATTGTGGTCAAACGCGGAGAACTGGGGGCGGAGGTGTTTACAAGGGGCCGTATTTATTCCGCTCCGGCAGTCCCGGTCCTTACCGCGGAAACCACAGGGGCAGGCGATGCTTTTTGCGCCGGTTTTATGGCCGGATGGATATGGGGATGGCCCCCGGAGGAATGCGCCGTCTTGGGAAATAGAGCCGCCCGGAAAACGCTGGATAGCCCCGGCGTCACGGCGGGGCCGTTTTTAAACAAAGCTTAATTTTAGCTCGTCCAAATCCGGCGCAGGGGGGTTATTTAACAGGAATTTTTATCCGATCAACGAAAAGGATTATGGGAATAACGCCTTTAACGTCCGCTCCCAGATTTGCCGCAGCGCCCTTGGACAGAACAATCACCCGCTTTGCCGCAACTGTGGTTTTGTCAACCACGGTAACGATGATTTTTGCGTTGTTTTGCAGGTTCGTGATTGTTACAGGGGTGCCGCTTGGAAGGCTGGGGTGAGCGGCTATAAGATCGTTGGATTCAATTTCAAAAGTAGCGGGACCCCGCTGTTGAAAATTACGTATATAAGCGCCATCGGCAAAGGCTATGGCGATAAAAACCAGCGCCAATATCAAAAAAGCCGGCATTCGTTTCATTAAATTAATTATCCTCTAAATACCAGTATCGGTAAAGTTCAAAATCAAATACATATCTGTATACTTAAATCTAAATTTTATGACAGCAGCGTTGATTTGGCTATCTTGTCCGCATCCTCATGGGATAAAACTACGTCTATTATAGCCGAGGCAAAGAGGCCGGCGGTTCCAGGACCTCTGCTTGTGATTATATTCCCGTCGGTTACCACGTTGCCGGCGGACCAGATGGCATCCGCGGCCCCATCTTCCATACCAGGATAGCAGGTAAACCTGCGTCCGCGGAGGAGACCGAGACCTGCCAATACCACCGCTGGGGACGCGCAAATGGCGGCGATGCAGCGGCCTGCCCCGGCCTGATCCCTGAGCAGCGCGCAGGCTTCGGCGGAAGCGGCGATGTTGGAGGCGCCGGGCATACCGCCGGGACACACAATGACATCCCATGCCGTCCCTTCGCGGATTTCCGTTATAAGAGAATCGGCGACAATTTGTAGTCCGTGTGCGCCGCTCACTGCCCGGTTCCCGCTTAAAGAGACCGCGTTTACTTCTATTCCAGCCCTTCTAAGGTAGTCTATGGGGGTGACTGCTTCCACCTCTTCAAAACCTTCGGCCAAAAAAACAAGCGCTTTTTGAGACATCCCGCTCCTCCGTAAATGTTATCAACCTCATATATCTCTGCCGGAATCATTTGGCTTGGCGAACCGATGGTTCTCACAAGTCTTTTTTAAGTGGAATTTGTTCGATAAGTGAAGTTATCGAACAAGTCTACTCTAAACGAAGCACATATACATTCGGTTATCTATAGTATACACTAAAACAGGGGAAGAAACTATGCTTGGCAAAGAAAAAGAGATCGCCGCCCGTGTGCGGGTGCTGCGGGAAATTGAAGGAATCTCCACAGAAACCCTGGCTCGAGAACTGGGCTTTGATCCACGGGAATATGCCGAATGGGAATCAGGGGAAAACGAATTCCCCATGGGATCTCTGGTGGAAATAGCTAATCGCTTCAAGGTTGACTTAACTGAATTGATAAGCGGCGGAGCTTCCAGGCTTAAAACTTTCTGTGTAACCCGATCGGGCCGAGCTCCAGAGGTGAGCCGCCGGCCCGCCTATACTTATTGGAACCTTGCCCTCAACTTTCATCGCAAAAAAGGGGAGCCTTTCCTGGTGGAAGCTTCTCCTGATACGGAGAAAAAGCCTCTGGCCCTGAGTTCCCATCCAGGACATGAATTCGATTACGTCCTGGAAGGCCGGCTGCTCATATCCGTTGGGGGAAGGGAGACGGAACTTGGTCCCGGGGACTGCATCTATTACGATTCCGGCGAACCCCACGGCATGAAAGCCCTTGGGGGCAGGCGGGCCAGGTTTTTGGCTCTTGTTTTATAATCCGGCGCAGAATTATCCCGGCAATAATACTTCGTTAGAGCGAGGAATACTCTAAAGGCGGCGGCCAAGGGGGAAATCCCATATCTATTAAGGAAAAACGATGAATAAAAAGAAAACAATAGCGGCCCGGTTTTTAGCGCAGGAAGAATTTGAGTCTTATGAAGATTTCTACGCGCATTTTTCCCTTTCCATTCCGGAAGGCTTCAACTTTGCCTATGACGTAATGGATGCGCTCGCGGATGAGAATGAAGGGGAGCGGGCCTTGGTCTGGCGCGACGATAAGGGCGCGGAAGCCGAATTTACCTACGGCGAACTGAAACGCCTATCCTGCAAGGCGGCCAAGGTGTTCTGCGCCGCGGGTCTGGGCAGGGGCGATCCGGTGATGCTTATCCTGAAGCGCCGCCACGAGTACTGGCCCGCCCTCCTTGCATTGCACAGAATTGGAGCCGTCGCCATTCCCGCGACTCACCTGCTCACCGCAAAAGACATAGCCTACCGCTGCCGTATGGCTGACATAGCGGGAATCGTCTGCGTGGACGACACTGAGCTGATCCGCAGGGTTGATGAAGCGGAAGCCGGGCTTACCGCGCCTTTACGGTACAAAGCTTTTGTCCGCTCTGTTCATACCCAGGGAACTCCCGCGCTTTCTTCCGGATGGGCTGATTTCAACGCTATGAGCGCCGCGGCAAGTGGAGACTTCTCGATGCCGGTGCGCCCCTTTGCCAATTCGGACGCTATGCTTCTCTATTTTACTTCCGGCACTACCGGGATGCCAAAGATGGTTCGCCATGATTTTGCCTATCCTTTGGGGCACATTCTCACGGCCAAATACTGGCAGCGCGTAGAGCCGGGCGGGCTTCACCTGACCGTGGCGGATACAGGCTGGGCTAAAGCCGCCTGGGGAAAAATTTACGGCCAATGGCTCTGCGGCTCCGCGGTCTTTGTTTACGACTATGACCGTTTTAACCCTCAGGCTATGCTGGAAACCATAACCAAATACAAAGTTACCACCTTCTGCGCACCGCCGACGATTTACCGTTTTTTTATAAAGGAAGACCTCTCCAAATACGATTTTTCCGGCTTAAAGCAGTGCAGCGTAGCCGGGGAACCCTTAAACCCGGAGATCTACGATCGATTTAGGGCCGCGACGGGCCTTAAACTCCGGGAAGCCTATGGACAGACGGAACTTACCGTTGCCCTGGGGACCTTCCCCTGGCTTGAACCCAAACCCGGCTCCATGGGCAAGCCCGCGGCAGGCTACGACATCGACCTGATCCGGGAAGAAGGTTCATCTTGCGATATGGGCGAGGAAGGGCAGATTGTGATTCGTACGGGCAGGCGGAAACCTGCCGGAATGTTCAGCGGTTATTACCGGGACAGGACCCTTACCGAAAGCGTTTGGCCCGGGGACGTATACTATACCGGGGATATGGCCTGGCGGGACGAGGACGGCTATTACTGGTTTGTGGGCCGCTCCGATGATGTGATAAAAAGCTCAGGCTACCGGATCGGCCCTTTTGAAGTGGAAAGCGCCCTGCTTGAACATCCGGCGGTTCTGGAGTGCGCCGTCACAGGAGTCCCTGATCCTGACCGGGGCATGGCGGTAAAGGCGACGGTGATCCTCGCCAGAGGCTGGGTGGCTTCGGAGGAGCTTAAGCTGGAACTTCAAAACCACGTCAAGAAGACCACCGCCCCCTATAAATACCCCCGTGTTGTGGAATTTGTCGCGGAACTTCCCAAAACCATCAGCGGCAAGATACGCCGGGTGCAGCTCCGGGAAGAAGACGAAATATCCGGGGAATAGGTTCTTAGGGATTTGCGCCGAAAAGCTTAATGATCTCGTCAACTTCCCAGCCGCTTTCTCCATTTTTTATAAAATCCTTATCGAAAGAAACGGATGCAGCGCCGTCGCTAAAATTCAAAGAGACCTTCCCAGCCTCTGCTGATGTGCCACTCCCGCCGCGAGTTATGAACATTTTGCCGTTTTCCCCGCTCATGTTAGGTGAAGCGCCGAGTACTAATACATAGTCTCCATTAGGGATTGCCGTTATATCTATATTGATAGGGCCGGGAGTTTTCCCAATGCCTAGCCAATCAGGGCATACTTGGCCCTCCAGCTTGGTTAATGATGTTTGACTAGCTTTAATATCGCCGGCCTCCTTGAAAATGCTAAGGGAGAAAAAGAGAGAGCCGGAAGAACCGGGAGATGGCAGCGGCGGCGTAGACATATCTGTGATAGTGATTTGAACCATTTCTCTTGTTTTGGGTTCGTCTTTAACCGGACATCCGGAAAAAACCAGCGCCGGCAGCACGGCAAAAGCCGTATATAGTCCAAAAATCCATATTTTTTTCATAAAAAACTCCTAAAATGAGCGGCTAATAGCCGTTCCATCAAACTACGAGGCCAAAATATTTGGCCCGGTTCCCACGTCCGGCCTTTAGCGCCGGAAAACAAGGGAATATCTGAGTAAAGACTAGTTCAATCAATATTTTTTGTCAATATTTTTTGTTATTTTTGCTGAGTATTTGGCTTTCTCACTGATTAAACCAAAATTGCCGCTTTGCGTTCTTAATCAGGTGATGAAAACAGCCGGCTTAGGTAAAGCGGCCCCTTGACATTTATAAGAGTAATAGCCTAACATAAGTATAATTATTATGTTTTGGGAAATGGAGCGCCGCAATGCTGGGCCGGACAATGACAGCTTTGATTTCTCCGGTTTTGCCGCGGCCCGGCGGATGTTCCGCAAAAATCCCTGCGTTGTTATGGAAAAATAAAACAGGTTTTATTCTATAAACCGGCTCTCCGCGGCGCGGAAAGCTGTACCGGCGTAAAGCGAAATTTTAGTCTCTTGTATATTGCTGGCTGAGTGCAATCTTCGGTTGCTTGCAGTCTTCAGTCCAAAACTGCCGGCTGCGGCTGGAGATTTTTGAAGCATAAGGCTTAAGTCTCATTGGCCGCGCCGGTTTCATTGCGTGGAGTTTTACAGCCGCTTGCGCGGCTGATATAACCAGGTCTGCCCGTAATGCAGCACATTATGGGCAGCCGCAAATATTTTGCCTAAAGGCATAAAGTACAATCAGGCAAGCCTGATTGCCAAGGAGTTGTTATGATGATGGAAAAGAAAAAATTGTTGGCTGCGGGAGCGGTCGCGGTCCTGCTCGCGCTGGCTCTGGCAGGATGCCCCAATGACACAAGCGAAAGCGAAGAAGAGGACACATGGTCAAAAATAACAGGACTGAGCCAGGTGAATGGAAAATGGAAAGGCTCTTACAGCCAAACGCAGAGCGCATTAGAAACGTTTAAAGAAATGTATATAGATCTGAATGGAAGAAATAATATGCCTGCATTTACGGCTACAGCGCTTGAGAATGTAAAGATAAACTACAACACGGACATAACAATGTCTATCGATGCGGAGGCCCAAAAAACGGCACAGACCGGGACTATGAAGATAACTATTTCCGCTGATAACGACGCCTCCATGAGTACTGCATGGATAAATTTGACATCTCTGTATTATAGTGTCGGGACTGCGGATAGCAAAGAGCATTCCATAACTATCCCTATAGATGAGCCCGAGACATCGATAAATGAGGCTGATTTTGCGGAGATGCTGAGCGCGGAAATAAATCAGCATGGAACAAAGATAAAAATTCCAGCGACAGCCAACAACCCGGAATTCCTGCTTATCAAACAATAGGGAATTTTTGCAGAGCAAAAACTCCCAAGCAGCCTCGCTTTGCGGAGTTACTAAGCCCCCGCCCAGCCGAAGCTTTCCTCCGGCCGGCGGGGGCGTTTTTTTGCCCGCAGCCGGACCACGCCAGGCTTTAGCCGGCCTTCACCTGTGTAAAGATCAATGCCCTCCAGTCTTTCTGGGCAGAATTTTGATAACCCGTATTAATCCATAATAATCGCCGGTTTTTAAAAACGCTTGACAAAAAATGAGCCGTTTGCTAATATCCTAGTAAAGATATAGTGCTAATAGTATATATCTATTGGAGAGAACTAACGATGATACGGTTTGAATGGAGATATGTGGTTGAATACTTCCCCAAAATAGTCGCCTTCTTGCCGACGACGCTGCTGATAGTGGCGTTCGCGGCGGTTTTCGGCTTGTTGATAGGCGCGCTGTTCGCCGTAGCCCGCATTGAGCGGGTGCCTGTTCTGCGTGAAATTTCCGCCGTGGCGGTGTCCTTTATCCGCGGCACGCCTATCTTCATTCAGCTTTTTGTCGTGTACTACGGGCTGCCGCTGCTGCTGCTGCCGCTGGGAATCAACATCATGCGGGCGAGCAAGATGGTTTTTGTGCTCATCGCCTACGCATTCAACGTGGCGGGCTTCGCCTCTGAGATGATACGGAGCGCGGTGCTGGCGGTGCCGAAAAGCCAGTGGGACGCGGCGCTGTCCGTGGGACTCAGCAAGCCGCTGACATACCTTAGGGTGATTGTCCCGCAGAGCGTGGTAATAGCTATCCCGTCAACGGGGCGGCTTCTTACCGCGGCGCTATCCGATACGGCCCTCGCCTCGGCTATGGGCATAGTTGACGCGCTTGAACGGGCCAGGCTCCTGGGCGATCACTCGATGCACAAACTGGAAGCGTACGTGGATGTGGCCGTGATATTTGTCAGCCTTTCCTTCCTGTTCGAGCGTTTTTTCAAGTATCTGGAGAAAAAGTATGCAAGAAATTAGCGTTCCGCGCCGTTTTTTCCGGCGTCCAAGAGCGGCTACGGACTACTGCAAAACGCGCAAATCGCATTTCGCTGCCGGGTATGGCGGCGGGGGCGTTGCGGGGGTGGGAAACTCCCGCTGAGGGGGGTGGGGCGCAACCGTGTGCGCCCCAGGGGGAGACTTCCCCCTTTAAATGAAAAATTTTTTAAGGAGTATTACATGAAAAATAAATTGAAAACCGCAGTTTTTGCGGCATTGATTCTCGCGGCGGCCTTGTCTTGCAAGAACAAGGAACAGACGGTGGTAATCGGCACAGGCCAGTCTTATGAGCCTTTTTGCTACCGGGATGCGGATGGAAACCTTACAGGTTATGACGTTGAAGTTGTCCGCGAGATTGGCAGGCGGCTCCCTGAGTACAAGTTTGAGTTCGAAATATTTGAGTTCAAGAATGTGCTGGTCTCCCTCGCTTCGGGCAAGATTGACGTGGGCGCTCACGAGTTTGAGGAGAATCCTGACCGGCGCAAGACCTACCTGTACGGAGAGGAATACTACAACGACTACGACAGTTATGTTGCTGTCAAGGCGGACGGCCTCTGGGCGCATATCCGGGGAATTGACGACCTGGCGGGCAGCCCGGACGCGATATTACAGGTGTCCACAGGCTCGAATTACGAGGCTTTCGTCAAAACATGGAACGCAACTCACGGCCCGGATAAGCAGATAACTTACGCCACATACGAAGACAGCTATGTCCTGGATGCGAATATCCTAAACGGCAAGAACGCTGCGCGGCTGAATACGCTGTTTGACATCGAGCTTACGAACAGCAGGACGCCTGGGTTCAATCTGAAGGAGGTGGGTACTAAACCTGTTATCGAGTCAAAGGCATACTTCCTGTTCAAGAAGGGCAACGCCAAGCTGCAGCAGGCTTTTGACAAGGCATTGCGCGAGATGAAGGCTGACGGCGCCCTGGACAGCATCAAGGACAGGGTGTTTAGAGCGTATTTTGACAGCCTGTGATTCAGTTGCCTTATGGATTTTAGCATTTCTTTCATGTTTCAAGCGATGCTGGAGGCGGGCGCGGCGATTCCCCGCTCTCTCGCCATCGCATTTTGCGCCGTTCTGCTGGGGCTGATTGTTGGCCCCGCTATCGCGCTTCTCCGGTTTTACCGCGTTCCAGTTTTTGGACGGGCCGGACAGATAGTAATTACGATAGCGAAAGGGTTTCCTGTTGTGCTGGTGTATTTTATGCTGTTTATCATTCTGGCGCCGCGGGCTGCGATTCCTGTGGAGATTATCATACTGCTCGGCATAGCGATAGGGACAAGCATAGAAATATCGGAAGCCGTCCGGGGAGCGATGGAGTCGGTTGAAAAGAGCCAGTTTGACGCGGCGCTTTCGATTGGGCATACGGGGCCGGCCATTCTTTTTAGGGTTGTGCTGCCCCAGATTGTCCCCGTGTGCGTGCCGGTGATGGGCAATGTTGTGATTCACGCGATAAAGGCGCTGCCTGTCGGGAGTATGATCGGCCTGCACGACATCCTGAGCGTGGCGCTGTCTGCGGCGGTGATAAACTACCGGTATCTGGAAAGCTACATCGCGGCGGCGCTGATATTCTGGGCTATATTCATCATTGTCGAAAAGTCTTTTTCGCTTGTGGAAAAGAAATTCAGCCATGTTAAGGTTTAGCCGGCTTTGTTAAGGAGGAAGAATGCTTGAGATAAAACAGATACGAAAATCTTTCGGCAGAAACGCTGTTCTTGACGGGATAGATTTTCATGTGAGCGAGGGCGATGTCGTTTCGATAATCGGCCCCTCCGGTTCGGGGAAGACGACGCTGCTGCGCTGCGCCAACTTTCTTGAAAACGCCGATTCGGGGACGATACGGATAGACGACTTGAGCGCGGACTTCGCGCATATACACAACAGGCAAAAAATCGCCATACGGAGGAAAACGGCGATGGTTTTTCAAAACTACGCGCTGTTTTTCAATATGAGCGCCGCGCAAAATGTGATGGAGGGCCTGCTTGTTTCCCGGAAGATGGGGAAGGACGAGGCGAGGGCCGCGGCGGAAGCCGTTTTGACCAAGGTGGGGCTGGGAGAGAAGCTTAACTCTAAGCCGCATGAGCTTTCAGGCGGACAGCAGCAGCGGGTGGGGATAGCGCGGGCTATAGCGCTTAACCCAAAGGTGATTCTTTTTGATGAGCCGACTTCCGCCCTTGACCCGGAAATGGTCGACGATATTTTTGGTTTGATTAAGCAGGTGGCAAAAGACGGCGCGACCATGGTGATTGTTACCCATGAGATGCGCTTTGCCTATGAAATCTCAAACCGCATCGTATTCATGGACAAGGGCCGTATTCTCGCGGAAGGCTCGCCCGCCGAAATTTTTGACAACCCAAGTGAGGAGCGCGTAAAACAGTTTGTGTCGCGGTTCAACTTTAACCGCGCCCCTGAATACTATTTGTAGCGCTTCCGGCGCGGCAAATGGCGCGGCAAATGGCGCGGACGCTTGACAGGAAATAAGCGCCCGATTATTATTAGAATTCCTATAGGAATTGTAGATTAGACTTAAGGAGATAAAATTGAGGAAAAATATTGCAGGACGGGGAAAAGCCCGCATCTTTGGAATTAGTATTGCCGTTCCGCTTCTGCTTGCGGCGGCCTTTGGTTTGGCCTCTTGCCAGAAAAAAAGCGCGGCGGCGGGGCAGCAAAAACTTGAAAAATTCAACATCATCGCAGACCCGAATCTTACTTCAAACCCGCTGGCGATAATCGCGCGGGAACGGGGCTACTTTCAGGAAGAAGGGCTTGACCCAAACTTTATTTTTTTGCGGGATGGCCGGACGGAAGCGCTAAGCACAGGGAAAGGGGATATTTACCTCCAGGAACTGATTCCGCCTCTGGTTTACGCCTCTCAGGGAGCGCCGGTAAAGATCATTGGCGGCACTCTTTCAGGCGGCAACTATGTGATAACACGCCCGGAAAACGCGCAAAAGTACGCGCGGCTTGAGGACTGGAAGGGGGCGCGGCTTGGCACGGTGCGGCTCTCCACCTCGGAGATGGTTTCCCGCTACGCGCTGGGCAATACGAGCCTTGACCTGAGTAAGGACGTCAGCTTTCACGAGATAGACAACTACGTGAACATTATCGAGGCGGTCCGCAAGGGGCAGGTAGACATCGGCTTTATTGGGGGCGGGCCTTTCCGTAAATCGGCGCTGGACCTGGGGCTTGTGATTCTGTTCCCGATGAATCGCATGAGTCCCAATTATCTTTGCTGCCGCCTGAACGCCTACACGCCGTCCTTGCAGGCAAAGCGCGGCCTGTTTGTAAACTTCCTGCAAGCCTACCTGCGGGCGTACAGGGACTTTACCGATCCCGTCCAGCGGGACGGCATCGTGGAAATGTTCGCGGAACTCACCTCGCAGAGCCCTGAGTTTGTGATTGAAACGATATTCGACAGTGAACTGAACGGCGAGCGCTCGTACAACCCCGACCCCGACTTGAGCCGCGTAATCAACGTGTGGGACACGCTGATCGCGACGAACTACATCCAGCCCGGCGGCATCGACATAAAAGATGTTGTCGATACAACGGTGTACAGGGAGGCCCTTGAAAACATCAAGCAGCGTTATCCAGGGGAAATTCTGTTCGAGGAACTTACCGCTTATTACGAGGAAAACGACCTCGGCGTACAGTAAGCGGGCGTATTTTAAGGCGGCGCTATGAGCAAGATAGAAATAAAAGATTTAACCCTTGTGTTTGGGCAGAGCGGCAAGGAATTTACCGCCCTGTCCGGCGTAAACATCACGATAAATGACGGAGAGTTTGTCTGCGTGATAGGGCCTTCCGGCTGCGGCAAAAGCACGCTGCTTGGCGTGCTGGAAGGACTTACGACGCCGACTTCGGGGAGCGTCCTTATAGACGGCGAGCCGGTGCGCGGCACGGGTACGGAGCGGGCGGTTGTATTCCAGCAATACACGCTGTTTCCCTGGATGACGGCTAAGCAAAATGTTGTTTTTGGCATGAAGCAGGTGATCAAGCATTTAAACTCCGCCCGTTACGATTCGATTGCCGAAGAGTTTCTGGCCAAAGTGGGGCTTAACGGCATAGGGGAGAAGCTGCCGGGACAGCTTTCGGGCGGGATGCAGCAGCGCGTAGCCATAGCCCGCGCTCTGGCCGTGAACCCCAAGATTCTGTTGATGGACGAGCCTTTCGGCGCGATTGACGCCAAGACGCGGATAAGCCTTCAGGAACTGCTGCTTGATCTGTGGGACTCGGACGAAAACAGGAAGACTGTTGTTTTTGTTACCCATGACATAGACGAGGCTCTGCTGCTTTCGGACAGGATTATCTTTATGAAGCCAAAAAAAATAGCGGAAGCTATCCATGTGAATCTGCCGCGCCCGCGGAACAAGGACGGGCATCTGGTTGACAGCGATGAATACCGCCGGCTCCGCGCCATGCTTGTCTCCAAATTTTATCAGGATGTTACCGAGAATATAGGCGGAGAGGAGGTGGTTCTATGAGCGCGGATGCGCGCCCTGAAAATTCAGGGCTAAGCGTGATTAAACGTTTTGCCAACCTGCCGACCCTGCTTTTTGCGCTGATTGCTTTTTTGGCGTTTTTTGCGCCGGGCAAGATGGCGGCGCGTTTTCCCATACAGGCGCCGTACGCTTTTTCAGGCGCGATACTGCTTTCGTGGCTTTATTTTCAGTACAAGCTGACGGCGGCGGAAGGCAGGCAGGCGGCGCTTGATGTAGCGTCTATGGTTTTCGGCTTTATGCTCGTTTGGGAGTTTTGCGTAACAAAACTTGACCTTCTGCCTTTCGTCTTTGTCCCCGCGCCTGAAAATGTGTTCAACGTGTATATCAAAGATTACAGGATGATTCTTTCAGGCTTCGCGCGTTCGGTATTTTTGCTGCTATCGGGTTTCGTCGCCTCTGTTTTTGCGGGCGTAGGGCTGGGAATAGCGGTGGGCTGGATACCGCGCCTGCGGAAAGCCGTGTTCCCAATCGCGAAGGCCATCAGCACGGTGCCAGCGCTTATCTACAGCCCCTATCTTGTCGTCATGATGCCGACATTTACAAGCGCGTCCATCTTTGTGATTTTCTGCGGAACTTTCTGGACGCTGTTTATGAACATGATACAACGGGTCGGGACAATCGATATGCGGATTATCAACACAGCGAAAATATTGAATGTAAAAACAAACACGATGCTTTTTAGAATCATTCTGCCGTATTCCCTGCCGCATATTATGAACGACATGACTACGGTGCTGTCGATTTCAGTTATGACCCTGACGGTGGCGGAGATGATAGGCGCGGAGCGGGGAATGGGTTTTTATGTCAGACGCTCCCTTGACTACGCGAATTATACGCAGGCTATAGCGGGAATTTTTTTCATAGCGATTGTCATAACGCTGCTTAACGCCGTTATCGCGGTAGTCCGCAGAAAAACCATCAAATGGAGTTATTAAACTATGGCGGATATTAAAAAGGATTTATCGGAACTTATCGGCAATACGCCGGTGCTTGAACTTTCGCGGATTGAAAAAAAGTTTTCCTCCGGCGCGCGTATTCTTGCGAAACTCGAATACCTAAATCCGGCGGGAAGCGTCAAGGACAGGATAGCCCGTTCCATGATTGAGGACGCGGAAGCCAAGGGGCTTATAGGCCCCGCCTCCGTCATCATCGAGCCTACAAGCGGGAATACCGGCATAGGGCTTGCCGCTGTCGCCGCGTTCAAAGGGTACAGGCTAATTTTGATACTGCCTGAGACGGCCTCCGCCGCGCATCAAAACCTGCTGCGCCTGTACGGCGCGGAAATTTTTCTGACCGACGCGGCAAAGGGGGTAAAAGGGGCTATCAGCAAGGCGGAGGAGCTTGCCGCGGATATACCCGGCAGTTTTATTCCCGGCCAGTTTGTAAATCCGCAGAATCCGGCGGCGCACTATTCCTCCACGGGGCCTGAAATCTGGAACCAGACGGACGGCAAAATCGATTTTTTTGTCGCGGGCGTTGGCACAGGCGGCACGATTACCGGCGCGGGCAACTTCCTGAAAGCGGTAAAGCCTGAGATAAAGGTGATAGCGGTGGAACCCGACGCTTCTCCCTTCCTTTCGGAAGGGAGAAGCGGCCCGCACAAGATTCAGGGCATCGGGGCGGGTTTCGCTCCGGCAGTATTGAACACCCATGTCTATGACGAGATTATCCGCGTTAGCGATGAGGACGCCGTATCGATGATGCGCGAGATTGCCCGGACTGAAGGAATCCTTGTTGGAACATCTTCCGGCGCGGCGCTCTGGGCCGCTCTGAAACTAGCCAAATGTTCCGAGGCTTATGGAAAAAATATCGTTGTTCTTTTCCCCGATTCGGGGGAGCGTTATGTGCTTTCCGGTCAGGCTTAGCCGGCTGGAAACGTTTTACTGTAATCGAATTTCTTTCAAAACTTCAGTTTTGAAAGAAGAACCGTAACTATTCAGCCGGGCGCATGGCTTGCCGCTGTGCGGTTGCGCCGGCGGCGCAACACACACGCGGTAGGACGCCGCGGGGGGCGTTACGGGGGGCGTTGCCCCCCGTAGAGGGGACAAGCCGCAAAGCGGCTTGCCGCTGTCAGGAGCGCCGGTGGCGCTCCTAGACACGCGGTAGGAGGTTGCGGGGTTTTAGGACAAGCCGCGAAGCGGCTTGCCGCTGTGCGGTTGCGCCGGTGGCGCAACACACACGCGGTAGGACGCCGCGGGGGGCGTTACGGGGGGCGTTGCCCCCCGTAGAGGGGGTCGCCCGCAACAACGTGCGGGCGTAGGAGATCGGAAGGGCGTCGTGTAGGGAACGAGGGTTGAGGTGGGGGGGGGTGGGGGGGGGGGCCAAACACCCCGGGGGGGGGCGGGGGGGGGGGGGGTTGGGGGGGGGGTCCCCCCCCCTAGCGGGGGCCGCCCGCAACATCGTGCGGGGGTAGGGGGAGACTTCCCCCCTCCCCTCTGAATAGTTACGAAGAATCTTTGAAAAACACGGTTTACAGCCCGTAGGTCGAAAAACTGTAAGAGCTTCCGCAAAACTAACCGGGTTTTGCGGG
>JAITSE010000012.1 GCA_031288005.1 Treponema sp.
GCCGTCAGCCACTGGATCAGCAGCTTCTGAATCAGAATACAGCCGGCAAGGAAAATCCCGCCGCCGATCAGGAACACCAGGAAGTTGTAGCCAATCTCCCGGGAGTAAAGCTGTACGCCCTCCGGGGTGTAGTAGAATTTCCCGATGGAGATTGTGGCCGCGATCAGGTACGTAAAGGCCGCGTTATTACAGATGAGGGGACAGACGGTTCCGCCCATGATGATCAAAGCCAATATGACAAAGATCACCGGAATAAAGGCGTACTTAAATTCCAAAAGGCCCGGTTCTCCCCTGAATACCGCGCTTTGCCCCATCAACTGCCAGGTCGCCCAAAAGAGCAGCAGGGACATCAAGAAACCGAATGTGCCGCCGCAGAGAATCTCCGGAATTTTCTTTGGATTGTTGCCCATAATGAAGTACAAGATGGTTACGAAGAACATGGGCCAGGTGGGAGTAGAGAACGAATTGTACACGTTGGGAAAGAATTTACCGCTGGCGGTCAATATCTTGTCAAAGACAGGAAAGATGAAGGAGACACTGGAAAAATTAACGATAAATACCCACAGGAATACGGCCCCCGTTACCAGCACCGTACCCTTATCCGGTTTTTTGAAATACTCACTTGTTTCAATCTTCATTTGGTCCTCCATAGGTATGCGTTTTTTCGGATCAATAATCGGCCGGCATTATTGAATGTACATTTTTATGTACTATCCGATTTTTAATTTTACCAGCCAAATTCCATTCTTGTCAAATGTTTTTTGCAACTATTCGGTTATAGCGCGGTTTCGGAACTTTTCTTGTTCTCCGGTGTTTTTGTGACTGACACGGTCAGCTTTTTTTTATATAATGATCCCGGCTTATAAATTATCCGGTTGGGGGATGATACCTTTTGCATAATCGCCCGGACTTTGGTCCGATTTCTCATAAATACAAGAAATCCTGGTTAATCAATACCTGTACCGCCCGGGATCTGATCGGTTTTTCCGCCGGCGACCGGCTGCCGACGGTTCAGGAATTCACCCAAAAACACGCTTCCTCCCGGGGAATTGTGCAAAAGGCCCTGGAAGGATTACAAAAGAGCGGGGCTATTACCCTGGAGAAACGGGGCAAAATGGGAACGTATATCGGCGCCATAGACCAGGCGGCTCTTTTCCGGCTGGGAGGGCTTGAGTATATTACCGCCACCATGCCCCCGCCTATTACCGGCGATCTTGCCGGGCTTGCCACAGGAATTTGCGATGTCATGGGGGAATGTCCCGTACCCTTCAACTTTGCCTTCATTCATGGATCGGACAAGCGGGGGGCGGCCCTCTCCCGTATGGTCTACGATTTCGCCGTTACTTCCCGGACCGCGGCCGCCCGGCTCACGGCCAGGTATCCCGATTTGGACACCCTGATGTTCCTGGACGGGTGCGTCTACTCGCCGCCCTTTGTGCTTTGCAGTAAGCGACCGGGAGTTTGGGATATCTCCGACGGGGACACTATAGCCGTGGACCCTTCCAGCGTGGATCAATATGTGCTGACCAAACGGTTCTGCAAGGGGAAAAAGGTACGGATCATTGAACGCCCCTACGTTACCTGCCGGGCTCTTTTTATTTCCGGGGACATCGATTTTATGATTTACCGGGACGAAGCCTGGATACGGGATTATAAGATTCCGGCGATCCCCTTTAAATACGGACAGACATCAAACTACCTTCTTCCGGCTATTCTTATCAACAAACATAACTACAACATCGGGAATATTCTTAAACCGTTTCTCCGCCCTTCAATTATCGCCGAAAACCAAACCGCCGTCCTGGAACACCGCAAGGAAATCCAGATTTATTAAGAATTTTGAACTTACACTATAACTAAATAGTTACGAATTTTCTTGACAGGCCGGCGGCGGTCGGGCTATTATAAGTACAAATTAATGTACATTCAGAGGGGACGGATGCTGGAAGCAATCAAAAATACCTTGAAAGAAGCCCTTCCGGATTTAGAGCCGGAACTCTTTATGGACGAACGGGGTATCCTGACCATCAAGGGCGAGTGCGCCGCCTGGGAAGAAGTCGTTGCCGCCGGGCACCTGGCGGCCGCGCCGTCCGGAGTGAAGAATGTGGTAAACGAGCTTTCCGTCCGGGGAAAACCCAGCCCCCGCAAGGATTACGCTCCGTACCGGGAAATGGGGATGAAGGCGGGGCGCATTGATACTGTTGACGTGCTTGTCGTCGGCGCGGGTATATCCGGCTGCGCCGTTGCCCGGGAATTGTCAAAGTACCGCCTCCGGATCATCGTCGTGGAGAAGGGGGACGATGCGGCCTCCGGGGCGACCAAGGCGAACAACGGCAACATCCATCCGGGGCACGATGTAAAGCCGGGTACCCTCAAGGCGAAACTCAACATCCGGGGAAACGAGATGTACACCCAATGGGCAAAGGAGCTGGGCTTCGAATTCCAGCGCTGCGGCCTCATGGGGGCCGTCACCGACATCCGCCTGCGGCCCCTCCTTGAAAAAGCCGCGGAAGGCGCCCGGGCCATGGGGGTTTTCGATCCACGAGTTTTTGACGGGGAGGAGGCCAAGCGCCTGGAGCCGGGATTCGCGGAGCAGGGGATAGAACCGGCGGCGGCGATATGGCTGCCCTCCATGGGGCTGGTGGAGCCCTACAAGGTTGCCATGGCCCTGGCGGAGAACGCCGCCATAAATGGAGTCCGGTTCCTCTTCAACTGTACTGTCGCGGATATTCTGACGCGGGAGGGCCGGATAAGCGGGGCTCTTACCAGCCGGGGCGTCATCGAGGCGTCGTATATCATCAACTGCGCCGGGGTATACGCCGATGAAATTTCCGCCATGGCCGGGGATAAGTGCTACACCATCCATCCCCGCAAGGGTACCATCGCCATTCTCGATAAGAACCGCAAGCCTGTGTACCACGCCCTGGCGGGGATATTGGGGGACACAAGCAGAAAAAAAAAGAACGAGTCCAAGGGCGGCGGCATGTGCCGTACCCCCGAATGGAACGTCCTCATGGGGCCCTCCGCCACGGAGGTTCCCGACAAGGAGGACCTGAGTTCCACGCCGGAAGATCTTGCCTATGCCATGGGACTGGGGGAACGATACGGCATCGGGTACGGCGATATCATCCGGTTTTTTGCCGGAAGCCGCCCGGCGGATTACAAAGAGGATTTCTTTATCGAACTCTCCCCGGTTACCCGGCCGTCCTTTGTCAGGATATCGGCGACGGTGCAGTTGAACAGATGTATGTTCTGGCAGGGCGAGATCATTGCCGACCTCCCGCGGGTCTTCCTCAACACCAACGGCGCTCCCCGGCGGGCTAAGGCGCGTATCTCTGCCGGAGAGAACGTCCCTGCGCCTGATGACGCCGGGGATGCCGCATTGTCCGCCGGAGAACTTCTTAAAAACCTGGAGCGGGAACTGGGTTCTCTGCGGAGCGGGAGCCGGCGGGGGCTGCAAGAGCGTTTCGACGGCTCCATAGGCGCGGCGTCTGTGCTTTTCCCCTGGGGCGGGGAAACTCAGGGAACGCCTGAGTGCGGCATGGCGGCGCTGATCCCGTCTCTGACAAAGGAGAGCCTGACCGCGAGCCTCATGAGCTTTGGATATGACCCGGATATTTCGGCGCGGGACCCCTACGAAGGGGCCAAAGGCGCGGTCCGGGAAGCTCTGGCGAAATTCGTCTGCCTTGGCGGGCAATACCGGAAGGCCCGGCTTTCCTTCCAGGAGTATTTTGAGCGGACGGACAGTCCCGAATCCTGGGGCAAACCCGCGGCGGCTCTCCTTGGGGCGCTGGAGGCTCAGCTTGCCCTGGCGGTCCCCGCCATAGGGGGCAAGGACTCCATGTCGGGCAGTTATCAGGATGAAGAGCGGGGTATCAGCCTGGCGGTCCCGCCAAGCCTGGCTGCCTTTGCCGCCGGGACCGTCCCCGCCCGGCTGGTCCGCTCAGGCGCGTTGAGCGGCGAGGCGGGGAATATCGTCCTCCTCCTAAGCCAGGGCCAGGCGGCAGGGGCTTTAGAAGCCGGCGAAGGTGAATGGGAGCGGTTCAAGGCCAACATGGAAACCCTGGAGGCATTAAACCGCCGGGGGCTTGTCAAAGCCGCTTATCCGGTGGGTCCCGGAGGAATCGCCGCGTCCCTGGCGCTCATGGCCTTTGGGAATATGACGGGCCTTGAAGTCTATGCGGAAACCCTGGCCCTTGCCGGGGGAGACGCCTGCCAAGGTTCGGCGCTGGTAGAGTTATCCGGCGCGGGCGGCGCTGAGGCCGAAATCGCCCGGGGCCGTATCGCTGCCCGGACCCTGGATACGCCTGTGTACCGCATCCTGGGAGCCGCCGCGCGGGAGGAGGCGAAGCCGTCTGCCGTGGAAGTTCCCCTTGCGGCGCTGCGCCGGGCTTACGAATCTCCCCTGGCCCAGGTCTACCCCCAAACTTCCCGCGAGGCCCCCATAACGGAGGAGGAGGCGGCCAGGGCCCGGGCCGTCATCACCGGATATAGCCGGAAAGCTCCGCGGAAAACGCCCCGGTTCAAGACTGACGGCAAGCCGCTGGCGGTTCTGCCGGTGTTTCCCGGGACCAACTGCGAATGGGACATGGAGCGGGCTTTTAGGAAAGCGGGGGCGCGGACTCGGCTTGTGGTATTCAGGAACCGGAACCAGGAGGATATTGCGGAATCTATCGCGGAACTGGCCGCCGCCATTGGGGAAGCCCAGATACTGGCGCTGTCAGGGGGGTTCAGCGCCGGGGATGAACCTGACGGTTCGGGGAAGTTCATCGCCAACGTGTTCCGCTCTCAGGCGATAGCGGACGCGGCGGCGTCCCTTTTGGAGGACCGGGACGGCCTTGCGCTCGGCATCTGCAACGGGTTCCAGGCGCTGATCAAGCTGGGACTCGTGCCTTATGGAACCAGCCGCCCGGCGGACGAAACCATGCCCACCCTCACCTTTAACCGCATAGGCCGGCACGTGTCCCGCATGGTTCGTACCCGGGTCATGTCAACTATGTCCCCCTGGCTTTCCCTGGAAGAACCCGGAGCGATACAGGTGATTCCCGTAAGTCATGGGGAAGGCCGGGTTGTTATCCGGGAGGATGAAGCGGCGGCCCTCTTCCGCGCCGGGCAGGTCCCCTTTTGCTACGCCGGCGCAGCGGGGGAACCCGCTCTGTCAGAGCCAGACAACCCCAACGGCTCAGACTTCGCCATTGAAGCCCTGACAAGCCCTGACGGGCGAGTCCTTGGGAAGATGGGACATTCGGAACGCTGCGGAGACTATGTACACATCAACATCCCCGGCAACAAACGCCAGCGTATCTTTGAGGCCGGAGTACGGTATTTTGAATAAGGGCGAAAAAGACTTCTTGCGTCAAATTTGACGCCCGGCAGACGCCGCCAAGCAATAAACCCTGTGGCCTGAGACTCATGGTCTCAAAACTCCCCGCAATTATTTAGCGGCCAAAAAAGCCAAGCCGTCCGTATTTGTGCCATCTGCCCAAGTTACGGTTGTTATTTTCTTCTATAATTTTAAATATATATGCCGCGAATTCCGCATCTTCCCCGGCATCTGAGAAGAAGGCCAGGGTCTGGTAGGGCTTGTCCGAAGCGACGGCCAGAAGCCCCTGAGCAAAGGCGCGGAACGATGCGCTTACCGAAGGCCCTATGAGGTCTGACTCCCCCTTTCTTTCATTCCCGGCGGTTGCGTCTGAAAGCGCCAGCGCCAGAGTACCGCCTCCCCGTGCGTTAAACGAGGCGGTAAGCTCTTTTACCAGGAAAAACCAGCCCTTTATATAATCGTTCACCAGGATATCAATGTCCGCAGGAGCGAGTTGATCCGCCCGCCTTCGTAATGAGGGCGGCGCACAGACCACTATAGCCTCGTCAATACGGTCAAGCCGGTTTTCCGCCGCAAGAATCAGAGTACGGGCGGATATAGCGCTTCCAGGATTCCAGTCTAAGGAAATTCTTGCCTGACCGCTTCCCTGCGGCCCGGACCTGTCCCTGGCCGGGTCAAGGCGGTTAAAAATAAAAGCCGCGGCGTACTGCTCGACTCTTCTCTCCGATTCAGCCGCCAGCGCTTCCGAAATAGGCGAATCAACTCCCGCAATAAAGATACCCCTGGTCATAATAGCTACTTTAACCTGCCGCTGCGCTTTGGCGCAAGTATTCTTTCCGGCCAGGCAATACAGCCCCAATGAACGGCCCATGCTGGCTTGAATTGTTAACGCTGAAAACTATTCTATCCCTGCCGCTCCCCGCAGTCTGGCAACCGTAACGCGGGCTATGTCCCTGGCTTTTTCCGCTCCTCTGGCAAGCGCCGTGTCCAGAGCCGGAATGTCCGCCATGATGGCCGTAAATCGCTCCCGCAGAGGACTAAGTTCTCGGTTCATCACCCGGAAAAGTTCTTCCTTGGCCTCGCCCCAGCCCATGCCCCCGGCACGGTACCGGACGGCAAGGGACCGCTGCTCCTCCGGTGAGGCAAACAGCTTATGTAGTAGATAAATTTGGGAAGTTTCCGGATCCTTGGGATCCTTCACAGCTTGAGAGTTAGTAACTATACACATAATAAGTTTACGGAGTTCTTTTTCCCCCGCAAAAAGAGGGATTGCATTGCCGTAGCTTTTGCTCATCTTTCGGCCGTCAAGCCCTGGCACCACCGCCGTCTGTTTCTGTATGGCCGCATCGGGAACTCTGAGGAGTTCCGCTTTATAGTTGAAGTTGATCGCCTGGGCTATGTCCTGGGCCATTTCCACATGCTGAACCTGATCCCTGCCCACGGGTACAACATGGGGATCAAAAAGCAGAATGTCCGCCGCCATTAGCACCGGGTAGGTATAAAGCCCCATGTTGATCCCCGCATCGGGGTCGTTTTTTTTGTCAAGATTGTTCTGTACCGCCGCTTTGTAGGCGTGGGCCCGATTCATCAGCCCTTTGGAGGTAAAAGCCATAAGGATAGTGGTCAGTTCAAATGTCTCGGGGACGGAACTCTGACGGTAAAAAATCGTCTCGTCCGGGTTAAGTCCTGCGGCAAGCCAGCCTGCCGCAACCTGGCGAATATTGGCTGACAACTCCTTGGGGTCCTTTACAGTATTGAGGGCGTGATAATCCGCGATAAAGTACCGGGCATCGTATTCCTTTGCCAATTCCAGAGCCGGCTTAATGGCGCCAAAATAGTTTCCGATGTGGAGAATCCCAGTGGGTTTAATTCCCGTAAGAGCGATCTTTTTCATACTCAAAAATCTACCCGGAAAGACCAGTCATGTAAAGCCAGAAAGCGCACATTAAAACAGTCCATACGCTTAATTCCAGGACTGATTTTCTTGCTTTTTACGGCAAAAACTGCGATATTATAATTGATGTTGTTTTAAAATTGAAATTTTTAAAACGGCTTCCTCTGAAAAACGTATGTTTTGCAAGGCTCCGGCCCGAGAAACTGCATAAGCCGCTTTAAGGCCAACCGGGTTTTAAAAACGGCGCAATTATATTAAGGTTCCTGTTTAGGCCTTATCCCAGCGAATTATAATATCCCGGTATCTAGTATCCAAAGGCGGGCTTATGGCTGAACAAAGTGTAGTCCCTATTGATCAAATTCTTCCGAACAGGCTGCCTCTGGTAGCCCTTATGGGCCGTCCAATTTTCCCCGGAATCTTCACGCCAATTATGATTGGGAATCCCGCGGATGTGAAAGTTATAGATGAGGCGGCATCCGGAGATGGGCTTATCGGCCTAGTGATGCTCCAGAACGAGACGGAGACTCCCTCAATCACGGATCTCTACAGGACCGGAACCGCGGCGAAGATAGTGAAAAAAATAAATCTTCCCACCGGGGGCGTAAATATCTTTATCTCAACCCTCAAGCGTTTCAGGATCAAGAAAGCCCTCTCCCCCAGCAATCCCATTGTCGGAGCGGTGATCTATCTGGAGGATGAAGAGGACAATACCAGCGAAGTCAAAGCGCTGACCCGGGCCCTCATCAGTGAGATGAAACAGATTTCTGAGAACAACCCCCTTTTTTCCGAAGAGATGCGCCTCAATATGCTCAATATCGATCATCCCGGAAAGATAGCCGACTTCATCGCCAGTATTCTCAACATTGATAAGGCTGACCAGCAGAGGATACTGGAAATTCTCAATGTCAGGAAGCGCATGGAGCAGGTTCTAATTTTCATAAAGAAAGAGCAGGAACTCCTAAGAATTCAGAAACGAATTCAAAATGAAATCAACGAAAAGATCGAAAAATCCCAGCGTGATTACTTTCTTAAAGAAGAACTCAAGGCGATAAAGACGGAATTGGGGATGGCCCCGGACGCCAAAAGCTCCGAATACAAACGCCTCAGTGAAAAGCTGGAATCTTTCGGTTTCAAAGGCGAGATAAAAGAGGCTGTAGAGCAGGAACTTGAAAAATTTAGCCTCATGGAGCCAAGTTCAGGCGAATTTATAGTTACCAGGAACTACCTGGACCTGATTGTAAATCTCCCCTGGCAGGAGCCTGCGCCGGAGTTGTTCGAGCTTGGCCGGGCCAAGAATATTCTTGAACAGGATCACTTCGGCCTCAAAGATGTTAAGGCCCGTATTGTTGAGTACCTGGCGGTCAGAAAACTCAGAAAGGACACAAAAGGCTCGATTATCTGCCTGGCCGGGCCGCCTGGGGTGGGCAAGACTTCCGTGGGGCGGTCCATAGCCAGGTCCCTTGGGAAGCAGTTTTTCCGTTTTTCTGTCGGCGGCATGAGGGACGAAGCTGAAATCAAGGGCCACCGGCGAACATACATAGGCGCTATGCCGGGTAAGATCATTCAGGGGCTAAAGATAGTCAAGGACAGGGCGCCGGTCTTTATGATAGACGAAATCGACAAGATGGGCGTAAGTTTTCAGGGCGATCCCGCAAGCGCCCTCCTTGAGGTCCTGGATCCAGAGCAAAATTCGAGTTTCCGGGATCACTATCTGGACCTGCCTTTTGACATTTCCCACATCTTTTTTGTCGTTACCGCCAATACCCTGGATACAATTCCGCCGCCTTTGCTGGATCGCATGGAAATTATTCAACTTCCGGGTTACATAGATACGGAGAAGCTGGAAATCGCCAAACGCTACCTGGTCCCCAAGAGCTTGGAAAGAAACGGCCTAAGAAAAAGCCATGTCAGATACACGAAGGACTCACTGCTCCACATCGCTAACGGTTATGCCCGGGAAGCGGGGGTGAGAAATTTTGAGAAAAATCTGGACAAGATACACCGCAAGCTGGCAAAGCAAATTGTGGAAACTGCCGAGACTGCGGGTCTCGAAACTAGAGACGCGGCTTCTTTGGAGGGGAATGAAGCGCCTGGCGAGGCGTTAGCTTTCTCTGGGGTAAAAGCCCCTGCTAATTCAGTAAAATTTACTATAGACAAGAAACTTATAGAAAAACATCTGGGCAAACCCATTTTCCCAGAAGAGGCGGTAAAAAAGGCCGACCGTCCAGGTATGTCCGTTGGCTTGGCGTGGACCAGTATGGGCGGCGATACCTTGGTCATTGAGGCGGCTTCCATACCCGGAAAAGCGGACTTTACCCTTACGGGCAAGATGGGGGACACCATGAAGGAAAGCGCCGCCATTGCCATGACTGTAGCCAGAAAAATCGCTTCTGATCGCTACGGGGTGGCTGCCGAGTGGTTTGAAACCAACCGCGTTCACCTGCACATCCCGGAAGGGGCTACCCCTAAAGACGGCCCTTCGGCAGGAATCACCATGGCTACGGCCCTGCTGTCGCTGTTCCGCAACAGAGTGGTTACGGAACAGATGGTTATGACCGGGGAACTCAGTCTGACCGGGCAGGTTTTGCCTATAGGGGGACTGAAAGAAAAGACGGTCGCCGCTAGGCGGAATAGAGCGAAGCATATTATCATCCCCAGGCAGAATCTCAGAGACCTGGACGATATTCCAGACCACGTGAAGCAGGGTATAGAGTTCCACCCGGTAGAACGGTTCGACGAGGTTCTGGCCTTGGCCCTGCCGGATTAAGCTGTTCAGATCAAGGGGAGTGGAGAGAGCTGTGTACGTGCATCCAAAACTAGCGGCCTTTGTCGCGACTCTTGAGGCTATGTTCAATGAGGCGGACGGGTTTTTGGAGGATGATTGGGGCGGCGCTTTTCCCCTGCATCCCAACCGTCCAGCCAGAGGGTTTGCCTGCAACCCGGAGATGGACGGCCTTTTTGAGATCGCCCCTGACTTTACCCTTGGCATAGGTTCCGGGAATGTCCGGGGCTATAGGATTTCCCTCCGGGCGGCTACCCTGGAAAGGGTCCCCCCGGCGCAGGCGGAGTTTCTCATGGAGCAGGCCGCTGCGTTCATTGCACGAAAACTGCCCGAATATTTTCCTGGCCGCAGCCTGAAGGTAGTCAGGGACAGCAAGGGTTTCAAAATAACCGGCGACTTTTCTCTTGGCTATGTGAGCTGAACGGTTCCACAGCAGCGAAGGCGCCGGAACCTTGCGGAGCGCAGAGAAAAACCTCATACTGCGTATATCAGACAAAGTACCGGCGGGCCGGAAAACTATTTGAAAGGAGAGCATTATGCAGACTGTATTGAAAATTGAAGGGATGTCCTGCGAACACTGCGTTAAGGCCGTGAAAGCGGCGCTTGAAGGAACGGCTGGGGTACGCTCCGCCGATGTGAACCTCAGAGATAAGTCAGCCCTTGTGGACCATGCGGACGGGCTAACCACAGAGGCCCTCAAAGCCGTTATAGAAGAAGCCGGCTACGGTGCGGCGTGAAAACCGCTGGCAAGATGCTGGATTTATGCAATCCGGGTGTGTAAAGATTACCCGGCGGGTACCATTTACTCACCCGGTAATTCCTATGCCTTACAAATCCCCTGAATCATCTTTAACCGGAAAAGCCCTCTTCCGCGTAAGATTTTCGTAAGCTTTCCCATTGATCACAAGTTTGGCGGGCAGGAGGATACGGCGCTCTCCTTCTCCGGGCAGCTTTAGGGCGGTCCCTTCCAGGCTCACTTCCGCTCCTTCTTTCAAACCTTCAATGAACCCTGTCAGCCTGTCTAGTCCCGCGACATAGTAAGTAACCGAGTCCTGCCGGAGGGCTATGTTCCCGTCTATGAGTTCCAGGCTGCCCGTAACGGCAACGGCTTCACCCAAAAAATTATCCCGGCTGGTTCCCCTGCGTTCTTCCCGGCGCTCATTCAGGCGTTTATCCTGTAGCTTATCCCGGCGAGACCCCGGACCGGGACCGTAATCCCATCTTTCGTCATAGCGCCGTGTACCGGGCATAGGGCCAGGGCCGCGCCGGTCCGCGCCCCATTGCTGTGCGGACGCGCTTCCGGCGGCGAGCATTGCCAGTAAAGCAATGTAAAAAATCCTTTTCATAAATACTCCAAATAGATAAAATAAACTAATGAAGCCAACGGCTTTTCTATTATAAAGCAATTTTCATGCCATGCCTATATTCCCGCTTTGGCATGATTTTTGCATATAGTCTTTAAGGAGAATCACGAAATGAGATTGAACAGGAAAATGAGGTTGAATGATGGCCGGATATTTTTTCTTCCAGCATTGGGAGTTCTCCTGCTGCTGGCTGCCGGATGCGGTTCCGGCAAGGCTGGGGCGGTAAAGGGCTACGAGTTCACGACGGTCAGCCGGGGGACCTTGGAGAAGACGGTGTCTGCGGCGGGTTCCTTGAAGCCGGTGGCGACGGTAGATGTGCTGGCAAGGATGAGCGGGAAAGTTGAGAAGATATATGTGGATTACAACGATGTCATACGCAAGGGCGATATTCTGGCGGAACTCAATACGGATATGCTCAGGCTCCAGAGGGAACAGCAGGCCGCATCTGTTGTGAAGGCCAGGGCGAATTACGAGTTACAGCGGTTGAATTACCAGAACCAGGAAAAGCTCGCGGAAAAGAACCTTATCTCCGAATACGAGCTTAAGACCGGGAAGACTACACTGGATATACAGGCTGCGGAGCTTGCCGCCGCCGAGGCGTCCCAGGGGGCTATAGAAACCGAAATCAATCAATACGCATTTATCGTTTCTCCTATTGACGGGATCGTCCTGGAGCGGAACATCAGCGAAGGGGATACCGCAGTGGAGGGGTCAAGCAGTAATTCTACCAGCCTCTTTACCCTGGCGGAAAATCTTGAGGAGATGCAGATAGAGGCCGGGGTGGGGGAGTTGGATATTTCCAGTATACGCCGGGGCCAGGAGGTACGGTTTACTCTGGAAGCCCTGCCGGGAAGAACTTTTTCGGGGCTTGTGGAGACTATCCGCCTTATGCCGGCGGTTCAGGACAATGTGGTGTCCTACACGGTGATTATCAATGTGGACAATTCAGGGGGGGCGCTTCTGCCGGGGATGACTTGCGCGGTGGAATTTATCGAGGAGCGGAACGAGGGTATTCTCCTGATTCCCAACGCGGCGCTTAGGTATCAGCCTACGGCCCTGACGGAAGAGGCGATAGCGGATATGGTTTTTGCCGCGAGCCTCCGGGGGATGAGCGAAGAGGCGAGGCTGAGGGCGGAGGAGGAGCGGAAGGCCGCCGCCGCCCGTTCCCGGGACAGCGGCGCCGCCGCTGCGTCCCAGAGCCGGAGCGGGATTGCCGGCCTCATGGCCGGCGGGGGGCCGGGCGGCTTGCCGCCTGGAGGAGGACCGGGCATGGGACCAGGGAACAACCAGAGGAGCGGGAGCGCCGCGCCGGCTTCATCGGGCGGCCAGGCGGCTTCTCCCGGCGGGGGGCCGGCGCAAAGTCAGCCCAAGCCGCTGTGGTATGTCTCCGGCGAGGGGAAGCTGGACTGCGTTCTGGTGGTTGCCGGCATTACCGACGGCTCCCGTACGGAAATCCGGCCCTGGAGAAGGGACGGCGGTGAGTCAGGCGGCTTGGAAGGAATCTCGGTGATCCTCAGGGAAAAGGTGTAGCGCGGTGGCTCAGGCGGTAATAGAGCTGCGGGGAATCAGGCGGGAATACCGCCTTGGGGGGAAGCAGCATGGCGGCGTTACGGTGCGGGCGCTTAGGGGGGTAGACTTCTCAGCCGGGGCGGGAGAGTTTGTCGCGGTGATGGGGCCGTCGGGCTCCGGGAAATCCACCTTGATGAATATCCTGGGCTGTCTGGATAAGCCCACCGGGGGGACTTATTTTCTGGACGGGATAGAAACATCGAAATCAGACGGAGACGCCTTCGCGCTGATCCGCAACAAGAAGATAGGCTTTGTGTTTCAGTCCTTCAACCTTCTTGCCCGTACCTCGGCCCTGGAAAATGTGGAGCTTCCCCTGTTCTACTGCCGGGGGGACGAAGAAGGCGGGCGGCGGCGGCGCAGCGAGCAGCGGCGCAATACGCAGCGCAAGAAGGTCAACCCCCGGGAACGGGCGGCGGAAGTCCTGCGGGAGGTAGGACTTGGGGAGCGTATGTATCATTTTCCCTCCCAGTTATCCGGGGGACAGCAGCAGCGGGTAGCCATAGCCCGGGCCATGGTAAACGATCCGGCGTTTATCCTGGCGGACGAACCCACAGGCAACCTGGACACGGAGATGACCCTGGAAATCATGAGCCTCTTCCAGGACCTAAACCGCCGGGGGAAGACCATCGTCATGGTGACCCACGAGCCTGAACTAGCCGTGTACACCAAGCGCATCATCACGCTGAGGGACGGGGAACTAGTCTCGGATACGGCGGTCGGCGAAAGGCGGAACGCGGGGGAAGATTTGGCCCAGTGGAAGCGGGACCACTCCCTGCTGTCAGGGGAAGCGAAGCCTCAGGAGGAGGCGTCGTGAACCTGTTTCAACTGCTGTACTCCTCTCTCAGGAACATCCTGCGAAACCGGATGCGGAGCCTCCTTACTTCCCTGGGGATCATCATAGGCGTAGGCTCGGTGATCATCATGGTCGCCGTGGGGGAAGGGGCGCAGAAGGAAATCGAGAACCGCATAGGCTCTATGGGGACCAACCTGATTCAGATCATGCCCAGGCGCATCATGATGCGGAACTTCAATCCCGGCAGCATGACGCGGCCCCGGCCCAACGTTCTTACCCGGAAAGAGGCGGCGAAAGTAAAGGCCGAAAGCTCCTACGCCCCGGCGGTCTCAGGAGTGACCCAGCGCAGTTTTACCGTTGTGGGACCCCAGGGGAACGCCTCGGTGCAGGTTATGGGGGTGGAGCCGGAATACCTGTTCATCAGGAACTGGAACGTGGAATCGGGCTACTTCTTTTCAGCGGACGATATGCAGGAGCGGAAGCGGGTAGCTGTCCTGGGCCTCACCACTGCGGCGAGCCTCTTCGGCGGGAGCGCCGGAGCCCTTGGGCAGCAGATACGCATAGGGAGCAATCATTTTTTGGTCATCGGGATACTGGAGAAGAAGGGAGCCGGCGGAGGCGGGAACGATCAGGACGACGTTATCATGATCCCCCTGGACACAGCCCTGTACCGGCTGAACAACTCCCAGAACATCAGCTCCATCGCCATGAGCGTAGTCAGCGAAGAGTACATGGAAGCCGCCCAGCGGGAGGCGGAACTCATACTCCGGGAAGCCCGCCGGCTAAAGGATACGGACACCGCGGACTTTGAGATCATGAACAGCTCCGAGCTTATCGAAATGGCATCGGAAACCTCCCGCAGCCTTACCTCCCTGCTGGCCGCGATAGCCGGCGTCTCTCTCCTGGTCGGGGGCATAGGTATCATGAACATCATGCTGGTCTCCGTAACGGAGCGGACCCGTGAGATCGGCCTCCGCATGGCTGTAGGCGCCAGGAAGCGGGATATTCTCTTTCAGTTCCTGTCGGAGTCCGTTATCTTGAGCCTCCTGGGAGGCCTCCTGGGGATAGGGCTGGCCTTTCTGGTCTGCCGCATCCTGGTCATGCTTGCCGTACCCGCGCATATTAACCCCGCAGTCGTCACGGCGGCAGTCCTGTTCGCCGCCCTGGTGGGGGTTTCCTTCGGCTACTATCCCGCCCGGAAAGCTTCGGGCCTCTATCCGATAGACGCGCTACGGTATGAATAAGAGGGGGGGAAGTCTCCCCCCTGGTTCCGGCCCTACGGGCCTCCACCACCCCCCTCAGCGGGGGCGCTGCCCCCGCAACGCCCCCGCCGGGGGGCCCAAGGCCCCCCGGACCCCCCATTAACCCGCATTTTCTTTGCTAACTGCCTACCAGCAGGCAGTTTTGGACCCAAGAAACCGGAGGTTTCAGTCCAAAACTGCTTAACGACCCGTAGGGTCGCCAGGTTTTACACTATAAGTATGGAACCTCTATAGTCTTTTGTAAGACTTCTACAGGAGACTTGGAACCCGCTAAGGGACCGGCTGTCCCAGGGTTTCCTAAGGCTTCCACAAAAGACCATAGAACTTCTAAAGGAAACTTTGAGACCGCCAAAGGCCGGCCCCGAAAGCGGCTTGTCCGTGGAGCTTAGCCGGGGGGCTTGCAATTTGTGCGGTCGGAGACCGCTGAGACCGGAGACCGAAAGTCTCAGGCCGCACAAATTGCTAAACAGTTTTTGACACTAAACCTCATGTCTCACGCTTTTATGGGTCAAAAACTGTAGGATGTGGGAATGGGACTGGAAAACGGAGGGAAAAGGGCCGAAAAACAGGGGGGCCTGCCTTTGCCCAATACTGGGGCCTGTGCAATCTGCAAAGCAGATTGCTTAGCAGGTTGGAACCTCCGGTTCCAACCTGCTGGCTGCGACCCTTGTGGGCCGCTAAATATGAAGCAGTTTTTGACACTGGACCTCATGGTTCACGCTTTTACAGGTCAAAAACTGCACGCCTTGCTCAAGCAATCTTAACTTTTTCATACCCCATATATGGCCCAGCCATTGTAATTTGCTTCACGGTGACCGCTTGGGAACCCTAGGAAACCTTCAGTTCGTAGAACCGCGGTTTCCCAGGATTCCCGGACTGGTCCTCCAGGTCTGACCCCCGGTCTGGTTCGCCACCACAATGCAACGAGGCCCCGACGCGGTTTTTCTCCGCCACATTTTGGCCCGCCGCAAGCACCCCTCGCTCAGAGCGTACTCGTTATTTTCTGTCAGAAGAATAACGATAGTAGGACCGGTGAATAAAAAATCCCCGCCCCAAGGGGCGGGTATTTTAAGATTTTTGTTTGAAAATCAGTCAAACAAAGATGGCTGTGACTCGTCCTTTATCTTATGCAGTTGTTTGTAATGTTCTGTCGTCCCCTGTGATTTGACATAGTTCGTTATCACGTATTCCTTGCCTTGTTTACTTACCCTGCTTATGAAATGTCCATCTGCCCAGAATCACCCTCCCCATAATTCCTTCTTTGCTTCTGCATGTTTCTCAAATATTTCTCTCGCAATTATGCTTTTTGTCGTTGTTGCTACCTTTGTCAGACTATATGCTGGAACAGATTGTATCAGAAAATGCACATGATCATCTTCTGTTCCTACTCTCTGAAAATTGTATTTCATATCTCTTGCTGATTTCTTCACACACTTCTTTCAGCGTTTTATCCACTTCTTCGCTAATTACCACACGCCGCTGCTTCGCTGGGCATACTATGTGATACAGCATTACCGGCACATTGGGGGATTGATGTATGTATTCACTCATCCCCTCATT
>JAITSE010000038.1 GCA_031288005.1 Treponema sp.
GTCTTAGGGGCGAAGCCCCTAGGAGGGGGGTAGGACGCAACGAAGTGCGGACGTAGGGGGGCGCGGCAGTGATGCGGCGGTTTGCCGCCCAACGCGCGGAAAACGCGCCCCCATTCATAAGAAACCCGTTTTCTTTCACGCTCAGCGGATACCAAGGACAATGACTCCGCCTCTGGCGTCTGTTGGGTGCAGGCTGGCCTGCCTGGCTGGCCTGCCTGGCTTGACTAACTACATTCTTTCCCCTATCCTGTTTTTAAAGCCCAGATGGTGGAATTGGTAGACACGCTGGTTTCAGGTACCAGTGCCTTCAAAAGCATGGGAGTTCAAATCTCCCTCTGGGCAAACGGGCTAATTCCTTATGGTATAAGGAATTAGTGATTTACTGCCACTCGAAAACGGACGATATATTATCCCGCATAAACCCTGGTTGCTTCTCGTTTTTTAGGGAAACGGCGTGAGGTGTTGTGCGGTATTTCCCAAAACGGCCGGGGCTAGTACAAAAAATCGTTGTATGTTACAGTTATAGCGACTTCTAGGAGCGGTGGGTGAGCGGTCGAAACCAACGGTTTGCTAAACCGTCGTACCTTAACCGGGTACCGGGGGTTCAAATCCCCCCTGCTCCGAAAAGAGGTTGTAGCTCAGATGGATAGAGCAGCAGATTGCGGATCTGCAGGTCGCACGTTCAAGTCGTGTCAGCCTCATATATGGCGTCTCTGAAATCCAGTTTTGGCTTTCAGAGACGTCTTGGAGAGATGCGAGAGCGGTCGAATCGGACGGTCTCGAAAACCGTAGAACCTCACTGGTTCCGAGGGTTCGAATCCCTCTCTCTCCGGGAAGCGGCGTTTGCCGTCCACGGTTTTACAGTTTTTACAATGGAGAGATGACCGAGCGGTCGAAGGTGCACGATTGGAAGTCGTGTGTACCCGGACGGGTACCGTGGGATAAAATCCCACTCTCACAGCATATATTGGACTTCTTCGGCGGAAACGCGTAAACAGCGGAAACTTCGTTTCCGATGTTTCCGAAGTTTTCGACGAACAACTCTATTACTTTGAGGATTTTTCCAGCGCTTCCCAGAGGCCGTTGATGTATGCGATGCCCAGGGCCCTGTCGTAGAGGCCGTAACCGGGACGCGCTTTTTCACCCCAAATCATCCGTCCGTGGTCAGGCCGCAGATAGCCCTGAAAGCCGGTGTCGTGGTAGGCCTTCATAATCTTGTAGATGTCGAGGCTGCCGTCCGCTGAGAGGTGGGAAACTTCGTTGAAACTGCCGGGACGGTGTATTTTTATATTCCGTACATGGGCAAAATGGATGCGGGAACTGAAGCGGCGTATCATGGCGGGAATGTCGTTTTTGGGATCCGCACCGAAACACCCGGAACAGAGGGTAAGGCCGTTGTATGGGCTGTCCACCATACCCAGGAGCCGTTCCAGATCGGCGGCGTTGCGGACGATCCGCGGCAGGCCGAAAATGTTCCACGGCGGGTCGTCAGGGTGGATGGCCATTTTCACGTCATATTCTTCACAGGTTGGGATGATCTTTTCAAGAAAATATTTGAGGTTCCCGGCGAGTTTATCTTCCGAGACATTCCGGTAAGCGGCAAAGAGTTCTTTGAGCCTGCTTAACCGTTCCGGCTCCCATCCGGGCAGACTGTAGCCGCAGGAAGCGCTGTTTATGGTTTCCACCATTTTTTCGGGATCGATTTTGTCAATTTCCGCCTGCTCATAGGAAAGAGCGGTGGAACCGTCCCCCAGGGGTTTCGCAAGCTCGCTGCGGGTCCAGTCGAAGACGGGCATAAAATTATAACAAATTACTTTAACGCCGTATTCCGCAAGGTTCCGAATAGTGATTTTGTAGTTTTCTATGCAGCGGTCCCTGTCAGGAGATCCTGTCTTTATGGAATCGTGGATGTTCACGCTTTCTATAACTTCAAGTTCAAGTCCTGAGGCTTCCACTTCTTTTTTCAGCGCGGCAATGCGCTCTTTGGGCCACACTTCTCCCGCGGGAATATCAGATAACATTCCTACCACGCCGCTTACCGCCGGTATTTGCCGTATCTGTTCAAGGCTTACGCTGTCGTCTTTTGATCCGAACCAGCGGAATACAATTTTCATAGTACGCTCCTTCGCAATGTCTTTGCGGTTTTCATAGATATTTTTGCAGGGTTTTCCGTACCGCGCCGGGCCCGGCAATCAACTCGGCGAAGTAAGATTCAATCCTTTCTCCTAAACCTGCGTCATAGAGGTTCACGGCGAAGATCTTTTCGTTTGAGAGGATGGGCTTTAGTCTGCCCGCCGCTGAATTGGGATCGCCCAGGGCCACTCCCGCAAGGATAGGCTTAAGCTCCGCAAGCAGAGGGTCAGGGCTGGGCGTAAACGCGGCGCCCGTATCGTCAAGCGCCAGGATGTAACGGCACCACGCCGCGATTACCAAGGGAATGAGCGTGAGTTTTTCCGTTCCGCCTCTTTCTTTTTTCATATAGAGTTTTATTGTCTCGCCAAACCTTATGCCCAGCTTTTGGGAAGTATCCGTGGCGATGCGCTGAGGCGTGTCGGGAATGTTGGGATTCGGGAGACGTTTTTTCAGCACTTCTTCGATAAACTCCCCGGGCTTGATGATTCCAGGATCCGTGACTACCGGCATCCCCTCGTCATAGCCTATTTTGCGGACCAGCCGCGCAAGGTCCGGGTCTTTCATTTCCCCGGCAATGGAGTTGTAACCAAAAAGACAGCCGAAGATCGCCAAGGCCGTATGCAGGGGGTTAAGGCAGGTACAAACCTTCATCCTTTCCACCTGATCCACTATCTCCCTGGATGTAAAGTATACCCCGGCTTTTTCAAGCGCCGGCCTTCCGTTGGGGAAACGGTCTTCGATCACAAGATATTCCGCTTCTTCGGTATTCACAAAAGGCGTAACCAAAGCCCCTTTTGAAGTTTTGATCGCATCAAGCCCTGAAAATCCCGCCGTGGCCAGGGCTTCTCTCACCCGCTCCGATGGATAGGGAGTGATCTTGTCTATCATGCTCAGAGGGAAAGCCGCCTTGGATTCGTCTTGAAGGTAATCGATGAAGCCATGCTCCACCCGGTCCCGTTTTTTCCATTCCCCGGCGATAGTGAGAATCGCGTCTTTAAGCCTGTCTCCGTTGTGGGAGAAATTGTCCGTACTGAGTAGTGTAAGGGGCGTTCCACCTGACCGCCACCGTTCATATACCAGGGCGCATAGTTTGGTCATGGCGTGGCCCGGCGCGGCGGGGCCGGCGTCAAATTCTTTAAGTATTTCGTCTCGGAAGCCGCCGTCTAAGGTTCTGAGGTCGTAGCCTTTCTCGGTAATGGACAGGGAAACCACCTGAAGGCTGGGGGAGCGGAAGATTTCTTTAAGCCGCGCCCAGTCATCTCCCGATGAATCCGCGGCCAGGGCTTCGGTTACCGAGGCGATTAGCTCCTTGTCCAGGCCGCCGTCCGCTTTCATCACTACCCGCAGAAAAAGGTTGTCGTGGCAGGGAAAGACCCGGGTTACCGCGTCATAATCAAAGGGCTCCGCGGCGATGATCCCCCGGTCCGAGACGCCCGTTTCGATGAGTTTCTGGGCAAGATATGCGTGAAAGGCCTTGAATAGGTTCCCCACGCTGAAGTGTACCCAGACAGGACGCTCAAAAGTAGCCTTCCGCGCCGCGTCAATGTCGAAGCCTGGAAGCCGGATACCGGCCCTTTCAAAATCTTTTTTATGGGCGGCGATACTTTGTCGTGTTAATTCCAGCATAACGTTTCCTTAATCCTGTTGATATGATAATCTACCATTCTTGTATACAAGCGTCAATAGTCCGCGTTTTCCGCCGCGGGGAGATTGCGCGGTAGTTTAGCTCCGAATGTTCTCGGTGGTCCTTGTAGAAATCCGGCGTTATGCGGTATAGTTTATTTAATTTTGGCCTTCTGAATATTGTATCCCGGGAGGCGCTTTATATTGCGGAGAGAAATAAACAACAGGAGTGTATTTTATGAAAAAGATCGTTCTCGCCTATTCCGGCGGCCTCGATACCACGGCGATTATCCCCTGGCTTAAAGAAAACCAGGACTGCGAAATTACGGCGGTTTGCGTGGATGTCGGTCAAGATGCGGACTGGGAAGCTGTCAAACAGCGCGCCCTGGACAGCGGGGCCAAAGTATGCTATGTAGCGGATGTAAAAAAAGAATATGTGGAGGACTATATCTGGCCCACTCTCAAAGCCAACGCCCTCTACGAAGATAAATACCTGCTTGGCACTTCTACAGCCCGGCCCCTTATCGCAAAGGTTTTAGTAAATTACGCCCGGAAAGTGAAGGCCGCGGCCATAGCCCACGGCGCCACAGGCAAGGGAAACGATCAGGTGCGTTTCGATTTGGGGATCACGGCTCTTGCTCCGGACCTTGAAATTATCGCTCCCTGGCGGATATGGAAACTCAAGAGCCGGGAAGACGAGATCCGTTATCTCCAAAGGCGGAAACTTCCGATTCCCGCAAAAAAGAAAGATTCCTACAGCCGGGATGACAACCTCTGGCATATTTCTCACGAGGGCCTGGAACTGGAAAACCCGGCCAACGAACCCTCTCTCAAAACTCTGCTTAAAATGATCGTGCCGCCAGAAAAAGCGCCCAATAAGCCTGAATACGTGGAAATCGAATTTAACACGGGCGTCCCGGTGGCGGTGAACGGCAAGAAAATGGACGGCGTTACCCTTATTCAGACTCTCAACAGGATAGGCGGAGCCCATGGCGTCGGCCTTGTAGACTTGGTGGAAAACCGGGTTGTGGGGATAAAAAGCCGGGGCGTCTATGAAACCCCGGGAGGCAGCATACTTTATTACGCCCACAAGGAGCTTGAGCATATCTGCCTTGACCGGCAGACCTACGCGTTTAAGCAGCAGGTAGGACAGAAACTGGGAGAAGCGATCTACGGTGGGCTTTGGTTTACTCCTCTAAGAGAGGCTCTTTCCGCCTTTGTGGACGCTACCCAGAAAACAGTTTCAGGCACGGTAAAGGTTAAACTTTACAAAGGCTCTATTTCCTCCGCCGGGGTTTCTTCTCCCTATTCCCTGTACAATGTCAGCATTGCCAGTTTTACCACCGGGGAACTCTATAACCATGCCGATGCCAAAGGCTTTATCCGGTTATACGGCCTGCCGGTCCTGGTAAGGGCTCTTATGGAGCATGGCGCCGAAGCCGGCGCAGCTTCTTCTGTACAGGATAAACGCGGATCCCGGCGTAAGACTGCAAAAAAGCGGGATTGATGGCCAGGATACTCTGGGCTGGCCGCCTTAAAGAAAAACCGGAGGCCGAAGCGTTTGCGTTTCAGGCTTCCATTATGGTGGACAGGCGGCTTGCTCTGGATGACATTCAGGGGAGCCGCGCCCATGCCGTAATGCTGGGACGAAGGGGAATAATTCCCCGGGAAACCGCGGCGGCTCTGGACGCAGAACTGGAACATATATCCCGAGAGCTTGAATCCGGCGCCCTGGAAATTGACGAGGGCGCCGAGGACATCCATTCCTTTATTGAGGGGGTCTTGACCGACCGCCTTGGGGATATGGGCCGGACGCTCCACGCCGGACGAAGCCGGAACGACCAGACGGCTGTGGATTTCAGACTCTACCTCAAGCGGGTTGTCCCAGAAATACTCGATGAGCTTTTAGCAACCGTCCGGGACCTCCTGGACAGGGCGGAGGAACACGCGGCTTCGGTCATGCCCGGGTACACTCACCTTCAGCGGGCCCAGCCAGTGACCCTGGGGCATCACCTTGCTGCTTGGTGCGCCGCTCTTGAGCGGGACTGCGGACGTTTCAGCGGCGCCTTTGTCCGCCTGGACGAGTGTCCTTTAGGAGCGGGAGCGCTGGCCGGTTCGACCCTGCCACTGGACCGGGAAGGCGTCTCCCGGGACCTGGGCTTCAGCGGCCCGACTCTAAACTCCATGGATTCCGTGGCCGCCAGGGATTTTGCTCTGGAACTGGCCTCGGCCTGCGCTATTCTGATGACCCATCTTTCCCGCTTTTGTGAAGATATCGTTATTTGGGCCAGCGAGGAATTCAAATTTATTGATTTAGCGGAAAAGTGGAGCACCGGTTCCTCAATTATGCCTCAGAAAAAAAATCCCGATTTTGCCGAACTTATCCGTGGCAAAGCGGCCCGGACCGCGGGCAATCTTACTACGCTTATCACCCTCCTCAAAGGGCTTCCCTACGCCTATGACAAGGACCTCCAGGAAGACAAGGAGGCCCTCTTTGACAGCTTGGATACGGTCCGCTCCTGCCTCAGAATGTTCCGAGGTATGACGGGCAGCGCCGTTTTTAACACTCATCGCATGGAGGCCGCCTGTGCAGATGGTTTTCTTGAAGCTACAGACCTTGCGGAATACCTTGTTCGTAAGGGCCTCCCTTTCAGGAAAGCCCACGAAGCAGCCGCCCTGGTGGTGCGGGACTGTATAGCCGCCGGGCAGCGCGCCATTGTGGAACGGAGCCTTGCCGAACTCAAGGCCCGTTCAGACCTTTTTGAGACGGACATTTATGATTTCCTTGGTCCTCATTCCTGCGTGGAGGCCCGGAATCTTCCTGGCGGTCCCGCGCCGGAGGAAGTACGCCGGCAGATATGCGTTTTGCGTAAAAAGATAGACGCGGCATCGTAAGCGTATACCCCTGATCCTTTTTTTGTATAATTAAGTTAAAAAAACATAGTATTTATTCAAAGTGTGATGTATATTTCAATATATGTGAGGCAAATACCGTACCAAAATAACCATACACTGCGGGACATACGAGTTCCAGAGCTGCGGCGGGGCAGAGGACTTGACAGTGAGCTTTAGCAAAAATATCCCGCCGCAAGGCGGTGAAAATGAAGCGGATGCTGATGCACAAGAAGAATAAGCGGACTTTAGTATACGCTTTTATGAACCCGGCGGTGCTGCCGGCCTCCGCCTTATTACTGACTTGCGTTTTGGCGCTGTCCTCATGTCCTAGCATCATAGTGATCAAGGAAAATAATGAAAAAATCGATACGCCCCAGGATATGCAGTATACTATCACCTTTAACAGTGGCGGAGGCTCGAATGTTGATGAGGTAACGGATGAAGCAGGGACCAGTGTCCAAAAGCCGCAAGACCCCGTGCGTCCCGGTTATATCTTTCAGGGCTGGTACAGCGCGGCAAGCGGCGGGACGAAATACGAGTGGCCCCACACGCTGACCGGGAGTCTGACTATGTACGCCCACTGGCAGGAGAGCGGGGAATATACAATTACTTTTGACAGCCAGGGCGGCTCAGAGACAAGCGCCGCAAGCGGGAACGAGGGAACTTCGATTTCCCGTCCGCAAGACTCCGTGCGGCCCGGTTATATCTTTCAGGGCTGGTACAGCGCGGCAAGCGGTGGGACGAAATACGAGTGGCCCCACACGCTGACCGGGAGCCTGACTATGTACGCCCACTGGAGCGGGATAGCCTACACAGTGGAATACAACGCGAACGGCGGAACCGGAAGCACCGCTTCAACCGGTCATGTGTACGGCGTGGAAAGCTCTCTGGCGCAAAACGGCTTTACCAGAGGGGGTTATAACTTTGCCGGATGGAACAGTCAGGTTGACGGCTTGGGCATTAACTACGCCGCGGGCGGGAAGGTAACAGACCTGGTAAGCGAAGCCGGCGGAAAGGTAACGCTCTACGCTCGCTGGATTAACGATGATAATTTACCTCCCATGATTAGCGGCACCGTAAGTATAGACGGCGATGCCACAGAGGGCGCGGACTTGAGCGCCAACATCGATAACCTTGGCGGCGATGGAGCCGTCAGTTATCAATGGCAGCGCGGCGGAAGCGTATACGGGGACTACACCGCCATTGCGGGCGCAAACGGCAGAACTTATACCGTCGCTGCGGATGATCTGGGCAAATACATCATGGTAATGGTTATCCGTGCCGGATATGAGGGCGCCGTAAAGAGTGAGGCTAGAGGACCGGTGGGTTCCCATTTCATAGAAGGCTCCGTCATCATAGAATACGCGATAGAAGGCGTGGACATTGTGGACGTGGTTTTGAACGCCAGCATCGATGACCTTGGCGGTGATGGAGCCGTCAGCTATCAGTGGCAGACAAGCGATTTCGAGACCGGACCTTTCTCTAATATCATAGGCGCGGTATACAAAACCTATACCCTTGTTAAAGCCGATCTGAACAAATGGTTTAAGGTAAACGTTACCCGTGAGGGATACCAGGGTAGCTTGAGCAGCAACCTATTTTACAGTGGAGGTATCGTGGACCCCACTGCGCTGATATGGGTGGCGCCGGCAGCAAATACCACAGGTATAAGCAGTATCAAAGGCATAGCCTTCGGAAACGAAGGCGTTAACGCCAGGTTTGTAGCTGTGGGCGAAGGCGGCAAGGCGGCATATTCCCCTGACGGCAAAACCTGGACCGCAAGCGGCAATACCGGGTTTGGCAATTCCGCTATCACCGCCGTAGCCTTCGGAAACGAAGGCGTTAACGCCAGGTTTGTAGCTGTGGGCGAAGGCGGCAAGGCGGCGTATTCCACAGACGGCGTAACCTGGACGGCGGTAAGCGATACTAAGCTTGGCGATTCCAAAGTCACCAGCATAGCCTTTGGAAACGAAGCTTCCGACGTTTCCGGCAGGTTCGTGGCGGTGACCGCTGACGGCAAGGCGGCATATTCCCCTGACGGCGTAACCTGGACGGCGGTAAGCGATACTAAGTTTGACGGCGCCGAGATCTTTTGCATAGCCTTTGGCGGCGAAGGCGTTAACGCCAAGTTCGTGGCGGTGGGACGTTTCGGCATGGCGGCGTATTCCCTTGACGGCGCAAGCTGGACGAAGGTAAGCGATACTAAGTTTAGCGGCGGTGGTTCCGACATCATTACTGGCGTAAGCTACGGCGGCGAAGGCGTTAACGCCAGGTTTGTGGCGGTGGGTACTTCCGGCAGGGCGGCATATTCCACAAACGGCGTAACCTGGACGGCGGTAAGCGATGCTAAGTTTGATGGCGCCGACATCCAGGGCATAACCTTCGGAAACTGCGGAAACGGCAGGTTCCTGGCGGTGGGCGAAGGCGGCAAGACGGCGTATTCCCCGGACGGCGAAACCTGGACGAAGGTGAACGCTAACTCTGCGTTGGGCAATTCCATAATTTGCGCCCCAGTCTACGGCGCCGGCAGGTTTGTGGCGTTTGATTACACCAGAAAATTGACGGTCTATTCCAATTTGCAGGAGTGAGAAAGCGGGACCGGAAAGCCAAGGAACCTGCGGTTCCAGGTTTTCGATTCCGCTTTTTTTTGGAGTTTTTTGGGGCTTAAGGCCCCAAAAAACTCCCCGCATGGGTTCTTCCGAGCCGGTTCGCAGCGGAATGCGCTGCTACATCTTCCCCGCCAAACCGCAGGTTTGAGCTCCGCGGCGGGGTTCTGCATTATCGAATCAATCTGCTGCCGAAATACATCAAACTGCTTATAACGCCTCGAACGTAGTTTGCTTTTCATAAATTTCCACAACCGATCTATGAGTTTACGCTTGGGAGAATAAGGCGGAATGAATACCACCTTTACATCCATGCCCGCCGCTCTCACGGGAAAACCTCTCGCGGGCGGCGGGCTTTTTTCAAGTGCGAAAAAAAGATTGTGTTTTTTCCGGCAGTGGTGTATAATATTATAGTCAGCATTATCTTTTGAATGGGTTTACTATTTTTTGATTGAAAGGGGGCGCGGCAATGTTCGTCCGGGCAAAGACAGCTTTGACTTCTCCAGTTTTCTCTTCCGCCGCGATTTTACCCCCCCCTGTTGCAATTCCTTATACCGCAAAGAGTTATATAATGAATCCAGCGAAGCCGGCCTCAAAAACAAGGCCGTTATCTTGCCGGATAGCGGCGTTAACTCGTCGGATAACGGCGCTATTAAATCAAATAAAACTTCTGTCCCGCCGGACGGCGGAAACGATAATAATCTCATGTTTTGAAGAGGAGAGCAAATATGAAAAACAATCGCTTTATGAAACCGGCGTTTTCGCAGGCCTGCGCCCTGGCGCTGGCCTGCGCCCTGGCGCTGGCGGCCTGCACTAACCCCACAGGCGAAGGGATCGAAACAGGGGCGCAGTTTAAGATTACTTTTAGCAGCAAGGGAGGCGATGCGGTTTCGTCCGTAACGTCAGCCGAGGGAAGCCGCGTCCAGGAGCCTGATGCCCCGGAAAAAGACGGCTATATTTTCACAGGCTGGTACAATAAGACACGCGGCGGGGAGCTTTATACATGGCCCCATCTTCTTACAAAGAGCCTGACCATGTACGCCTACTGGCGCTCAGATGAAGATGCTGAGCCTGAGCAGTACACGATTGATTTTGAAAGCTACGGCGGCTCTGGTATAGATACCATAACGGCGTATGAAGGGACCAGGGTTCAAAAGCCCGGAGAGCCTGAGAAAAAGGGCTATATTTTCATAAACTGGTACAGCGAGGAAGAGGGCGGGGGGCTTTATTCCTGGCCCCATATAGTGACCGGAGATGTAACGATGCACGCCCAATGGAGGGCAGAGGGGACGTCGGCGCCCAAACAGTACACGCTTACCTTTAAAAGTCAGAGCGGCTCGGCAGTCGCGGCGGTGAAGGCCGATTCGGGGACGAGCGTTCTACAGCCCGCGGACCCAACGCGGAGCGGTTATACCTTCCTGGGCTGGTACAATAAGGCAAGCGGCGGGACGCAATACGAGTGGCCGTACAAGCTGAGCAAAAACATAACGTTCTACGCGCACTGGCAGGCGAACGCGCTGATATGGACGGCGCCGGCGAATACCACAGGTATAAACGGCATCAACGCCATAGCTTTTGGGGGCGGCAAATTCGTGGCTGCGGGCAAAGACGGCAAGGCGGCGTATTCCACAGACGGCGTAAGCTGGACGGCGGTGAGCGATACTAAGTTTGGCGGCGCCGAAATCACCGCTATATGCTACGGCGGCGAAGACGCCAACGCCAGATTCGTGGCGGGCGGCGCAGGCGGCAAGGCGGCGTATTCCACAGACGGCGTAAG
>JAITSE010000049.1 GCA_031288005.1 Treponema sp.
GGAGTCCCCATTTATCCACAAGACGCAGGCAGGTTATTCTATAGGCCTCCCAATAAGGCAGGTTGTGGCTGGTCCTCCAACTGTCAACGCTGTCGCTGTCAGGCGGCGTCGGCACTTCGGCATTGTAAACATTGGCTTCCGCCTTGGAGTCCCAAACGGCGACCGCCTTGCCCCTTGTATTTTCCAGAACGTTATAAGCGCCCCTAAACTGGAGGGTTGCGTGCACTTCATAGTCGCTGTGTCCATAGTCTCTGCCGCCGTGTATAAATCCTGTTCCGTCTCCATCGTGATAGGGGCCCACGTCAACCGGGGAGCGCGTCCTTCCATCGCTCAGTCTGATCTCCGCGTTCACAAATACAATGGTCTGCCAGTGGGCGTTGTTCGAATGCAGCTTAAACATATACTCCGGTATTTTTCTGTTTCCGGGGTAGCCTTCCATGACTTTCCAGGTGTCACATGCGTAAGCGTTACTTTTAATCACGTAGTTTTGTATCGTATTGGTGTTTATGCCCCGCACACTCTGATTCCAATCCGAGAGGACCATCGTCTCCGGCACCACGCGGATCCGCGCTTCCGTGGTGCTTCCGGTTACGTATATCTCCTCTTCCCCAGACGGCCAGTTATTGGCATAGATAACGTATTCTTGCCGGTCTACGTTATATGCCCAGCGGTATTTCCCATCAACGGCGCCTTCGGTTCTCCAGGGCTTGTCAAGCTCTATGGTCCTGGCCAGGGGCAGCCAGTAGGCGTAGAGCGGCACCGTTGCCCCCACTACGGTTGAGAGCCCGGTTACCGGCCTCCCCGAGGGGTAAAGCGTTCCCGCGCCGTCACTCCGGGTGTTCCAACCCGCAAAGACATAGCCCGCCCTGTTAAAGCTGCTGGCGGCCAGGGTAACCGTGCTGGCGGTAGTTGTAAAGAGGCTTGAAGCGGTGCTTCCGCTCCCGCCGTTGGCGTTGTAAGTCACCGTGTAAGAGATGTTCTCCCATCGTGCGTAGATGGTTTTATTCCCGATTTCGCCGATCGTGCACGCGGTAGTGGTTGTTTTTTGATACAAGCCGTCCTCATACCAGCCGAGGAATTGATATCCCGTGCGGGCGGGTGGAGCGAGCAGCCGGGTAGTGGGACTTTCAACGGTGTAGGATGCCGGGTTTCCCGACGCGTTGGCTCCGCCGTTCATGCTATAGGTGATTGTATATCTGATGGGCGCCCAGTTTGCGTAGAAGACTTTATCCCCGCTGCTGTTCTTGTCTAGTCTGACAACCGGGCTCCCGGAAAGAGCTATGTTATCGTACCAGCCGGCAAAGGTATATCCTTTGCGTTCCGCCTTAGGCTTTTCCAGGAGGAGGTAGGGAAGATCTTCGACACTATAGCCGTCGATTTCTACGGCGTTTGCGGTTCTGGTGTCGTAGGTAATCGTGTTTGTCCTTACATCCCAGTAAGCTGTGAGCGTGGCCGTTACAGCCTCACTGTCCCACACCCGGACGCTTCTCATGGCCGCGTCGTAGTATTGCACGTTCTTCGAGGTGTCAAAAAAGCCCGCAAAATCGTAACCCACTCTGCTTGGAGCGTTCAGCCCGGACGGCATGGGGAGGCCGAATGTGGCGTGAACATTTGGCGAACCGTTTGAGCCGCCATTAGCGTTAAATGTTATCGCGCTGATTTTAGCATTGCTCCAACGCGCGTAGAGCGTGAGATCGTTGTCGTAGTCCGTGGGCCTTATGCTGGTAACGTTGTTCCCCACGAAGTTTATATTCGAGTACCAGCCCTCAAAGCCATAACCAGTCTTTGCTGCATTCTTCAATCCAAATGTGGGGTTATCATGGGTAAAGCTGAGCGGATTGCCTCCGTTACCAGCCTCATCCAATTTCACAAATGTCCCTAAACCATCAGTTGAGAAATATGTGATGTTGTAGGTTTTTCGCTCCCACCGGGCGTACATCTCTACGTTAGCCGTCGGCGTATAGGGCCAGGTGAATTTAGTTGAGCTGTCCGGAGAGGCGAACCAGCCTATAAAAGTATAACCCGGCCTCTTGGGCTCAGAAGGCGCGCTAATCTCGGCGCTTTTGATAACCCTCACCGCTGAATCGGGCGTAACGCCCTGATCGTTGAAGTGAAAAGTTACTGTCCACATATCAGGCTCGTTTACGCTGTACTGGGCGTAGAGGATTATGGCGCCCTCTGTGTCCCGCAGATTCTTTTGCCCCTGATTCGCCCAGTAATAGACGCCGCCCACGCCGTTCTTTTCAGTGTTCCATCCCACAAATTTGTGCGTTCCGGCTATCACCCAGTCAAGGTTTTTGCCGTCATCCAGGGTTATGGTGGCGTCATATTCTACATCGACATATCTGAAGTTATTATCGGTCGTATGCCGGTTGGTGTAATATATCACTGTATATGTGACCGGCCTCCATTTGGCGTACAGGGTTATGTCTCCGGCGCTCGCCTGGAACTTCGCGAAATTGATTCTTTTGCTCACGTCAATATCGGGATCGCTGTCATCATAGTCATCATACCAGCCGTCAAAGATATAGCCCGTCCGCGTGGGCGCCGCCGGCTGGGCGACGCGATCCCCCGGGTAGGCGGATACTGAGTTCACCGCGGAACCGCCCCGGGTGTCAAAAGTAATCTGAATTTGGTTTTGGGGCCTTAAATGGGCGTACAGTACCAGGTTCTTGGTCACCTCAATGTCAGGTCCGTATTGGATGCCGCCGCCCGCTACCTTGTCCCACCAGCCCAGGAATTCATATTCACCGAATATGTTGTTGGGGTAGGCGGGCAGCGTAACTGACTCTCCTTCCGTCTTCTTTATGGGAAGAGCATCGGTACCGTAAAAGATGATTGTGTATGTTCTTACAAACTGGGCGTGCAGGGTTATGTCCCCGGTCAAAGGGTAAGTGGAGCCGAGCTTAGTGCCGCCTTTTTCCGCTTCGAACCATCCTTTAAATCCCTCGTTAGCTTCGTTCACAGCCTCGCTGTAATCATCGTCTTTGGGAAAATCCGGGAAGTACGTCAAAGGGTTTCCGGTATAGTGGGTGAGTTCATCCTCAGTAATTCCCCCGTGGGCGTTAAAGATAACCTTGTACGGCTTGTCCGCCTCCCTGTCAGGGTTCCAGTGGGCGTACATGATTACGGTGTTGCTGTTTAACTCATAATCCGTGTCCCACTTATACAGTTCCCCCTCTCCCTCATCGCGCTCGTTATACCAGCCCGCAAATTTATAGCCGCTCTTCACGGGGTCTCTGGGCTTTGGAATCTTTGTTCCTTTGTCAGCCGTTATGGGCGCGATTTCCGAGCCGCCCCTGCTGTCAAAGGTAAGGATGAAGCGGCTCAGTTCCCAGTGGGCGTACATAGTTACGCTGCCGCTCTGCAAAAGGTAGGGAAAGGCGTGTTTCACCTTATTATCGTTATCGTCCGCGGCCTCGTAGAACCAGCCCAGGAAGGTATGGCTGGCCTTGACGGGTTTACCGGGCTCCAGAATGGAATCGCCTATATAGGCCGTTACCGGGGCAACCCGCGAGCCGCCGTCGGTTTCAAAGATAATCACGGAAGTCCCGGGCAGCTCTCCGGGGACGGCCCAGTGGACGTACATGGTCAAGTCTTTCTCAATCTTGTGGGGAAAGGGGTAACGGGACCCGCCCTCAGGCGCGTTGAACCAGCCCCGGAATTCAAAGCCCTCCCGGAAGGGAGCGGGCTCCTCATCGATAAACTTGTCTCTGGGCTCCGTTACAGGCGCAACTATCTGGCCGCCCCCTCCGATGTCAAAGGTAATCGTGAAGGGCCCAACTTCGCTCTTCCAATAGGCGTACATCGTCAGGTCTCCGGTCAGGGTGTGGGGCCACTTGTATTTCTCGCCGCTCCCTTCGGGCCCGCTGAACCAGCCCGAAAAAACGAAGCCCGCTCTTACGGGTTCCGGGGGATAAGCGATTGCCGCCCTGTCATTGTCCGCTATGTTTTCCAAGATCGAGCCGCCTGCGCTGTCAAAGGTAAGCGTATACACCGCGGGAAGAACGGAATCGTCTACGTGGCTTTTGCAGCCCCCAAACGCGCTCAGGGCCAGCAGGCCGGCGAAAAGCGCTGCGGCTAAGGCCGAAGCTTTAGCTGCGGCTAAGGCCGAAGCTTTAATACCCTGGTTAAATTCTTTTTGCTTTTTCATGTTCAACTCCTTCATTACATTTCATATCAATATCCGCTCTTGCGGGCGGTATAATTGCCTTGACACTCCCTGGCGGCGCTATTTGATTCCCTAACGTCGCTATTTGATTCCCTAGCGGCGCTATTTGATTCCCTGACGCCGTTATTTGATGCCGTAGCTCCGCTATTTGATTCCCTAACGCCGCTATTCCGTGTAATAATGCCGCCGGTCTTAAAAGTAACGAAGCCGCTCATTGAATATAACTCTTTGTGGTATAAGGAATTGTAACAGGGGGGGGGGGGGGGGGGGTAGAACAGCGGCGGAAGAGTGAACCGGAGAAGTCAAAACTTTCTTTACCCGGACGGACATAGCCGCGCCCCCTTTAATCTAAAAAATAACAAGCAAAGTCATAATATACTCGATAGAAAGCGGCTGTCAAGTGGTTTTTCTGAAATATGTGCAATCCGGCTCCGCCGAGACCGGAGGTCTCAAGATTGCTTAGGAGTTTTGCGGACTGTTATGGATATGGAGAACTTTTTGATATTCCGCAAAACTCCATGCGCTGATTCTACGGGCTGGTTCTATGGCCCCGGGGAGTTTCCGCGGCTTTAAGTTGTTGAACAAGGCCAATTCCCCGGCTAGAATGGGAACGCGCCGCGAGGCTTTCACGCGCCGCGGAGAGGAAGAAACAGCATGAATAAAATTCTGACAAAGAAGCGGCTTTCAGAAGAGGTTTTCGAGATGACCGTTGAGGCGCCGCTTATTGCCCGCGCAAGGAAAGCGGGGCAGTTCGTGATTGTTCAGACAGACACAGAATGGGGGGAGCGGATTCCCCTCACGATTGCGGACGCGGACGCCGGGGCCGGCGCCATCACCCTGGTTTTTCAGACCGTGGGGGCTTCGACCCACAAGCTGGCCGTAAAAAAGCCCGGAGACTATATCGAAAATATCTTGGGCCCCCTGGGGAATCCCACCCGCATCGAGAAGTTCGGCGCGGTGGTCTGCGTGGGCGGCGGCATAGGCGCGGCGCCTCTCTATCCTATCGCGCAGGCCATGAAGCGGGCGGGGAACTATGTAAAGGTAATCATTGGGGCGCGCAGCAGGGAACTGCTCGTTTTTGAGGAAGCCCTTCGGAGCTGCGCGGATGAGCTTGTAATCGTAAGCGATGACGGTTCAGCCGGGCGCAAGGCTCTGGTTACGGAGCCTCTCAGGGAGTTCTGCGCCATGGTCCCTAAGCCGGATTTGGCCGCGGCCATAGGACCGCCTGTTATGATGAAGTTCTGCGTGAAAACCGCCGCGGAATTTGACGTGCCGATCATTGTTTCCCTTAACACAATCATGATAGACGGCACGGGGATGTGCGGCTGCTGCCGGGTTACCGTGGGCGGAAAGACCAAGTTCGTCTGCGTGGACGGCCCGGAATTTGACGGACGCCAGGTGGATTTTGACAATATGATGAGCCGGATGACGGCTTACAAAGAGCGGGAAGAAAGGGATCACCATGAATGTCATATAGGTCTGGGGCTGCCGCCTCACGGGACGGCGGGGAAATGACTATGGAATACGAAACCCCGGGGAAAGCCTGGCTTGAAGCGAAAGCCCGTGAGGCTTTGCTGGAGCGCGGGGAGGCCGGAGGAATAAGCGGCGTCAAGGAGCGCATGGCTATCCCGCCCCAGGAGATGCCCCTTCAGGACCCTGCGGTCCGGCGTAAAAACATGAACGAAGCCGCGCTGGGTTACGGCGAATGCCAGGCCCGCCTGGAAGCGGAACGCTGCCTGGGCTGCAAGAACGAGCCCTGCGTCAGCGGCTGCCCGGTGCGCGTGCCTGTCCCGCAGTTTATCGCGGAAATCAGGAAGGGGGATTTTAAAGCGGCGGCGGGGATTATAAAGAAAACAAATCTGCTGCCGGCGGTCTGCGGAAGGGTCTGTCCCCAGGAAACGCAGTGCCAGGCCATGTGCATCCTTGGGAAAAGCCTGAAAAGCCTGGACAAAGCGGTCGCCATAGGCCGGCTTGAGCGCTTCGCCGCTGACTGGGAGCGGGAACAGGGCGAAGCGGGCGTCCCGCCCATCAAGAGCGGAACGGGCAAGAGGGCCGCGGTAATCGGCTCAGGTCCCGCGGGACTCACCGCGGCCGCGGATATAGCCAGGGAAGGCCATTCGGTAACCATATTCGAGGCTTTCCACAAGGCGGGCGGGGTTATGGTCTACGGCATCCCGGAATTCCGGCTCCCCAAGGCCATAGTCAGGGCGGAAATAGACAATCTGAAAAACATGGGGGTTCATATTGAAACCAATTTTCTGGTTGGCCGAACCCGGTCCATAAAGGAACTTTTGGAAGAAGACGGCTATGACGCGGTTTTTATCGGCGCGGGCGCGGGGCTGCCCAAATTCCTGGGCTGTCCCGGGGAAAACTTGACAGGCGTGTTCAGCGCCAACGAATACTTAACCCGGACGAATCTTATGAAAGCATACGATCCCGGCAGGGCCGCCACGCCCATGTATTCTTCCAGGATCGCCGCTGTTATAGGCGGCGGCAATGTCGCCATGGACGCCGCCCGCATGGCCCTGCGTCTTGGGGCGGAACAGGTTCACCTGATCTACCGCCGCACGAGGAACGAAATGCCCGCCAGAGCGGAAGAAGTGGAACACGCCATGGAAGAAGGGATAATTTTTAATTTTCTGCGGAATCCGGTAAAGATTCTTGGGGACGGCCAGGGCCGGGTTTGCGGCATGGAACTTCAAAAATACGAGTTGGGCGAACCAGACAGCTCAGGACGCCGCAGTCCCGCGGCCATCCCCGGCTCTTCTTATGTCTTAGACTGCGGCACGGTGATCGTGGCTCTGGGCAATGAGTCCAACCCCCTGCTGGCAAGGTCAAACGCAAAGCTGCAAACTGACGCGAAGGGCCGCGTCATTGTCAATGAAGAGCAGAAGACTTCCCTGGACCGGGTATACGCCGGGGGGGATATAGTTCTTGGCGCGGCCACGGTGATTCTTGCCATGGGCGAAGGCCGCCGGGCTGCCGCGGCCATAAACAAGCTCTTGGCCGGGTGATGCGGCGAGGATGCGGCGCGGATGCGGCGCGGCGCCGGCAATAGAGTTGTTCATCGGAAACGCAGTTTCCGCAACTTCAGTTATTGAACAAATTCCGCTTAAAATAGCAAAATGCGGAGCATTTTGCAGGACTTGTTCAACAACCCGAACCCGTAGGGTTCGGTAAAACAGGTTGTTGAACAAGTCCAATGATGAACGGGTATGTCCTAGCCGTGAGAGGGGTTTGTTCTCACTTTCTCTATGGCGTTTGAAACAGCCTCCCGGATGCTGAGGGCGTAAGATTCTTCGTTCACGGCCTGAGTTGCATACAGGGTTCCCAGCAGGGAAAAACGGTAACAGGGTTTTACCTTGTTTAGGGCCATGGCGGCCATGTCTACAACACAATCGTTACAGGTACAAATTTCCCCCTCAAAGGCTTCAATCTGCCGTTCCAATTCGGAAAAAACCATTTCTTCCGCTTCATTTTTCAATAACTCAAAATTATATTTACCAGTCAGCGCCATGCTTCCTCCAGAACATTAGACTTGGCGAACTGCGGTTCTATGAACTGGTGGTTCGTAGAACCCTAAATTCGACAACAACTTATTTTACTGAACCCGGAACCGTGAAATCTGCGGTCTCAGGTTCTTTAGGGTAAACTTAATTTTCCCTTGTTTTCGGGGTAAATTTCGCAAATTTTGCGTGAAAAAGAATATTGACGATTCCCACCGGGCCGTTCCGCTGTTTAGCGATAATCACTTCCGTCGGTATGATCCCCGGCCCGGCTTCGGCTTCGGCTTCATCGCTTTGCTCCGTTCTTCTGTCCCGGTGCAGAAATATTACCAAGTCCGCGTCCTGCTCTATTGAGCCGGATTCCCGGATGTCCGCAAGTCCCGGGCGCATCGCGTGTTCCCCCCGTTTACTTTCCACTTCCCGGCGCACCTGGGAAAGAGCCACAATGGGAATACCTAGTTCCCGGGCAAGGCTCTTGAGGGAACGGGATATTTCGGCCACCTGCTCGTGCCGGGGAAGCTGGGAATTCTCCGATGAAACCAGGGTAAGATAATCAATAAAAATAATCTCCACTTTTTTCTGGGAGCGGAGCCGCCTGGCCTGGGCCCGCAGGTCCAGGAGCTTCATGTTCGGCATATCCACAATATATAGGGGGGCCTCGTAAATTATTCCCGCGGCATCAATAAGCCTGGTGAACTCCGAAGATTTTAGTTTTCCTAGTCTGAGGGCGTTGGATTCGATATTCGCCTCCCCCGAAATAAGCCGCTGAATCAGAGCTACATCTGACATTTCCAAGGTGAAAAAAGCCGCGGGGACCTTCTGGTGTATGGCGATATTGGACGCCATGTTCAGAGCCAGGGCGGTCTTCCCGATGGAAGGCCGGGCGCCTATGATGATCAATTCCGAAGGCTGAAACCCGGAGGTATACTGATCAATGTCATCAAAGCCGGAGGAAACGCCGGTATACCGGCCTTTCGAGTGGTAGCGGTTTTCGATGATGTCAATGACCGGCGGGACAATGTCTTTCATCTCTTTGAAAGTGAGGGTCTGCCTGGAATCGGTGAGCTCAAATATCCGTTGTTGGGTTTCCTCTAAAATGACGCGGGATTCCTGGGACTCATCAAAGGACTTTGCGGCAACCTCGTTGGAAACCCGTATCAGAGATCGCTTGAGAGAACAGTCCTGAACGATTTTTGCGTAATAATCAATATTTGCGACGGTAGGCACCACGTTGGTCAGGGACGCTACATAAGCCGGCCCTCCCGCCCCTTCAAGCTCGCCGGTCCTTTTGAGCTCGTCTACTATGGTGAGGATATCCGCTTGCTTCTGTCCCTTGTCGGAGAGGGTTCTGAGGGCCTCAAAAACCCGGCGGTTCCGGTTGATATAGAAATCGCCGGGTTTAAGATACTGCATAGCAGTGGAAACAGCTTCGGAGTCCAGGAGCATCGCCCCTAATGTCGCTTTTTCCGCTTCTTCATTATGAGGAGGTATTTTGTCTTTAAGTCCCGCCGCCATAAAATTTTAGGGAAACGCCCGCCGCCGGGGCTTACCGGTTTGCGTCTTGTCCCACGGCGGACAAATCCTCGCCCGCGGCGGGAGCCGGTTCTTCGGCTGCGGAAATTTCCGCCGGAAGTTCCGCCGTTTCAGCCGCCGGCTCTTCGGGGCGGTTTTCATGGCGTCGTTTTTCTTTCCGCTCCGGAGCGGGATGTTTGGGTTCCACCTTGATAATTTGAGCTTCCACGGTCAGTCCAATCTCAGCCTGAGCGCCTTCGTAGAGCTTAACCGTTACCTTATATTTACCTACGCTCTTGAAGCTGTTGCCCGGCAGTTCAACCCGCTTTCTTTCCGTGGGAAATCCCTGTTTTGTAAGTTCCTCCGCCACTGCCTGGCTGGTGACGGCTCCATAGAGCTTCCCATTAGCCCCGGCGGGCATGGTAATGAGCAGTTCCAGGGCTTCCAATTTTTCTTTCAGGCTCAGAGCGTCCTGCCGTTTCATAGCTTTGCGGGCTTCGATTTCTTCCCGGCGGGACTCAAATTTTTTGATATTCCTTTCCGTATATGGCAGCGCTATGCCTCTGGGGAAAAGATAATTCCGGGCATAGCCTTTGGCTACATCTTTGACATCCCCTTCTTCTCCCAGAGGATTCAAATCCTTGTTTAAAATTACTTTCATATTCCAAGCTCCTTATGTTTTACGAACCCTGAACCGAACCCGGCGCCGCGGCGCCTTCGCCTGATTCACATCCCCGGAGTAGAGGACGATTCGTTGATTTTCGGCGCCCGAAAGGGCGCCCAATTTTCAGCTATACCCAATAGGATTAAACATCCTAAAAATATCGCGTTAATTCCAGGACTGATGATCAAAAAAAACAGGAGAAAGTTCAGCAGCAGCCTCATAAAAGGCGGAAAATTTGCACGGGTGATAAAATACAACGCAATGCTTCCGCCTTGGACCATGTACAGGATGCCGCAGACAACCAAACCGTTCCAGGCCGCAATTTCCAGGGGAATTATCGCCCATTTTTTCCCCGCAAGAATGCCCAAGAGGGAAAAAGACAAAACCCAAATAAAAACCTGGGGCGCATGAAAGCCCTCCGGAACCGCGCCGCTCTTGATCCGGCGAAAAATCCGGACCATAACCAGGGCTATTTGCCGGTTAATAAGAAAAAGCGCCATACAGGACGCGGCCGCCCCGCCCCGCAGGGCCGTAGAAATAAGAGTTTGCAGTATGAAATCAGGCGTCAAATACTGTTTCAAAACGGACTCCTCCATAACATCCGCTCCCGCGGAGCCGGCGTAAAAGTCAGACAGGGCCTCAGCCTGGGCGCGGATAAAAGCGCCGAAAGTCTCATCCTGCCTGAGAGAAACTATCAAGGGCAGAAACAACAAAGCCGCGGCGCAGGCGGCGATCACAAAGCGCCATACCCCGGAAATTCGGACTGGGGTCTTCTCAGCCGGTTCATACGTACTTTTTAAGGACGGCGCCATCATCCATGTAAAGGCCACGGCAAGCAGGGAGAAATATATGATATTCCATGCCGCATGATCCAAAGGCAAGGGATAAAAAACAGCCGTTCCCGTAGACCAAAAGCCATTTCCTATAAGCGCCCAAAACAGGCAGCGCCATGCGGCCCCAAAACCATATCCTGCGGCCATAACGCCCAAGGGCGCTAAATACAAAAACCCAACGAGCCTAAACCGGGCCAAAACAACGCAAGAAACCGCCCCTATCAGAACAGGCAGACGGGCAATGGCAAGGTCCTGCCGGAGGATCATAATAAAGGCTCTTGCTTAATCAGAGACAAAGGGGAGCAGGGCGATGATCCTGGCCCGCTTAATAGCCTCGGCCAGGGCCCGCTGATGTTTCGCGCAGGTACCGGTCATCCTGCGGGGTACTATTTTTCCCCGGTCTGTAACAAACCGGCGCAATACATCCGCGCCTTTGTAGTCTATTTTTAGTTTCTGGGTGCAGAATTTACAAACCTTCTTCTTAAAAAAGGCTTTTGTTTTGCCACCGCGTCCGCCGCGGTCCTCTCCGTCCCGTCCTTCCCGGATGTCTATTTGACTTTCCACAACCCGATTCTGCCGGGAATGTTCATTTTCTAATTTTTCATCAGACATATTTGCTCCTTGTCTCAAAATCAACCAAACCCGCCGCAGAAGCGTAAACAAGTTTGTGGCGTGGTGTTAAACCCTCAATACGAATAAAGATTCACTCGGTTAAAACGGAATATCATCGGAGAAGCCATCGTCCCCTGCGGGCGGCCCGCCATCCCGGGGGTGCCGTTCGGCAGAGCCTTCGCTCCGCTGCTCCTGATAAGCTCCACCCGGGCCATTGCCGGCGCCGCCTGAGCCGCTGCCCAGAAGCTGTATATTATTCGCCACAATCTCAACCTTGGAGCGATTCTGGCCTTCCTGCTCCCATTTATCCTGCCGAAGTTCGCCGTCAACTCCTATTTGCTTTCCTTTTACCAGGTATTGATTCAGGGCCTCGCCCTGCCTTCCCCAAAGGACAATATCGAAAAAATTCGCCTCATCTACCCATTGCTCGCCTGACTTACGCCTGCGATTAATGGCAATGGAAAATTTACATACCGCTTGACCTCCGGGAGTATATTTAAGTTCCGCATCTCTGGTTAGCCGCCCCACTAGTACGACATGATTAATATCCGCCATAGACGCCTCCTATTCTTCCACTCTGACAAAAAGATATTTAAGAAGGTTGGGATTAAGTTTAAAAATCCGGTCCAACGCGGCGATTTTTTCCGGTCCGGTTTTAAGGATATAAAGAACATACCGCCCTCGCCGCCGTTTTTTGATTTCATAGGCAAGATCTCGGTCGCCGATTTCATCGGTTTTTTCGATTTCCACTTCATTGGAACTCAGATCGGCTTGCAGACGCTCCCGGCTAGCCGAATACAGGTCTTCTTCCAGAGGAAAAACGACCGTCAGTTCATATTTACGCATAGGTCCTCCTTGCGGACTATAATTTGGCCCGCCTCGGGGACGGGCAAAGAGGTAACTATTTATACCCTGGTTCCGGGTTTTAGTCAATCCCTCGAATTTCGGGGCCGTGGCGTTTACCCCCCCCCCTACTGGCGTTCTGCACAGTCCGCGGGCTTGACAAAACCACGGTTTTGATTAAACTTGCATAGATTAGGTTAAAGCTTTTGAGGCGTTAACCAATGGGGCCATCAGAAAACTAAAGTTTTCTAAAACCTCAGTTTTCTGATGTTTCTTCCCCCGACGCCTCTGGAAATCCAGTCGTGGTTTCCAGAGGCGGCTCAATTTTAACCAGTTTTAAGGAAGGGAGGTGAGTTATTTGGCACATATCACAGTTGATGAAAACGAGATGCTTGAAAAAGCCATAAGGCGGTTTAAGCGGATGGTAGAAAAAGAAGGCATCATCCGAGAATATAAAAAACGCGAATATTTTGAGAAACCTTCCACAATTCTAAACCGGAAAAAGAAAGCGTTGCAGCGAAAATTGATGAGAAAGTCCCGAAGGGGAAACTGATTAGGCTTGTCAGGCAGGCTGTTTTACTGAACCCGGGAACCTAAGGCTTTATGCAGTCAAAGACCGCAAGTTCCTTCAGTTCCGGGCTGCCGGACAAATCGATAAAATTAAGCCTTTTTGTTTGGAGTGAATCGCTATGAATATCACTGAACTAATGTCGGAGTTGGTCTTACAGTTAGGGGTTATCATCTTTGCGGTCCGGTTCTGCGGACGCTTGGTTAAACGAATTGGGATTCCACCGGTGCTTGGGGAGCTTTTAGCCGGGGTTGCCATCGGCCCCTACGCACTGGGCGGTATCTCCCTGCCGGGTTTTCCCGCGGGGATCTTCCCTCCGGGCGAAGCCACGGGCCTTGCCGTAAGTCCGGAACTTTACGCTTTTGCGACGGTGGCTTCCATAATTTTGCTTTTTGCTTCGGGCCTCGAAACGGACATAGCCCTCTTTCTCCGCTACTCTCTGGCCGGGGGGGTTATAGGCATAGGTGGAGTTATCTTTTCCTTTGCCGCCGGTGCGATTGTTGGGGTAGTCCTCCTCCATGTCCCCTTCATGGACCCCAAGTGTCTATTTTTGGGGGTCCTTTCCACAGCCACATCCGTCGGCATCACCGCCCGGATCCTCTCTGATCAGAAAAAAATGGACTCCCCGGAAGGCGTTACCATTCTGGCGGCGGCGGTCTTCGATGATGTGCTGGGCATCATAGCTTTGGCGGTAGTTTTGGGTATTGTGGCCCTCCTCACAGGCGGAGAGGGAACGCTGAATGCAGCCAGCATCCTGGCCATAGCCGGCAAAGCCTTCGGCATTTGGCTCGGTTTCACCGCGCTGGGCCTTGTTTTTGCCAAACGTATCGCCGCCTTCCTCAAACTCTTCAGACACAGCTTTGATTTCTCCGTTCTGGCTCTGGGCCTGGCCCTGCTTTTAGCGGGATTTTTTGAGAAACAGGGTTTGGCCATGATCATCGGCGCTTACATAACCGGCCTCTCTCTTTCCAAGACCGATATAGCAGCGGTGATTCAGGAGCGTATACACGGACTTTACGAATTTTTTGTGCCTGTCTTTTTTGCGGTTATGGGCATGATGGTGAATGTCCGGGAAATTCTCTCCCCCCAGGTGCTTATTTTCGGAGCGGTCTATACGCTGGCGGCTATAGCCGCCAAAATAGTGGGCTGCGGCGGCCCCGCTCTTCTTCTGGGCTTTAACGGTAAAGGCGCGCTGCGTATAGGGGCCGGCATGGTTCCACGGGGCGAAGTAGCCCTGATCATCGCGGGTATCGGCATCGCGTCCGGCATCCTGGATAATCAGCTTTTTGGAGTGATCATCCTTATGACCCTCATTACAACTCTGGCCGCTCCGCCCCTGCTCAACGTGTTTCTTGGAATATCAGGAGCGGGAACCCGAAAGCCTGTAAAGAGCGGCGACACCGCTTCCGCGGTATGGAATTTTCAATCGGATGAAATCGCGGATTTGGTGGTTGACACTTTGCTTAAAGATCTCCGGGCTGAAGGTTTTTATGTCCAGATGATGAATATAGACGAGGGCCTTTCCCAGGCCAGAAAAGACGACATCGCGCTCTCAATTACCGAAGAAGAGCATAAGGTGAGCATCGCTACAGCCAAGGATGATATGCCTTTTGTCAAAACTGCGGTATACGAAGTAATCCTCGCCCTGAACGAATCCATCCAGAAACTCAAGGATTCTTCCGATCCCCAGGCCATGAAAAAGGAAATTGCCGGCATTGAAGGCCGCAAAAACAAGGAGATTCTTTCCCTAATTAAGCCGGAGTGCGTCTCTCTGGACCTCCGTGGCGAAACCAAGGAAGATATAATTCGGGAACTCGTGGATATGCTGGCGGCGCAGGGAAAACTTGAAGACCGGGACCTGGTTCTGGCGGATGTATTGCAGCGGGAAAAAACAATGAGCACCGGTATGCAGCACGGCATAGCACTGCCCCACGCAAAGACAGATGGAGCCGGGGACATTGCCGTGGCCGTGGGAGTAAAAAAGACGGGCGTTGATTTTGGATCACTTGACGGCGAAAAATCTCAGATTTTCATCATGATTATTTCTCCCCGGAAGTCGGCTGGCCCACACTTACAGTTTCTTGCCGCAGCAGGCGCAATCCTCAATGACGAAAAAATCCGCGAAGAACTTCTTTTCACGGACAGCCCGGAATTTGCAGTGCAACTGATGCGCCGGGGCGGGAATACCTAGCGCCGCGAGTAAACCCGGGCGCTAAGTCCGGGGGCATCACGAGAAATCCGGTCCCATGCCGTAAATTAATTACCCGCTCAGTTTTTGCCGGATTTCTTCTCAAAATGGGAAAATACCATGGTAAAAGAGGCCCGGCCCTGGCTTACAGAGCGGAGAGATGTCATAAAACCAAACATTTTTGACATGGGCGCCGTGGCTTTTACTTCGTCCGCCTGATTTTTAGATTCCATGCTTAATACCTGGCCTCCTCTCTGCGCAACAAGGCTTATCACGTCTCCCACGAAGTCCTTGGGCGAAACCAGGTCCAGCGCCATAATAGGCTCCAACAGTATGGGCGCCGCTTCCCGGCAGGCTTCATCCACGTTCATGCTGGCGCAGGCTTCAAAGGCGAATTCCGTGCCTGTGATTTCCGACCAGTCTATATCAGTTACCGTAACTCCAATGTCTATGCATGGATAACCTAGGACTATGCCGGAAGCAAAGGCGCCGTTTACGCCCCGTTCTATGGCGGCATAGACAGCATCTGGAATCTCCCGGTTTTTGACAGCGCAGGTATAACGGTTGCCGCTTCCCCGCTTCAGGGGTTCCACCCGAAGCGTTAGGGCGGCAGTATTCTCTTTTCCCGCCATAACCCGGGAGAAGCTGCCGGTTTTCGCCACATTCTTTGAAATGGATTCCCGGTATGTTACCTGGGGAGCGCCTACCTTCGCGCCGACTTTGTACTCTTTGAGTATCCGGGTTACAAGGACATCCAGGTGGAGTTCCCCCATGCCGGAGATTATGAGTTGGCCGGTTTCATCGTTGTCTTTAATGGTAAAGGTAGGATCTTCCCTGGAAAGAATCGTCAGGATTTCCCTGAGTTTTTCCTGTTCCGACAGGGTTTTGGGCTCTATAGAAATTGAAATGACCGGCTCGGGAAATTGCATTTTTTCGAGCAGTACAGGCCAGCCTTCACTTCCCAAAGTATCCCCAGTCTGGGCGAATTTCATTCCTATAACCACGCCGATGTCCCCGGCGCAAAGCTCATCCAGAGGCTCCGACTTGTTGGAGTGCATACGCAGAATGCGGTTGGCCCGCTCGCGTTTCTTTTTACCTGCGTTGTAAAGGGCAGCGCCGGGCTTTATGCTTCCTGAGTACATTCTAACATAGGACAGGCTTCCGGCTTCACGGTCGTTCTGAATCTTGAAGACCAAACCAAGGGGCGTTCCTTTCGGGTCACAGGGGACAAGGATATCTTCTTCTTTTTTCAGGTGATGGCCCATGACGGGGTCGGCCTCATCCGGCGCGGGGAGATAGTCTACAACCGCGTCAATCAGGGGCTGGACTCCCATGTTGCGCCTGGATGCTCCGGCCAGTATGGGAAAAAAGGCCCGTTTCAGAACGGCCCGCCGCAGTTCACATCGTAAAAGATCAGACTCCGGGTCTTCCCCGGCCAGGTAGCGCTCAGTCACGGCATCCGATACCCGGGAAAGGACGTCAATGAGTTTTTCCCGCCCCTCGGAGGCAAGGGCTTTTCGTTCCGGAGCTATGGGGCTGTACAACATGGATTCCCCCCCGGTGGAAGCGTCCCAACGGATTTCCCGCAGGTCTATAAGATCTATGACGCCTTCAAAGCCGCTTTCCCGGCCAATGGGGATCTGTATGGCTGTGGGCCGGATGCCCAGTTTATTGTGAATGTCCTCTAAAACCTGAAAGTAGTCGGCCCCTATACGGTCCATCTTATTTACGTAGCCTATACAGGGTACATGGTAGCGAGCCGCCTGCTGCCACACTGTCTCGGTTTGAGACTCCACCCCGCGGACGGCATCAAAAATTGCGACCGCCCCGTCCAGGACCCTAAGAGAACGCTCCACCTCGGCGGTAAAATCTACGTGGCCCGGAGTGTCGATGATGTTGATCTGGTATTGCGGCCCCCCATTTTTTCGTTTCCAATAAGTAGTGGTTGCGGCGCTTTGTATGGTTATGCCGCGTTCCTGCTCCTGCTCCATCCAGTCCATGATGGCTTCGCCGTCGTCTACTTCGCCTATACGGTGGCTTTTGCCGGTATAATAGAGAATCCTCTCGGTAGTAGTAGTCTTCCCGGCATCTATATGAGCCATGATGCCGATGTTACGCATATAAGCAAGCATAGACGCTTCCTATTTCTTTCCAGAATAAAGGGTCATAACCATTTTGTCTTGATTCATTTTGATGAGATTATACCAGAGAGCCTTCTTTTTGGTAAGCGCCGGGCTTTTTCTGCCTATCAGCCTGAGTTTTTCATAGATTGTTGTTCCGTTTTTTGCCGCCAGATAGGTTTTAAGATGATCCCCGGAAAAAATCTGACCCGCCTTTTCATCGATTTCTTTATCTATGGCGGCTTCAAAGGGCTTTAAAAGCAAATCGTACTTTTCCGCGATTCCCCGGGTATAATCTATGATTAGCCGGTCAAAATGGGGGACCATTTCCATGATTTCCACAAAACTATGCAGAAGGGATACCGCAAAGGCGTAGTCTTCATCTTCTACATAGGTCTTAATCCCGGTCTGGCAAAACTGTTGGAATGAGAGGTTGGTAACTGTCTGTATTCCGTTTACCGGCTTAGACGGTTCCGCCTGAAAATCAGGCATCGTCCGTGTTACCTGGGCAAGAAGCTCCATGAGATCCAGGTAAATTTTTCGTTCCCATAGGTTTTCTTTTATTGACGTTAAAAGACGGGTCAAATTTTCGCTAAAATGCTCCTTGTACCGGTCTTCACTTTTGAACACCGCCTCGCAGGTAGGCAAGAATACGCCCTTGAATTCGATAATCCCGGTATCCAAGAAGTAAACCGTGTTGTTTTTAAAGAGAGGATTGGGATCTGCGGTATTCTCTTTTATGTAATTCATTTGAACCTGCTTGGTTATCATTATTCTGGATTCTCTGGGAGAAAGTTCGTTGGCCCGACTCTGAAGCCTGGCGCCGGTATTGAGGAGGAAGCCCGAAAGATCCCCCTGTTCGGTGATGATAAGGGGGCTTGTTGTATTCCCCCCGGTTATCCCGGCGGAAAGTTTAAAAACCGGCAGTATGGCGGCATCCCCGGTCCGCCTGGTATTTATCAAGGGATCGTTTACTACGCAGGTTTTACCAAAATAATCCATGATGGCGAGGGTCGCCGTAATGGCATCGGTAGCTGATGCCGCAACCAGCACTATTTCATCCCCGCGCTCCCGCTGGCTTACGGTCTGACATTGCGCTGAAATCCGGCTTATCTCATGGTTAATAGTCCGGTCCAGGATATGAAGCATGGAAAGATTTTTCCGGGAATCCTGGCAGAATTTTGTGTACCCGTGAATATCCAGCAGGGCGATATAGAGATCCGAAATGGAAAGAGTATGCTTGAGGTCCCCTGCTTCAGGGAATCTTTTGTCCGGCAGCACAAGTTCCCGCCAAAGCCGGATGTGGGTTTCTGGCGATATATCCGCAAAAAATCCCCAATAGAGGCGTTTTATGAGTTCAAAAATCTTTAATATACTTGAATGGGTGCGGGGATTTTTGATCACAGGAGCGGCAAAATCCATCAGCTCTGAAAAAGCTGTTATCTCGCGGTTTATCACCCGGCCGTAGAAGAACGAAAACAACTCCCATTCTGAAATTGATTCATTATATTCGGTTATTTCTTTCACTAAACTTTTCTTCCGTAAAAAAACAACAATATTTTAAATTATTATACTATAAAGATAATTTCGTTTATAGTAGAAGCTGTTCCTAAACTTCAGTTGTTGGAACAGATGCCTTAAGTTTAGTGGAAAAATCGGGTTTTCGTATGGTTTTTAAAAAGCTTGTTCTGCCGGAAACATCGGAAACAAAAATTTCCGATGTTTCCGCACCAATCGGGTTTTGGAACAAACCTCAGCATCCAAAATGTTTAGGCTGGTTATTATGAAGATAATGGGGTATATTTATAAAAGGGAGGGGTAATGTGGAAACACCAACTTTTTTGAACGATTCTGGAATTGCGTTGACAGAAGCGAACCGGCCAAATGAGGCTATCCCTTTGTTTCAGAAAGCGCTAATCATGGAGCCTGAAAATCCTTTTCTCTGGACCAATCTTGGTATAGCCCAGCAGCGGACCGGAGATTATGAGGAGGCTTTGAACAGTTTTCAGCGGGCCCTGGGAATAGAAGATAATATGTCTGACGCATGGGTTTCCATGGGTTTGATCTATTACGAACTGGAACTCTTTGAACTAGCGGAGGAATGTTATCATTCGGCGCTTTCGCGGGAAGATGCTTCGCCCAAAATCTGGAACAATCTGGGGGTTCTCTACTTTGCGGAAGGGAGTTATGAGGAAGCGCGGCGCTGCTTTGAGGAGGCCATACGCCTGACACCTATGTACTATGACGCTATGTATAACCTGCGGGATACCTGCCGGGAGCTTCATGATTACCGGGCGGCTTCCGAATTTGCGCGCGTCCTTTCGTGTATATCTCCCAAATCCAATCATCCTAACCGTTCTACCGGCGTTTTGTAAGAAGCGGATATGCATTGAAGATCATTTTTATAGCGGAAATTGTCGGAAAAGCCGGCATCCATGCCATAAAAAAGGGCCTGCCTGAACTAAAGCGGCGCTGGCAGCCTGCCTTTGTCATCGCCTGCGCCAACGGCGCTACTGGAGGAAACGGACTGGGGCGGAATCACGCGGCCTATCTGCGTAAGCTGGGGGCCGATGTCCTTACTGCCGGGGAATGCTGTTTCTATAAAAAAGACCTTGTAGAAAACATGAGCCGTTTGCCCTACGTATTAAGGCCGGACAATTTAAACGCCGCCGCCCCTGGATGCGGTTCCCGTATTTACAAAGCCGGCAACGAAAAAATAGCCGTCGCGGTCCTCTTGGGCCAGAGCGGTTTCAGTCGTATGCACGGGGACAGCCCTACAGCCAGGCTCCCGGTTCTTCTGGAGCGGCTCCGCCAGGAAACACCTTATATCATCGTCAACTTTCATGCCGAAGCCACCGCTGAAAAACGGACCTTATTTGCCGCCGCCAATGGACTCTGTTCTGCGGTAATAGGTTCCCACAGCCGGGTCCAGACCGCCGATGAGACCATCATGAGCGGAGGTACAGCGGTGATTACCGATGCCGGACGTACCGGAAGCGTCAATTCTGTCGGGGGCGTTGAAATCAAAAACCGTATCCAGGAATATCTTTCGGGCATCCCCGAATGGACTCAGGAAGCCTATGACGCTCCCGAATTGCAGGGGGTTCTTATAGATCTCAAGCCTGACGGTACAGCGGCCTCCATAACCCGCATCCGCCAGAGGGTCCCGGATATGCCCGTCCAATCTGCCGGCGGCAGTCAGCCGGCGGTTGAAGAAGCGGGCTGCGGAGACGCCGGCGAAGAGTCGGAAGACCTTCCGTGAAAGAGGCGGGCCGGGTTCTGGCTGTTTCCGGGGAAGATGTTACCGTCCTGCGGGACGCCGCCGCCGTCTGCTTCGGCTGTATGAATTATGGCTGCCAGAAGAAGCGGGAAACCGTTGTTGCTGAAAACAGGACGGGCCTCCCGGTTTTAACGGGCCAAGTTGTGGAAACCGAATTTCCCCTAAAAACCGCCTTGGCCCAGGGACTTCCCCTGCTGCTGTTTCCTTTTTTTGCCTGCGCCGCCGTTTACCTGGCAAGCGGCATCCTTTTTCCCGCTTCAAAGGAACCTCTCCGGGCGGCGCTGGGAACCGCGGCTCTTTTCATTACAGGATTTATCTTTTGCTTATACCGCAGAAAACACCCCTTCAAAACCCGGCCTGTAATAACACGGATCATATAAGCCGCCGCAAGGCCAGACAGCCGGCTTCATCCGCCAAGTTCGTATCTTTCCCTGCCGAAGATATACTATGGAAGCAATCAAAACCGCCCTTATCGGCCTTGGACGTATCGCAAGCCTTTTGGAAGACGACAGCCTCCGGGAAAAACCATGCACCCATGCCGGCGCTGTTGCGGCTAACCCGGACTGTGTCCTTAGCGCTGGCGCGGATATTGCCGGTGCCCGCCGCAGCCTTTTTGCCAAACGCTGGAGCGTCCCGGTTTACGCCCACGCCGAGGAAATGCTCCGCGAACACAGGCCGTCCATCCTCTGCATAGCCACTCACCCGGACAGCCACCTCCGTTACTGCGTTCTGGCTGCCGAATACGGAGTCCCCGTAGTAATCTGCGAGAAGCCCCTGGCAGACAGCCTTCGTTCCGCGCGGAAGATAGCGGCGCTGCAAAGAAACTACGGCGTCCGCATCATCACGAATCATGAGCGGCGCTATGCGGCGGATTATGCCGAAGCCAGGGCGATACTGCGAAACGGAACATTGGGCGCGCTGCTCAGCGTCAAAGCGGCTCTCTATATGGGACGAAGCCAGCACATCAGGGACCTGCTCTGGCATGACGGGACGCACCTCGCGGACGCCGTCATGTTCCTGACAGACTGTATCCTCCTGCACAAAAAACGTTTCGGCGCGCCGCTTTCCTCGCGGGAAGGGACGGCTTTTTTGGCTGGGCTTCTGATACCGGCGGAAGAAAACGGAGCGCCGGGGCCGGCGGCCTCAATTCCCTTCTTTATGGAGGCCGGAGCGGGGCGGGATCATCTGGTGTTTGGAATGGAGTTTTCCTGCGAGAGAGGGCGCCTCAGAATTGGCAACGGCGTTTTTGAAGTGTGGGAAAGCCGCCCCAGTCCTTATGCGGAAAAGTTCCGTTCCCTTGAAAAGACGCGGGAGGGTTTTGAAGGACCGACAGCTTACTTCGCAAACATGGTGGCTGACGCCGTAGCCTGCGTCCGGGACCCTGGCCGCAGGCCGCTTTCCGGGGCGGATGAGGGACTGCGGGTCATCGAGTATCTGCACAAGGCAGGGTGAACGCCTCTGTGAAATGAGGCGCCCTAAGATTTTCCCATGAGATGCGGGAGTTTCCAAAACGAGAAGCGCTTCTCGTCATTAAGAGATGCGGGAGTCTCAGGCAAGAGCTGCGCTTCTCTTCATAAACTGATACGGAAGTCCCAAGCGGGAGAAACGCTCAATGCGTTAAGCGTCCGGTTCAGCCGGTATTGGCGCTCCGGCGTATCACCTGAATCGAGGAAAACAAGGCGGTAAAAACCAGAAGGATGGAAAAAACCGGGGGCAGGCCGGGACTTACCGTCATGAAGTTATACATACCGTGGACGGCCACGGCGTTGAAGAAATAGGCAAGCGCCCGGAAAGGCGATTGGGGCAGGCTGGCGGCGGCAAGACCGACGCGGCAGCCGCACGCTCCGTGAAGGGGGGCGGCGGTAACGGCGCGGAGCAGCGGGGCCGAGGGATCGGCTGCGCCGTAAGCGGCGGTTTCAATCACGGCGAATCCCAGGCCGGCCAAGAGGCCCGCAGCCGCGCCGAAGGAAAGGGAATCCTGTGGGAGCGGTTCTGAAAGACGGCGGAATTGCAAAACAAGGAGGAGCAGCGCCAGGCGGCCCGCTTCTTCGGTCAGCGCAACATGAATAAAAAGTTTTAAGAAAACGCTTCCCATGTCTATGCCAAACTGCGGGGAAAAAAGAGTTTGCAGAAAACCGGCCAGGAGCAGGGCGGCGCAGCCTGCGGCCAAAGAGATCAGAAACCACCGGAGGCTCAGGGGAAAACGGCTAAGCCTGAACCAGATAAAAACCGGAAGTATGGGCAGCGCGGATATAAAAACTAGTAAAATCAGTATCCAGATTCCTGTCATTCTATGGTTTTATTTTAGTCCCTGCTGTAGGGTGTAGTCTATGGGAATATTACTATTTATACGGCATATTTTTCTTCTTGGCCCAAAACATTCGGGGAAAACCAGCGCTGGCAGGGAACTGTCCAAACTCCTTGAGGGCGGCTTTGTGGATATGGATGAATTAATCGAAGCCCAAACCGGCAAGAGCGCCCGCGCGCTTTTCAGGGAATCGCCATCTGTTTTTCGTGCTGCGGAACAGCGCGCCCTGGAAAGCCTCTTTTCCCTTCATGCCGAAGAAGGCGCCCCTCCGCTTGTCACAGCCTCAGGCGGCGGGATAATTGATAACCCCGGGGCAATGCGGCTTCTCCTTGAAGCGGACGGACTTTTCCTTGTAAACGTGGAGACGCCTGCGGAAACCGCCTGGGAGAGGATACTAGCGGCGGCTGAGCGGAGCGGGGATATGCCCCCTTTTCTTGAAACAGAAAATCCCAGGGAGACCCACAGGCTGCTCCATGAACGGAGGGCCGCGGCGTACCGGGATATTGCGAGCCTTACGGTGCGGAGCGAAAGCAAAGCGCCTGATGAAATAGGGCGGGAGATACTACAGGCGCTGAAGCTGTTGTCAGATAAAAGCAATAAAATATAAAAGAAACGCAGGGCGCGGAGCGGCTTTTCATAAAATTCTTCTTGTAATTCTTTTTTTTGAATTTGATATTTATGGTATGCGAAGAACCAGATTTTATCAGAAACAGCTTTTCCCCTCAGTATTAAATCATATCTATGATGGAATTATTGCGTTGGATTCTGAATTAACGATTGTATATATAAATCCCGCCGCCGAAAAGATGACATCTCTGGACAGCCGGAATGTTCAGGGATACTGTGTTCATCAGTTTTTTTCGCTGATTGAACCGCAAAACTTGTCTTCTTTATTGCCTCTGATATTCTCAACTCCCGGCGAAACCGGTCCAGGTGCGGCCGGAAATACTGAAAGGCTTCTCTCTTTCAGGAATGCCGTTCTGAAAAGCTGCCATGGTGTCACATTGTCTGTGGAGGGGAATATCAACCGTTTTCCTTCCGCAATGGGCGGAAAGCCTGGATATATACTGGTATTCCGGGATATAAGCAGCCGAAAAAACCACTCTATCCTTACCGGTTATACGTGTCATTATGATTTTCTGACAGGACTCGCAAACCGCGAAGGCTTGACCCTGCAATTAAAAGAAATGCTGGGGGATTCTGAAAATCATGACGGCAGGCATACTCTTCTTGAACTTGAGATTGACCGCTTCGCCAAAATTACGAACAAAGCGGGTATGCCGGGGACGGAAGAAATTTTAAAGCAGTTTGCGGGGATTCTCCGTTCCAAAATACAGCAGAAAGACATAGCGGCCAGGCTTTACGACGGCACATTTATTCTTGCGCTACGGAACTGTTCGATTCGGGATGCTGTTCATGTAGCTGGGCGCATCAATATGGCGGTGAGCAATCATGCTTTTATGTACCGGGAGGTGGAGTTTCCCCTTTCGGTCAGCATCGGCATGGTTGCTTTGTCGAAAGAAAAGAGAAACATAGAAACCCTGCTCCGTTCAGCTAAAACAGCCTGTAGCTGCGCCAAACGGGAAGAAGGGAACCGGATTTTTTACTTTACATGAAAGAACGCCGTTCGGTCATTCGATTACAAGGTATTCATTAAAATAAATCGTTTCTATCTGCCCAAGGCGGAGCAGTGAATTATACCGGCGCAGTATTTCCGCCTTTATCGAAGCGTCGTCTTTACGCAGCAGTTCTTTTGTTGACAATGACACAAAGTATTCATTAGTGATATTTCTAAAATTCATAATCTGCGTTGCCAATTCTTCCGCAAAGGGTTTGTCGTCTGACGGATAGGGAAAAACAACAGACACAATTACTGTTACAGGCTCCGGGCCGGCGGTTGCGGCGCGCAGCCTGCCTACGCCGGTAAAGATGCCGTCTTCCGCTGCGGATTGGGGGGCCGGCTGGCGCGGCGGCTCTGCTCCGCCCGCACGGAAGACAAGCGCGTAAAGGGTTCCCCCGATCAGAACCAGCGCCAAAAACGCCACGGTTGCCAGCAAAATGCGGTATACTGCCGTCTCTTTCCGGACGGCTCCTTCTTCCTTCATTCATATTCCTCTTTCCTTATATTATATGTTTCATTTCTATTTTTTGGTAGTATAACGGTTCGACGGAATTCGAATCTTGGGGCAGTGGTATGTTAATGGGGGGTCCGTGCAACCCTACGGGTTGCTAAGCAGTTTCGGACCTTTGGTCCGAAACTGCACGGCGGGGGCGTTGCGGGGGTGGAACCCCCGCTGAGGGGGGTGCCGGAAGCCGTAGGCTGTAGGCAGGGGGGAGACTTCCCCCCTCCTCCTAAATAGTCACAGTATACCTTTTAATTAATTTCGTGGTATTTTCAGATGAGGAGGTACGGCATGGTTGTATACAGAAGCGATATGAAACGTGAGTCGAAGGAAGGGCTTAGAAACGGGGAAGGGACGGCGGCTTTTACGCATTTTGCGGCGGGGGGAAGTCAAAAAAACGTCCGCCTGGCGGCGGAAATCGCGCTGCCTCCGGGAGCGTCTATCGGTTACCACCAGCACGAGGGGGAAACTGAGTATTTTGTCTTTCTGGAAGGAAGCGGTACGGCAAATGACAATGGGACGGAAGTTCCGGTCGGGAAAGGGGACGTGATGATCACCGGAGACGGCGCGTATCACGGGATTCGTAATTCGGGAACCAGCCCGCTGGTTTTTAACGCCTTTATCATTACCCACTAAATCATGTGCGGCATCGTTGGGTACATTGGCAATGAAGAGGCGGTCCCGGTTCTGTTGCAGGGTCTTAAACGGCTGGAATACCGGGGCTATGACTCGGCGGGAATCGCGGTTTTGGGCGCGGCGGGTCTTCTGGTCCGCAAGTCCAAGGGCGCGCTGCGGGCCCTGGAAGAAAAGATCGCTTCCGAAACGGTTCGGGGTGATTTGAGCGCGGCTATGGGTATAGGCCATACCCGGTGGGCTACCCACGGGGAGCCTTCGGACATCAACTCGCATCCTCACACGGATGTGTCGGGCAGGATCGCGGTGGTCCACAACGGGATCATTGAGAATCACGCCAAGCTAAAGGCCTGGCTTGAAGCCCACGGGGTTGTCTTCCGCAGCGAGACGGATACCGAAGTGGCGGCCCACCTCATTGACTTCCATTATAACGGGGACCTTTTGCAGGCGGTGACCGAAGCCCTCAAGCGGCTGGAGGGGTCCTATGCCCTGGGCATCCTCTGCGAAAGCGACCCGGACCGTATCATCGCGGTACGCAAGGAAAGCCCCCTGGTTGTGGGCGCGGGGCAGGGCGAGAACCTTATCGCCTCGGATGTGCCGGCCCTGCTGGAACATACCAGGGACGTGTACTATCTGGCGGACCGGGAGATTGCGGTACTTTACCGGGACAGGGTGGAGTTTTTCAACGAAGATGGGCAGCGCATAGAGAAAGAGAAGAGTCATGTTGATTGGGACGCCGCCGCCGCAGAGAAGGGGGGCTACGAACACTTCATGCTCAAGGAGATCAACGAGCAGCCCAAGGCGCTGACGGATACGCTCAGGGCCAGGCTCAGGAGTGAGGGCGAAAGGGCGATTAACCTGGAAGAAATCGGCTTTGACGCATCCTGGGCCGAAGCGAGCCGGGTGGTCATCGCCGCCTGCGGTACGGCCTGGCACGCCGGGGTCATTGGGAAACACGCTTTTGAATACTTCGCCCGTATTCCCGCGGACGCGGAGATCGCCTCGGAGTACCGCTACCGGAATCCCATCTACAATCCCAAGGATATTTTCATCATTATAAGCCAGTCCGGTGAGACGGCGGATACCTTGGCGGCTATGCGTATGGCCCGGAAAACCGGGGCCCGCATCATTGCCATCACCAACGTGGTTGGCTCGACTCTGGCGCGGGAAGCTGACCTGGTGATGTATACCTGGGCCGGCCCGGAGATAGCGGTGGCGTCTACCAAGGCGTTTACCACCCAGCTTATGTGCGTCTACCTTATCGCATTGCAGTTCGGTATGCTCCGGGGCGTCATCACCAGGGAAGAGATGGCCGGTCATATCGAAGAGTTGGAGCGGCTTTCAGGCCACGCCGCCCGCATCCTCTCGGCCCAGGAAGCTATTCAGCGTTTCGCTTCCCGGCAGTTCAACAAAACCAAGGTGTTCTTCATGGGCCGCCTCTTTGATTACGCGGTGAGCCTGGAGAGCGCCCTCAAGCTCAAGGAAGTGAGCTACACCCATTCCGAAGCCTTTGCCGCCGGGGAACTCAAGCACGGCCCCATCGCCCTGGTGGATACGTCCACGCTGGTGGTGGCCATCTGCACCCAGACGGCCCTCTTTGACAAGATGGATTCCAACATCAAAGAGGTAAAGGCCCGGGGCGCGGCTGCCCTGGTGATTACTTACGACGGGGTGGACTGCTTTGACAAGACAGCGGACGAGGTTTTCAGGATTCCCCGGACACAGGACAGCCTGACCCCCATCCTGTCGGTGATTCCCTGCCAGCTCTACGCCTACTACTGCGCGGTTCAGCGGGGTCTGGACCCGGACAAACCGCGAAACCTGGCAAAGTCGGTCACGGTGGAGTAGAAACTTTAAAGTTCCCTCTTAATCTCATAGGCTTAAGCTGCCGCCATTGCTTTTAATTGTAAATTTTTACATTTCTCTTGACAATCTTATGTTTAATGATTATAGTTGAATATATGTTCAATCGTTGTATTAAAGGAGGAAGCCGTGGGTGGACCGGGTAATGAAACCGACAGATGCGATTGCAATGTTATCCATGAGGATGTAATTGTTAGAGTGCGGGATCTTATGCCTGAAGACAAAGTTCTCCTCAACCTGGCGGATATGTTCAAGGTCTTCAGCGATTCTACCAGGGTACGGATACTCTGCGCCTTGCAACATTCCGAGATGTGCGTCTGCGACATCGCGGCCTTGCTGGGGATGACCAAGTCGGCTATTTCCCATCAGCTGCGGTCTCTCAGACAGACGAGGCTGGTCAAGTACCGCAGGGATGGCAAGGTGGTCTATTACTCGTTGGACGATGATCATGTGGGCAGTATTTTTGCCCAGGGTTTGCTTCATGTAAATGAGGGATGAGGCGTCTTTTTTGAGACCGACTGCGGGGCGTCTTTATTTTTTTGGGATGTTGGTTGAACGATTCGTCAATCGTTCAATTTAATGAATGTGAGTTCGACTAATGGGGGGTCCGTGCAACCCTGCGGGTTGCTAAGCAGTTTCGGACCTTTGGTCCTAAACTGCACGGCGGGGGCGTTGCGGGGGCAGCGCCCCCGCTGAGGGGGGTGGCGGAGGACCGGAGGGCCGGAGCCCGGGGGGTCGGACTAAAGTCCGCGACGTCCCCCCGCCAGATCAGTCCTCGAATTCCTGGTATGAAACTCTCCGTGTCTCGTAGTTTTTCGCTGATCTTTCTTGCCTGGGCCGCCGCCTGTCTTTTGGGGGCCTTGCCGTATTTTCTGTCCGGGTATATCCCGGATTTTGCCGGCGCGGTGTTCGAGAGCGTCTCTGGGTTTACCACTACCGGGGCTACGGTGATTAAAGATGTCGAGGCGCTCCCCAAAGCGCTGCTTTTCTGGCGGGCTATGTCCCAGTGGCTGGGGGGGATGGGCATTGTGGCGCTGTTTCCTCTCCTGGGCGCGGGAGGCCCTGGTTCTGAGGCGGGGAATGCACGGATGCTCTGGTTCATCTATGCGGCGCTTACGGGCGTACAAACCCTGCTCCTTGGCATAGCCGGCATGGGCTGGTTTGACGCGTTGACGCACGCCTTTTCAACTATGTCGACAGGCGGTTTCTCTGTCCGGAACGCCGGTATAGCCTATTACCGGTCGCCGGCTGTTGAGTGGATATGCGCGGGGTTTATGCTCCTTGCGGGGTTTAACTTTACCCTCGTGTTTCAGCTTCTGCGGGGCAAATTCCGCGATGTATGGCGCAACAGCGAGGCTAGGGCGTACTTTGCCGTCATCCTTGCCGGGGTCTTGCTCATTAGCTGCGCTATTCTTCCCCAATGCGGGCCGGCGGAAGAAGCTCTGCGGTACGCCGTCTTCCACTTCGCGTCCATTCTTACTACCTCGGGCTTTTTCTGCGCGGACTACAACGCATGGCCGCCACTGGCCCAGGGTGCGCTGTTCTTCGCCATGTTCATGGGCGGCTGTACGGGTTCCGCCGCCGGGGGTATAAAGGCGCTCCGCCATGTGGTGCTGTGGAAGCAGACGGGGAACGAGATAAAGAAGATTGTCCATCCTAGAGGGGTTTTTACGTTGCAGCTTAACGGGACTTGGGGCAAAAAAAACATGGTCTACGGGGTGAGCGGCTTTGTGTTCCTCTATTTCCTCGTCCTTGTCCTCTGCGCTTTCCTGGTGAGCGGCGCGAGTGCGGGCGCGGATGTGGGTGCGGGCGCGGGCGAAGATGTTTTTACTTCTATTAATATGGCCCTCCTCTTCCTGGGGAACATTGGGCTGGGGCTTGGGAAAACGGGGCCGTTCCTGGCTTTCCCGGATTATCCTGAGTATGTAAAGTGGGGGCTTTCCTTTGTCATGCTTCTGGGGCGGCTTGAATTGTGGGCGGTTTTAGTGTTCTTCTCCAGGGATTTCTGGCGGAGATGAGGACAGGGATTGTGCGGCGCGGCGGCTTCAAGAAACACTTTATCCTCCTGCGGGTGCTTCTTTCTCTGTTGGGGATCATCGCGGCGAGCATGGTTCCGGCGCTGATTATGGCGGCGGCTGCGGGAGAATTCGCCATGATTCGCGCTTTTGCTTTCCCCATGCTGCTTACCACGGTTCTTGCCGCGCCAAGTTTTCTGTCATTGCGAAATAAAAAGATGAACCTCAACGCGGGGGATGGGTTCCTCCTGGTTTTCGCGGCCTGGGCGCTGGCGAGTTTCCTTGGGGCTGTTCCTTTTTACCTTTCCGGGTGCGGTCTTAGCTTTACCGATTCCCTTTTTGAAAGCTCCTGCGCTTTCGCCACTACCGGAGGCGCCGTCATCGATGATGTTGAGGCCCTGCCCCGGTCGCTGCTTCTGTGGCGGAGCTGCGCCCACTGGTTCGGCGGCATGGGGATTGTGCTTATCTCGGTGGCCCTTATGCCGCTTTTGGGGATAGGGGGTTTCCAGCTTATCAAGGCGGAAGCGCCGGGGCCGGAAAAGGAAAAAATAACTCCCAAGATTGCCGTAACCGCAAAGCTGCTCTGGCTTGCCTATGGGGTACTGACGGCGCTCCTCTGTATCCTCTACCAAGCGGGGGGCATGGATTGGTTTGACGCTTTCTGCCACAGTCTTACTACCATAGCTTCCGGGGGCGTAAGCACAAGAAACGAGGGTCTGGCTTATTTTGATTCGCCCTTCATAGACGGGGTTTCCGTCGTGTTCATGCTGCTGGCGGGGCTTAACTTTAGTCTTTACTACCGCCTGCTGCAAAGAAAATTCCGGGATATATGGGACAACACGGAGGCCAGGGTTTATCTGGCCGTGTTCTTTGCCGCTGCGGGGATCATCACTGCCGCGCTTGCGCCGGTGTACGGTTCGATACCCACGGCACTGCGTTACGCTTCCTTTCATACGGCGTCGATCCTCTCCACTACCGGCACGGCTATCGCGGACTATACGGCATGGCCGGGTATTGCCCGGATGACTATCTTCACCCTCATGCTCATAGGGGGCTGTTCGGGTTCCACTGCCGGGGGCATCAAGGTGATCCGCCATGTGGTGCTATGGAAGCAGATGAGCAACGAGATGCGGCGGATCATGTTTCCCAGGGGGGTGTTCAGCGTACAGCTCAACAAGCGGCTGGGGAGAAGGGATGTAGTGTACGGCGCGGCGGCTTTTGTGTTCTTGTACGGCATGGTAGTCTTAGCGGTTACCCTTATCACCGCGGCTTCGGGGACGGACATTTTTTCGTCCTTCAGCGCGGCTCTTTCTGTAACCGGGAACATAGGCATAGGCTTCGGCGTCATTGGTCCGGGTTGCAATTACGGGGCTTTTCCAGACCCTATCAAATGGCTCTACTCCTTCGTGATGATAGCCGGTCGCCTGGAATTGTGGACGGTGTTTCTGTTGTTTACGCCGGTATACCGGGATAGGTAGGAGGGGGGAAGTCGCGGACTTTAGTCCGACCCCCTGGACCCCCCATTCTCTTTGCTGACTGCTTACTAGTAGGCAGTCAGCAAAGAAAAAGCGAGGCGTACTCAGGAGGGGGGGAAGTCTCCCCCCTGGCTCCGGCCCTACGGTCCTCCGCCACCCCCCACAGCGGGGCTCTGCCCCGCAACGCCCCGCCGGGGGGTCTCGGACCCCCCGGACCCCCCATTAGCAGCCGATAATAATTACGCCATCACCGGATTCCCAACTCAGCCGCTCACGCCATACCCGTTCCCGCGCTTCAGGCCGCTGGTCAAATATGACAAGATAGCATCCCTGCGCCGGCCCGCACCTCGGCTTAAACCTATCATGGTAACGCGAAATCTGCTCTATACCCTGAGCCTTTACCGTCTCAAAAGACTGGCCTTTTCGCACAATTTTTATCTCGATGATGTTCCATTCCCCCCGATACTCTACCGCCAGATCAATACGGCCCCGGCCCGCCGCATATTCCCGCTCTACGCGCCCCTCGCCATTGGTTATCCGCTGTAGAAAAGCCATCAGCAATAAATGAGGAAACGCTTCGGTGTATTCCGCCGATTGTTCCCATATTTCCGAATGGGTCTGCCAAAAAGCCTGGAACTCCCGGAGCAGACTGTCCATATCAAGCCCGCCGTCCTCCCTTTGCCATTTCCATGACGAAGGCGGCGGCATACTGTCGTGATATTCCGAATTAAGATAGCGGGTGAGTATCTCCGCGTACACCGGATTGGCAATAGTAAAGCCAGTATCACTGTTCCAGGTGATAAGCCCTAAATCCATACAGAATTCAACATCCGCGTTGGCCCTGCCCAGGGGCGGGTCAATAGCGCCGGTCATAATAGTTTGAATGATCCGCTTCACACGAGGGTCCCGCAGCCTGGCGCCCAGAGCGTCAAGATGTGTTTCCCTGGCCTCTATCATCTGCGCGTGGGCCTCAATGACATGTTCTATGCCGACAGTTTCCCTACTGTCGCTTTGCAAAACTCGCATGATAGCGCGTTTGAAAAGGGAATTGACGATCCACGGCTGCCCTCTTGACTGGTCATACACATAGTCAAGCGCGTCGGGACTTATCTCCTGCCCGGTTTCAGCGGTCCTCTGGGCAAAAAGTTTGGCAATGTCGTTCTTATGAAAATTGGTAAGCACTGCGGAATCTTCTTTTATATTGAAAGGAGAGCCAGGATTAGGGGCGATACCGCCTTTAGCGGCAGTGATATAATCTTTCAGATCCCTCATTCCCACCAGGGCAATGGATACAGGGAATATGCCCGGTCCACGGGCCGCAAAACCTCCCCGCAACTGCCGCAGAAAACTGATGAGGGTTTCCCCTTCCAATATATCAACCTCATCAAACAACACCACCAAGGGGTTTGGGGCAGCCCGCGCCGACCAATCCCGCAGAATATCGCTGAGCATACTGTCGGCGGCGGACGTTTTCACTTCCGGTACCGGCAGGCCGAAAGAATCCGCGTATTCCTGGACAGCCTTGCAAATATTCGGCATGGCCCGCTCCGCATCCGCAACCCCCTGGCAGCGTTCCACGCTGACATAACAGGCAATCGCCTCATCTCCTGAGTTAATTTCCCGCATCCAGCTTTGCAGAAACGTGGTCTTACCGGTCTGCCTTGGCGCGTGCAGTACCCAGTACAG
>JAITSE010000050.1 GCA_031288005.1 Treponema sp.
TATGAGAGAGTCCCTCCAAGTAGATTCCGAGCCTCACATGTTAGAGTGTGAGTCGCTCGCACTCGACTGGGAGTCGCTCAGGTTTAAGTGAGAGTCTCTCCCACTCGTGTGGGAGCCGCTCAGGTTTAAGTGAGAGTCTCTCCCACTCGAGTGGGAGCCGCTGAGGTTTATGTGTGTGTCTCTCAGTATCTAGTGCGTGACTCTCCGTCTTTAGTGTGATACTCCCATAATATAGTGGGAGCCGCTCAGGTTTAAGTGAGAGTCTCTCCCACTCGAGTGGGAGCCGCTCAGGTTTAAGTGGGAGTCCCTCTCACTCGAGTGGGAGCCGCTCAGGTTTAAGTGAGAGTCTCTCCCACTCGAGTGGGAGCCGCTCAGGTTTAAGTGAGAGTCTCTCCCACTTGAGATTGCTAAAGCAATCTCTTAGTGGGAGCCGCTCAGGTTTAAGTGAGAGTCTCTCCCACTTGAGATTGCTAAAGCAATCTCTTAGTGGGAGCCGCTCAGGTTTAAGTGAGAGTCTCTCCCACTCGAGTGGGAGCCGCTCAGGTTTAAGTGGGAGTCCCTCTCACTCGAGTGAGAGCCGCTCAGGTTTAAGTGAGAGTCTCTCCCACTTGAGATTGCTAAAGCAATCTCTTAGTGGGAGCCGCTCAGGTTTAAGTGAGAGTCTCTCTTGCAAACCGGCGGAGCCTGATTGCGGATTTGTTCTACAGGGAAAAACCCGGAAAAAATGTGCGGGGAGTTTTGGGACTTACAACAATATCCGCAATTTAGACGCCGCTCCCAAAACTCCAAGGCAACCGAAGGTTGCACGGCCCGCAGGTCCGCAGGGTTCCCAAAACTCCTAAGCAAGCGCAGCTTGCACTTTCCCCATATTTTGTAAATTTTTTGTAAATTCTTTCGCTTTTTTGTAAAAACAATTGTATATATTTCTATATATGGGCTATAATGTTTGCTATATTGATATGTTGGGAGAATTTTGTATGAAAAGAGAAGGTTTTGTTTTCGGAAAAAGCGCGGCAAGGACTCAGTCTGCTCTTGCGGCATTGATTATCTTCCTGGTATGGGGGGGGTGCAAAAAGAGCATCAGCAGCCCCGCCGGTGAGCCGTCTCTTGAAGGCTCAGTCAAGATCACGGGCGAAGCCAAAGTTGGCGCGGAGCTGAGCGCGAATATCTCGGAGCTTGAGGGCCTTGGGATCATAAGCTATCAATGGCTGCGCGGCGAGAACGCGGACGGAGACTTTGCGCTTATTGACGGCGCAATAGAGGGAATTTATACCATTACCCCGGCGGATGCGGACAAATACATCAAAGTGACCGTTACCCGCGCGGGATACTCAGGCAGCGTAACAAGCGCGGAACCCGCGGGCCCGGTTGTTACGCCCCTTCTGGCGCTTACAGGCTCCGTGAACATCACAGGCTCGGGCAGAGTCGGCGAGGTCTTGAGCGCTTCCGCGCAGCTTGATGGCGGAAATGGAATTTCCGGCGGAAATGGAATTTCCGGCGGAAACGAAGTTTCCGGCGGAAACGAAGTTTCCGATGAATACTTCAGCTATCAATGGCAGATAAGCAGCATCACAGACAGCGGCCCCGGCTACACAGACATTCCCGATGCGACAGACGCAGACTATATTCCCGTTCCGGCGGACGTGGGCAAATACATCAGAGTAACCGTTAACAGAGCGGGATGGCTCAGCCTGAGCAGCGGAGTGGTCCTGATTACGTTTCCGTCCCTTACAGGCTCCGTGAGCATCACAGGCGGCCTCCGCAGAGTTGGCGATACGCAGAGCGTTGATACCACTCAGCTTGGAGGAACCGGGACCATCATTTATCAATGGCGGATAAGCGCCGGCGCAAGCGGGACTTACGCAGATATTCCCGGCGCGATAGACGCAGCGGCCTACATCCCCGGTGACGCGGATGAGGGCAAATACATCAAAGTGATCGTTACCCGCGTGGGATACGAAGGCAGCGTGGAGAGCGCGGCCAAAGGCCCGCTTCTGTCCCGGAATACCAATGTTACAAGTGTAACAATCACCGGACCTGACGATATTTACCGGGGCGAGGAGGAGAGCCTGCAATATGCGGCCGCTGTTGATGGCAGCAACCCGCCGCAGGAGATTATCTGGTCCATTGAAGGCCCCGTGTCAGAGGGAACTTTTATCACTCAGGAGGGCTGGCTCACCGTTGCCTTTGGAGACCCTCTCAGAGAGATTACCGTGAAAGCAACATCCGCCTTTGATGAAAGCGCTGGCGATGAGAAATCCGTATCAATCAAAGAATTGCGCTTGATGAATATAGCCAATACTGTTCCCGATGATAGGTTTGGACAAATCGGCGCCATAGCCTTTGGGGGCGGCAGGTTCGTGGCGGTGACATATTACCATGATGCGCTGTATTCCGCTGACGGCGTAAACTGGCAGACGGCGGTGGGCAGCGGCGGGACTGAAGGTACGTTATTTTATGGCTTCATGAGCAGTGGCGCAGCCTACGGTGATGGCAAATTCGTAGCGGTGGGCACCAGCGGCAAGGCCGCGTATTCCGATGACGGCGGCGAAACCTGGATCGCAAGCGGCGATACCGGGTTTGGCAATTCCTCCATCAAAGCCATAGCCTTCGGTGAAACCGCCGGAAACGGCATTTTCGTGGCGGTGGGCGCTGACGGCAAGGCCGCGTATTCCACGGACGGCGGCGCAACATGGCCGCAGGTGGGGAATACCGGGTTTGGCAATTCCTCCATCAACGCCATAGCCTTTGGGGACGGCAGGTTCGTGGCGGTGGGCGCTGGCCGCAAGGCCGCGTATTCCACGGACGGCGTAAACTGGACAGCGTCGAGTACTAGCGCCGCTGCGTTTAGCAATTCCGAAATCAACGCCATAGCCTTTGGGGGCGGCAGGTTCGTGGCGGGGGACGGTGACGGCAATACGGCATGGTCCGATGACGGCATAAACTGGACGGCATCGGGCAATACTAACTTTAGCAGCACTGACAAGTCAAGTAACAAAAAAATCAGGGCCATAGCCTTTGGGGGCGGCAGGTTCGTGGCGGGGGGCACAAAATGTAAGGCGGCGTATTCCGATGACGGAGGCGAAACCTGGACGCTGATTGATGTTACTTCGCTTGAAGCTTTCTATGATGTGCCTAAGTTCAGAGGGAACGAAGAAATCGTTGACATAGATTACGGCCGTGGCATGTTCGTGGCGGCGCCAACCAACAACAAGTCCAAAATAATTTATTCCAATCTCCAGTGAGAAAGCGGGACCCTGCAAGCCGTTAAGCAAGCCTAAGCAAGCCTAAGCAAGCCTAAGCAAGCCGACGGCTTGCTTAGCGGCTTGCTTAGCGGCTTGCTTAGGTTTGCTTGGCAGTTTTTGGCACGAAATTACGGGTTTCACGATTCTGTTAGGCCAAAAACTGCGGGCCGCAAAATTCCCCGGACTAGTTCTTCCGGTCTGCTTCTCCGGGCCGGTTCCAAATTGGTTCTGCGGGCTGGGGAGTTTTGGGACTTACAACATGATCCATAAACTAGACACTGCTCCCAAAACTCCTAAGCAAACAGGCTCCGCCTGTTTGCACGGCTCAGGGGGACAGACCCCCAGCGTTAGGGCTGGAGACCGCCCGGCACTAGGGCGGAGACCGGCCCTGGGAGGCGGAAGTGAAGAAGGTTTCCTTCTTTCTTTGCGGGAATGGGTCTAAAATAAGGTATGGAAAACACGATTAAATCCCTGTTGGGGTTCATTTATGGCGAAAACGCGGCGGAAGGTATCTATGCGGACCTTGCGGGTATTCTTAAAGGGGCTTTCCCCAGAGAGTTTGCCCTGTTTGAGGGAAAGGGGGGGCGGCCCTTGACGGCGGGGGGCGTCTCCCACAAAGACGCCCTGCTTATCGCCTATGGGGACATGCTTGCGCCGCCCCAGGCCGGGGAGCCGGAGAACGAAACCGGCCTTTCCCGGCTGGAAGGGTTTCTGCGCAGGCGGAACCGGGGGGCCTTCACGTACCTTCACCTGCTGCCCTTCCACCCCTATTCGTCGGACGACGGCTTCTCGGTGATCGATTACCGGCAAGTGGATTCCCGGTTCGGAACCTGGGAGGATATAGAAGAGCTGGGGGGGAGCTTCCGCCTGGTTTTCGACTTTGTGCTCAACCACGGCAGCGCGGGCAGCGACTGGTTCAAGGGCTTTCTGGAGGGCCGGAACGAGTACGAAGGCTGGTACGTCACCAGGCCCGAAGGCTACGATTCCTCCCCGGTGGTCCGGCCCCGGACGCATCCCCTCCTGACGGCCTTTACCCGGAAGGACGGCTCAACGGTCCATATCTGGACAACCTTTAGCGCGGACCAGGTGGATTACGATTTCTCCAATCCCGCGGTCTTCCTGGAATTCGTGAGAATCTTTCTGGAATATGCCAAAAGAGGGGGGCGCATTGTCAGGCTGGACGCCATTGCCTACCTTTGGAAAGAAGACGGGACTCCCTGCCTCCACCACCCCAAGACTCACGGCATGGTAAAGCTCTTCCGGGCGCTTATAGACGCCCTGGGCCTGGATATGCTCATCCTCACGGAAACCAACGTACCCCACCGGGAGAATGTCTCCTATTTCGGCCAGGGAGACGAGGCCCATATCGTCTACAACTTCGCCCTGCCGCCCCTGACGCTCCACGCCATGATCTCCGCCGACGCCGCCCCCCTGAGAGCCTGGGCGAAGACCTTGCCGGGGCCGGAAACGGGACAGCGGTTTCTCAACTTCCTGGCGAGCCATGACGGGGTAGGTCTGACCCCGGTCCGGGGCGGCCTTGTGGATGACGCCGCTTTTGCCAGGACCATAGAGGAGGCCAAACGCCGGGGCGCGCTGGTTTCCTACAAGGCCACGCCCCAGGGACCTGTCCCTTATGAGCTAAACTGCTCCTACGCCGAGGTCGCGGCCCCGCCGTCTTTGGGGAACGCTGCCGTCCGCGCCCGGGCCTTTCTCGCGTCCCAGGCGGTTCTGCTCTCCCTGTCGGGGCTTCCGGCTGTCTATTTCCACAGCTGGATAGGCTCCGCCGCCTGGAAGGAAGGGCCGGAACGCTTGGGGTACAACCGGGCGATTAACCGGGAGAAGCCTCCCCTGGACCGGGTGGAAGCGGAGCTTGATACTCCCGGCTCCTTTAGGTCCCGGGTATACGAGGGGTTCAGCCGCTTCCTGGCCTTCCGCCAGGCGGAGGAGGTCTTTGATCCCTCTATTCCCCAACGGGTACTGGACGCGGAAGGTTCGGTCTTTGCGCTTCTGCGGGGTCCCGACCGGCATGGCCGCCGGGCGCTTTGCGCGGAGAACCTGGGACCGGCTCCGGCCAGGCTGGGCCTGCCGGCTGAGTGCGCGCTTGGGGTGGGGGAGATAGCTCTTGAGCCGTGGGAAACCCGCTGGGTAGCTTGGGGCGCGGGGGAGGGGCGGGATATTTCTACTGCTTCAAGCCGGCGGTCTTAAATGTTGGTATGGTACAGATATGGGTATAGGTATATGAAAGCATTGTAGAGGCCGTGGGCCCAGGCTATGCCATGGACGGCACGGTATTTTTTATAAACCAGAGAAAGGAGTATCCCCGCCAAGAAGGCGTTCATGGCTCCCCAAAGGCCCTCATAGATATGGCAAAGGGAAAAAAGAAACACCGAAAGGCTGATAACGAAAGGATCGGTAAGGCCGGCCTGTTTAAATCTGAGGGAAAGGTAATAGCGGAAGTAAAATTCTTCCAGATAGCCGGTACTTAAGCAGGATAGGAACATTACGATAATAGCCGGCAAGCCCTTTGGGGCTTCCACCGGTAAGGCTGGGGGGCTGATAAAAAAAATAGAGGAACTCATGGAAATTAGAAAGCTCAATCCCAATAAGCCGGGAAGGGCCAGGGCTAAGGACAGGAAGTCTCTGGAATGGGGGCTTCCAGGCAGGCGGGCTTTTCCGCCCCGCAAAATCAGGAGATAGACTATGAGCGCAAGGGCCGGGAGCGTAAACAAAAGAATGCGGCTTAGCTCCTCGGAGATGATAAACCGGATGATTCCTGGATTTTGCACTCCGGCGGTCCCGGGGAGAAAGCCGCTTGAAGCGAATCCGGGGAAAAAGAGGACGGCATAGACAATAAATGGTTCGGCCCAGGGATTCGTAAAACGCTCCTTTGGGACTGGATAGCCCCTTTCTGACTTTATTATAGTTAGTATATACTATAAAAAACGCCTCTGAAAACCCCGGTTGGATTTTTAGGGGCGGCGCAAAGCGAGTTTGCGGCGCAAAGCAAGTTTGCGTGCAAAGCAAGTTTGCTGTGGAGAAATCAGGCTGATGTCCGCCGCTAGAAAATGACTTGTTAGACAAGTCCAGCGTAAAGAATTACGGCGGCGGCTTTCTCCATAAAGGTAAGAAGTATCAGAAAACTACGGTTTTCAGAAAATTTTAATTTTCTGATGTCCCCTAATATACTAATTAGGAAAACAAGGTGAATATTTTTTTTATTTTAATGATGATAATCGCGGTTCCTGTGGTTTTCAGTTTTATCATGTCCCGCACTGGAAACACAGGGGGAGGTAAAGAAAAAAAGAACAACGTATTGCAATTCTATGCCAAAGGCAAGGATTTGGGGTTCAGCTTTAAGGAAATCGAGCTTCTCCGCCGGCTGGCGGCAAAATCCGATATAGAAGATCCCTCGGCATTGTTCTGGTCGCAGAATCAGCTTGACCTCTGCATACGCTCTCTGGTCCGAAGCGCCCGTCTTTCCGGGACTGTCCAGGACGCCGAGATTCAGGAATTCCTTTCAAAGTTGTATGATTACCGCAAGAAACTTGAATTTGAAAGGCCAAATACGAAAAGCGGGCTGGTTAGTACCCGGCAGATTGGGGAATCCCAGAACCTGCGTATTCTTCTTGCCGGAACCGGAGTATTTCAATCCCGTCTTATTAAAAACATGAGTCAATATATTACCATAGCCAAGCCGTCAGGCCCGAATATACCCAGAAATTTTTCTTGGACCGGCCAGCGCGTTGCGGTTTATTTTTGGCGGGATGGAGACGCGGGATATGTATTTGACGCGGATGTTCTGGACGAAGTTTATTCAAAAGGCAGTCCCGCTCTCCAGATAAGCCATTCCGAGACTCTCTTCAGGACGCAAAAAAGAAAATCCGTTAGACTTAGAACCCATAAACCGGCGTTTCTCTACTTTCGCAACCCGGAAGATTCCTCCGCCATTGAAGCTGTTCCGGGGCTCAAATGCATCCTCAACGATATATCCGATACCGGCTGCGCCGTAACCATTGGGGGGAAAGGAAGTGTAGGGCTGCGGCTAAAAATTCAGTTTGTTTTGAATACATCGCCGATGATCTTGTGCGGGGTTGTGCGCTCTGTGGACTATAATGAAGATACAAACCGTTCGGTTTTGCATATTGAGGCCGATTCGTTGTCTGTAGAGGCTAGAAATGAAATATTGGGAGAAATATTCGGAACCCAGGACGATGAAGAAGCCATCCCGTTTAGAATCACGGAAGAAAACATTAACGGCGATGAAGACGGCGGTGGTATCGCCGGTATAGAGCCTGCCGTCGAAGCGGAACTTCAGAATCTGGCAAACGATAATCCGGTATAGCAGGTTTATGGTTTAGAGGGAAGGTATGAGCAGGATGTTAAAGAGGTATCATTTTGTTTTGTTCTTTCTTGATTTTTTTTTGGTCCAAACCTTTGTTTTTGCCCAGGAATCGATCCTTGCATCCTATGAGCGGAATTTTCTTCGCTCCGGTATTGCTGAAAAAGAGCGTATACTGCGAGACGCCGCCGCCGATAAAAGGGCGCCGGAATTTATCGGGGCGCTCCATGAATTTGCTTTAAATTTTGTCCTGCAAAATATGGATGTTCTGCAAAGCGACGCGGATTTTTCCGCTTTGACCTTAACGGTTGTCCGGGGGATCGGCTTGTCAGGACGAAGATCGGCGGCGGAAAGCCTGTGGCAGGTTTTCTCTCGTTTCCAGGACACGCTGATCCGGGTGGAAGCTGTCAACATCTTGGCTGTCATTGGAGAGGGAAACGCCGTGATCGTCGAAAACCTTAACCGGTATTTAATAGAGCAAAACAATATGTCCCATTCCGGTATTTCCGTGGAGTATCCGGTCCTGTCCGCCTGTATAAAGGCTTTGGGCGCCTTGGGAGAGGGTTCTTCTTTTCCGGCGCTCTTTCCGGCGCTTGTCTCCGGCTATCCGGAATCTATAACCCGTGAAGCGGAGGCCGCTATCGATGCGATTCAGGGTAATTTTTTGCAATACCTCCTCGATGTAATACGCAAAAACCCGCCTTCTGAAAAACTTGCGGCCTTTAACATTGCATCAAACAATAAGAAGTTCACCGATGCGGAGCGGGCCGGGGCTGCGCTTGTAGCTTTGGAAATGGGGTTGAATTTTTTTGCCGGAAATAAAAAAGATGAGGACGCGGCTGCCAATTTGCGGTACGCCGCGGCCCGGACGATTAAAAGCCTGCGCTGGATCGGTGCGACGGGTCTGGCGATTAAACATTTCTACCGGGTTCAGCAGGATTACGGCAGCGGGTTTGCTCCCCGTGAGCAGCTTGTAGAAGCCGTTGCCTGCCTTGGCGCCACAGGCGCTCCAGAGGCCGCTCAGGTATTGGCCCTGCATTTGGGGCTTATGAACTCCCGCATGGAACGGAATGGGGAATACGATGAGGCCGTTACCCTGGGGGTTATACAGGCCCTGGGTGAAATAGGCGATAAAATCGCCTTTGATTATTTGTTATATATCAGTTATTTGTCTTATCCTGAAGGAATTCAAAACGCGGCAAAGGACGCCCTAAACAGGCTTAAATGGTAAAGCGATTCAGGATATATCCCCCGGTATGTTCCGCCCTGGGCGCGGCGTTCTGTTATTACGCCCCGGATATCGCCCTCTGGTTTGGTCTTCCACTTATCGCCTTGGTCTCTCTGTTCCGGGTTCTGCGGGCCTTCCCGGCAATGGTTTCACGGGACTTGAAAAATACCCGCCTGTTTCGGGAAATATCCCTGCATCTGGCGGCCCTGGCAATGGGGTTTTCCCTGGGTTTCGCCGCCCATCGTGCCGTTCCCGGTCCGCCGCGCCTTGGCCTCCAGGAAGAGGAGATCGCCGGCCTCACCGGAAAGCTAAAAGACGATCCCAGAGGGCTTGCGGACGGAAGGGGTATGGCGCTTCTTGATCTGGAAAACGCCGCCGGAAAAGCCGGCCTGCGGGCCTCCGCGGCAGGGGAAGTCCTGGTCTTCTTCCCCGACGAGGCGCTTCCCCGGCTGCGGGACTTTGGACGCGGGAGCCGGCTCTACATCGAGGGCGGCTTCCTGCCCCCGGCAAAGGGAAACTCCGCTCCTGTCTTCCAGGCTGAGGGAGTGCATATCCTCAAAGCAGCCCCGGCGCCGGAACGGCTCCGCGCCGGAATAAGGCTCGGCATTATAGAGAAGTTCGGCCCCCATGCATGGGGCGGTCTTGCGGCGGCCCTCCTCCTTGGGGTGAAAGACTCTCTTGAAACGGAGCTTGCGACCTCTTTCCGGGACTCAGGCTGCTCCCATGTGCTTGCCCTGTCGGGAATACACCTGGCCGTTGTTTCCGCGCTTATCGCCTTCCTCCTTAAAAAGCCTCTGGGCCTCAAGGCCGCGGCAATCCTGGGAGCGGCTCTCATCCTCCTCTATGCCGGTCTCGTGGGACCCCTGCCTTCTCTGGGGCGGGCGGTCATCATGTACCTCCTGGGGACCCTGGCGGTTCTTGGGGCCTTTCCCCGCCGGCCCGCCGTCCTTTTGGCCCTGGCCTTCGTGATTCAGCTCTGCCTCAGCCCCGCCTCCGGGTCCAGCCTCTCGTTCATCCTCTCCTATCTTGCCCTGGCTGGTATCCTCGCCCTGGGGGAGCCTGTTCACGGTCTTTTGGGTATGACCCCAGAGGTCCTGTCCCGGCCCCTGGCCGCGTCCGTCGGGGCCTTTATCGCCACCGCCGGGGTAAGCGCCGCGTTTTTCGGCGTCCTCCGGCCTGTGGGAATCATCGCCGGGCTTGTCATCGTGCCGCTGACCACGGTTTTCATGATCTTAGCCATGTCCTACCTGGGCGCGGCCTTCCTCTTCCCCCTCCTTGCCGGGCCATTGGGGACGGCTCTCTCCCTCCTTTACCAGGCCCTGTCATGGATCGCGGATATGGCCGGCCAGGTTCCGGGCATAGAGACATCAAGCCCCCTGCCGGTCCTGGCCGCGTCTCTGCTGGTTTCCGCAGCCCTGATCCTGGTGTGGAAACTCCGCTCCGAAAAAGGAAACCGCCTTGCCCCCTTTGCCGCCGCTTAACTACGATTCCCCCCTGGCCCTCAGAGCCTTCCTGGAAGAGCGGGGCTTAGGGATGCGGAAACGCCTGGGGCAGAACTTTTTGATCAACCCTGACGCCCGCAGACAGCTTCTGGACGCCCTGGACGCGCCGCCGGGAGAGCGGGTGTGGGAAATAGGGAGCGGCCTCGGGGCCATGACCAGCCTCCTCCTTGAACGGGGATCGGCGGTGACGGCTTTTGAGATAGACCGGGGGTTTATCCCGGCGCTGCGGGAATTCTTCGGCGGGAATCCCGCCTTTACCCTGGTGGAAGGGGATGTCCTTAAAACCTGGCGGACCGCGCCCCCGGGGGATTATCTTTTCGGGAATCTGCCCTATACTATAGGCGCGGTTTTGCTGGCTAATTTTATAGAAAACAACAGGTTTTTTACGCGAATGATAGTAACGGTTCAAAAAGAGGTTGCCCGGCGCATGGCCGCCAAGCCTTGTTCAAAAGAATACTCTTCATTTTCCGTCCTCTGCGCTTCCGCCTACACGGTTACGCCCCTGCGGGTCCTAAAAGGCGCGTGCTTTTACCCCGAACCCCGGGTAGACTCCCAGGGCGTCAGGCTTGATCGGAGAACCGACCGGGACCCCGCGGACTACCCCGCCTTTTTCAGGCCCCTTCTGCGCAGCCTCTTCGCGTCCCGGCGTAAAACAGTGAAAAACAACCTGGAAACCTTTGTCCCCTCCGTGGCCGTCGTGAACCGGCGGGAACTGCCTGAGATATGCGGGCTTGCGCTCAAAGACGCGGGCATAGCGCCCGGCGAGCGGGCCGAGCGGCTTGGAGTGGACGATTTCACGGCCCTGGCCGGAGCCCTAGAGCGGGTCCTGAGAGATGCCGGATGCTTAGGAGGCGCGAATGGCCCTTGCTGAAAGAATATCGTGTATACGGGAACGCATGGCCGCCGCCTGCGAAAGGTCAGGCCGGAAGATAGAAGAGGTCCGCCTGATGGGGGTTTCCAAATTCCACAGCCGGGAGCAGGTGGAGGAGGCATGGAACGCGGGACTTACCCTTTTCGGAGAAAACCGGGTTCAGGAGGCGGCGGAAAAATTCGAGGGCTTTGCCGGGAGCCATTCTGGGGTGGAACTCCACCTGATAGGTTCCCTCCAGAGGAACAAGGCCAAGGCCGCCGTATCCCTCTTTGACTGCCTTGAGTCTGTGGACCGGGATGAACTTATCCTCAGCCTGGGAAAACTGAGCGAGGTCAGGGCCGCGCCCCTTTCCATTCTCTTTGAGCTTCACTGCGGGGAAGCCTCAAAATCAGGCTACCCTGATGAAGACAGCCTGTTCCGGGCCGCGGAAACGGCCCTTGCCTTTCCTTCCCTCACGATCCGGGGGCTTATGACTATGGCTCCTTTTACGGAGGATACGGCTCTGATACGCCGGGCCTTCCGCTCTCTGGTAAAGGCCCGGGACCGGCTTCGAGTCCGGTTTCCCGAATGTGACTGGTCCTGCCTGTCCATGGGAATGTCCGGGGACTACGAAATCGCCATTGAGGAGGGTTCCACCCTGGTCCGCATAGGGACCGCCATCTTTGGGGAGCGGGGGCTATGAAAAACGTGTTAAAAATTTTTGTCTTGCTCTCGATCCTGCTGGCGGCGGCGCCGGCTCCTGTCCTTATGGCTTCCGGGAAGTCCCAGTCTCAGGCCGGGGAAAAAGACGAATTCCCCCAATGGGCCAGGGACCTGCGCCGGGCGGATATAATCGCTTTTGGCTCCTTGCCATTTGCTTTTTTTCTGGGCGGCATCGTTGTGGATACCTACCGGGCTTCCCAGCATGATTGGGATACACAATACGGTCCCTGGCCTGTGAATATGGGAGGCGCTGTTTCCAGAACAAAAGATGAACACTTGGCTACTATCTCCATCGCCGCGGGCGGGGCAGTCCTTGTGGCCACAGCGGATTACATCATACAGCGGCTAAAACGGGAACGAGCCGCCAGGGAGGCCGCCCGCCTGGCTGCCCCCGACCCCATTATCATAAGAAAGCCCTGGCCGCCTGGTGAGGAAGCCGAAGACGGAACGCCTGAGGAAACGCCTTTGCCGGGGATTGGCGGCGGCCCGGAGAGCGCACCCTCCGGCGGGACGCCCTGATTGGAGGAGTATTCCGGCAGGGTAGAGGAGAATATCCCCCAGGGACTCAGGCTTGACCGGTATGTGGCCGAATACCTGGGGCTTCTCAGCCGTTCCCAGATCAAGGCCAAGAATCTGACCGCCCGCATCAATGGAAAGGATGTGAAGATTTCCAGGCGGGTAAAAACCGGGGACCTTCTGGAACTTTCCTGGACCGAAGCCGAACCACCGCGCCTTCTCCCCGAAAATCTTCCCCTGGATATCCTCTACGAGGATGACCGGGTAGTGGTAATCAACAAAGCCCAAGGCATGGTGGTACATCCCGGCGCGGGGAATCCTTCCGGCACTCTGGCAAACGCCCTGCTGTTCCGGCGGCTGGAACGGGGCGGGGCGGGGGAAGGCTTTAGGCCCGGGATAGCGCATCGCCTGGACAAGGACACGTCAGGCGTCATCATTGCCGCCTACGATGACGCCGCCCTGGCCTTTCTTGCGGAACAGTTCAAGGCCCGCAAGACCCGGAAAATCTACGCCGCCCTTGTCATAGGCGCCCCCCCTGAGCCAGAAGGACTGATAGAAACCTTCATCGCCCGGGACAGCCGGGACCGCAAAAAGTTCGCCGTTTCCCCTGACACAGGAAAGGCCGCCCGCACGCAGTACCGGGTCGTCCGCGCCTGGAAAGGCTATTCCCTCCTCAAGCTTAAGCCCTGGACAGGAAGGACCCATCAGCTTAGGGTACACCTCAAGCACCTGGGCTGCCCCATCCTGGGGGACCCGCTCTATGGAAAACCAGACGTCCGCTTTCCCCAGGCCACCCTGATGCTTCACGCCAAATCCCTTTCCCTCACCATTCCCCGTCCCTCAGGCCCTGCCGCCGCAGCCTTCTCGACCCCGTTCCCCGAACGGTTCAGGCAGCTCCTCTCGGGGTTGAATTCAGATTAATCACGGACCTCACTGGGCGCATGGAACAAAACCCCGGTTAAAACCCAGGGGCGCCGCATTTTTATGCGATATGGGCCTAGGCCGTATATATTAGCCCCTCCCGCCGCTTGTTTGATATCCATATTTCTTTGTCTTTCACCATTTCTCCGGAAGCCGTATACTTACAAATAGGCATAATTCAGGACATCTTGAAAAGTCAAAACTATGGATGAGTTTCAGGTAAAACGATTAATTCTAGCCTCGCCGCTTGTTTACAGGCGGGATGATTCGCTGTGTTTTCCCCCAGATGAAAAATTCCAGAGAGAGTTTCTGTTCCGCATGGCCCTTGATCCCGCTCAAATCCGCCGCATGGAGCCGGAGCGGGCGGCTTTTCCCGGACGTCTCTTTGAAGCCGGACGCCCGGCGGAAAACATGACTGCCGGGGATTTGGGGAGATTTGAATTGCCGGCGGGGGCCTACCTATTTGCTCAGGTAAGGAAACATCCGGATGCCGGGACCTTAATCAATATGATCATTGAGGTACAAAAAGAAGGACTTTGGGAAGGATTATCCCTGGACGAGCGTCTTTACATAAGACGCCTTTTTGAAGACGGGCAGATGGTTACTCAGGTGTTTAGGCCGTTTAAAAAAGCGGGCCGCCCTTAGGACGAGCCTTAAGGCGGAGGCTTTTTTCTTCTAAAGGCTTAGAGCTTCCACCATGTAGCGAATGTCCCGGCCGGTATCGCCTTGCTTCCGCGTCTCGATCACAAAGATGACGGAGCCGTCTCCGGGAGGGACCATGACCTTCCTGATATGGTAAGTCTGGATGAGAGGCCGTTTTATTTGGGGATTTCCCACGGTGTAAGTCTTTTTTGAGCCATCCCGGGTTGTCCGTTCCAGGCTGATATAAAACGAAGATGTCAGGGAAGCGCCGGAACCTTCCACTGTTGGAACCAGAGAGGCTTTGTAGGAAACATCTTTTTCAAAATCCCGGAATTCGATGGATTCCCCCGCCGCCGCTTCGTTTCCATTCACCGCAAGGTAAAGAACTTTTCCCTGAAGAAGAAAATTAATTCCGTACCGCTCCGTCAAGGCGGCGTTTCTGCTGACCAGCCGGTACAATGCGCCGGAACCGTCCTGCCCAGCTGTCGCCGGGACATCGTGGGTATAGGAAACCCGTCCGCCGTCCACAAAATCATTTTTGTAGACATCTACCATATAGAAATCCGCCCAGGGACGAAGCGTCTTTGCCTGAATTCCGTATTGACCAAAAGCATAGGTCTTGCCGCCGGGAGAAAATCCAAGATCCACAAATACCGCGGTATCTCCGGCCCATAAGCAGACGGCGCACGCGGCAATTACTACCATGATACAGAAATACTTTTTTCCAAACATTAAAACTACCTCACTTCTTTAATTATCGGAAAAATTGAAAAAGTCTTAAGCGCTTATATGCCAAGCAAACCTGCAATCAGGCTCCGCCTGATTGCTTGGAGTTTTTTGAACTATTTGTCAATGTGAACCCTTTAGTCGCAAAAAACTCCCCGGATTTATTCTCCGCACCGGTCTCCGGTTCCCAAACTCCTTGGTCTTAGGGCTTGTTTTAACTTTCAGAGCGCTATAGATTTAATTTATGTATTTAACTTGGCGTTTGCCTCTTGTTTTTGTTTTGACTGTTCTGCTTTTTGCTTGTTATTCCGGGCCGGATGACATTAATAACGATACGACGGCGGCGGAAATAGTCCAGCGGGCCCAGGAAGCCTCTGACAGGAACCGCTATAAACTGGCTATGGAATACTACAGGCTGATCCTGGAAAGGTTCCCCGGCGATATAGACATGGTCTGTACAGCGGAATATGAAATCGCCTTTATCCACTACAAGCAGAGAAACTACGAAACCGCCCGCGCCGGCTTCAAAGCCCTCCTTGAGCGGTATAATACCCCCGATGAAGCGCTGCTTCCCCCGCAGTACAAACGGCTTGCGTCCATAGTATTAGAGCGGATGGGCGAAAAAGGCAAGTAACTGCGGTAACAAGTAACCGCGGTAACAAGTAACCGCGGTTACTTGTTACCGGCTGCTTGCTGCTGATTACAAAACCGCGAATTTATTGCGGCAGAATGACGGCGTGGACTTTAATCGATTTTTTGGCTGTTTCACTTTCCGTCATTGCCTGAGTTATGCGGCCCCGGGGACGGGCGTGAGGCGGCGCGTCTCCAATGAGGATAATCAGCCTGGCTTCAGCGCCCCAATCAAACTGGCCGGCCGCTTCATAAAGGGCTTCGTAAACCGCTTCCGGCAGATCCCGCCCGCCGCTTACCTGTATAGCGTTAAGAGCTTTGCGGACCGTCTCAAAATCACTTGTAAAGGGGACAACCCGGTTGAGGTATTCCTCAAAATAATCCTTATACAGAACCATGCCGATACGGAATTCGGGATAAGCGGCAATTATATCTTCCAGCATGGGAACAAAAAAAGAGCGGATCGAATCAATATCATCCTTCATGCTGTTCGTAGTATCCAGGCACAGCACAAGGTCCAGGGACTTCCCCTTCTCCTTTTCCAGTATTTCTTTTATTTTTTGGACCAGGTCCTCCGGCCCTTTAGAATACACCAAAGCTCCGCTGCCGCGGCCGGCTATCTCCGTAAAGGCGTTGATCGTGTCTTGCATATAGTTTCCCTCAGGCGGACCCTCCAGAGGCGCCTGAAACACCCGCAAAACAAAGGGATTGTCAAGGAAACTGCTCCTGTAATCTCCAAAGGGAAGAGCAAAACTGCGGATGTTAAGATAAGTCCCGTCAACGACATAGACTTCCCCATGCCGCGTATCTGGAAAGCCGTAGTTCAAAATATAGGGAATATAGATGTGAAAAGCCTCTCCCAGTCCGGGATCGGCTTCGGGCGTGGAGTCTATAAGCGAATAGATTTTGTCTTCCCGGGCTATGGGAGCGCCGTCCAGATAGCGGATTTCATCGCCGTTGACGGAATTCCACTCAGGCGAGCGGTAGGCGTAATTGTCCTCCCGCATGGCAGGGTCTCTGGTAGATTCGGTAAGCAGCACCGAGTTTATCCCCGGCTTTTTTCGGATGAAAAGATGATAACCCCCGTCAACCCTTTGCTCTATTCTGATGTCGCCGGAGCTTACCGTTAAATCCTGCGCCGCTGCTTGCTGCGAAGGGACCTCCGGTCCCACTGCTTGCTGCGCCGGGAGAGAAAACAGGGAAACCAGAAAGAATCCCAGGCCGGCAATACAATTTTTAGGTATCATATTTTAGTATCGGACTGGACAGCTTAAATATTAGAGTTGAAACTTTCCGCGCAAATCCCCGCCCGGCGAAGCGTTTCTACGGAATGACGGCGGAATAGATCTCCCCAAAGGGGCCTTTCAATTTCGTGGTTGAGTCCCAGCGAAGGCAGTAGTACACCCGCTTCCCCCGCTCGCTCTCGTCAAAGCGCAGCGTGTAGGGACTCGCCGTGTCAAGGTCAGAGTTCGGCAATTCCTCCCCGGCGGACGGCTCGCGGTCTAAAACCCCCCAGCGGATTTCCGCGCCGCTCACCCCGTGGGGCTTGGCCCGCTTTTTTGTCGC
>JAITSE010000069.1 GCA_031288005.1 Treponema sp.
TTAGTAGAACCCTGCGGGTTCCTTGGGGTCTGACCCTCCGGAATAAATCCGGGGAGTTTTGAGACCCCTAGGAACTTTAGTTCCAGGTCTCAAAACTCCTAAGCAAGCCGCAGGCTTGCTGGGAATATGATTTAGATTCCTGAAACCGCAAAGCGGTTTCTTAGGAATATGGCTTAGATTCCTGAAACCGCAAAGCGGTTTCTTAGGAATATGGCTTAGATTCCTGGGAATTAGTGGAACCCTGCGGGTTCCTTGGGAGTTTTGAGACCGGCGGCCTAAACAAGCTACGGCGCCAGCTTACGGGTCTCAAAACTCCCAAGCAAGCGGCTCCGCCGCTTGCACTGGCTGCAAATCATTGTAAACAGACGGCTTCGATAAGATTCAGCCTGTCCGCCCGGATTTCTATCTCCCCATAGTCGCGGGAGGCGATAAGCTGCCCGTCAACGGCGTAGTAATTCACCGTTACAGGATAAGAGCCCGGATCGAGGGTAATCCCGCCGGCATAGGCCCTGCCGGGGAAGTAGCGCGAAATACGCAGGTCAGCGCGCTCGCTGGCTTCCGCCATAAGCTGCGCGCTCAAACTAAGAATACTCAGGAGCGCTCCGGCATTCCCTTCCGCTCTGTCAGAAGCTTCGTCCAGAACAATTGAAGAAATCCCTTTTAGGACAGCCCGGAGTATGGTCTTCATGTAGGTGAGCGCCATTTTTTCTTTAAATGTTTCCCGGGCCACAGCCCCCATATCCTCAAGGAGTTCCAGTTCAAAGCGCTCCTTCCCGTTGCCGATAAGCGCCTCTACCCGGCCGACCATGGAAGGGCGCTCCTTCAAAACAGGCAGAGCGATTTTTATCCACCTGCCGCCGGATATGAAAATACGGATGACCGCTTCTTCTTTTATAGGCGCCATGCCGCTGAAAGCAATCGTATTCAGCCGGGCCTTTCCCGGAGGGACATTCAATTCGTCATCCACCGACGCCGGGACCGGGTAGGAATATACCGCCGGGGCATTGGCAAAGGCTGTTTTAAGATAATCCCTGTCTATGCGGGCGTCGTCATATTGCCCGGCGCCCCGGTAAAAAAGGAGTCCCAAATACCGGGCCAGCGCGGAATCGTTAAATTTAGCTGACTCAAGATACTCGTTGGCCGGAATTTCGGCTGACTGCTCCAGGGCCATTTTCTGCATACCGGTAATTAAATTTCCGTATTTGACGGCCAAAAACTGAAGTTTGTTATTCATCCGCCTGATTTCAACCAGCGCGTCTTCAAGTTTGTTCTGATGATAGTAGTTGAGAGCGTTGAAGATGTTGATATAAACATCCTCATAATCCTCGCCCCCGTATTCCCTGGTATTATCGTTTAGAATATACGAGCCGATTTCCTGGCTGAGGCTTTTTGTGTAGGCCGCCTCAATCGCCCTTTCCCCTTCCTGCAGCAAGGGGATGGATTCATCAAAGCGTTTGGCGTAGTGGGTCAAAAGCCCCTTGTCCAGGTAGAAAAGCAATGCGTCCCGCTGCCTGTACATATCCTTCTGATGCTCATCGATCAGTGAGACGCCGGCATCGTATTTTCCGTAATATGCTTCGTTGTCTATCCGCCTGTAAGCGTCATTGGCCGTAGCGCAGCCTGTCAGCGTAAAAAGCAGGCACAGCGCCGCGCGCCCGGGGTATCTCAGCATACTTTGACGGCCCTTAAACTACAGTTTTAAGCCCGGCCTCTTGATAATTTTCTTTATTTCGCTGTTCTGCTCCATCCAGAGGCGGGTATTGGTTTCAATATTGGAAAGTTCCGCGGACACAAAATAAGTCCTGACGGCCGTCTTTCCGGCGCGGTCTACAATCGCTTTAACCGAGCCTGTAAGCATAAAATCCGCCCCGGTCTCGTTTCTAAGGACCGCGGCTGTTTCTTCGCTGGCGTTCTGTTCCTGCTCAAGCCGCTCCGCCCGCAGTTCTTCCCGGACGCTCCCGCCGGCTGCAAAATCCGCCTTTCCGCTGTTGAATATGGCGGCTTCCATAGTTTTAGAGATGATGGAAGTGTCGATATGCTCATCGCTGTCGTTCTTGAATGTACCCACAAGGATCACGGGCAGCCGCCCTTTTTTGGCGGTCTCCTGGGTAACTCTTGGGGAATCCAGACACGCCTTGATGAGGGACTCGCAGACAATCCTGACATCCGTGTCATTCCAGTAACCGCTTAAATCGGTCTGGGTATCCGCGTCTACTCTGCTGACTTTAGGGGCGGAAGAACAAGCGATAAGCAGCGGCGCGGCAAGCAGCGGCGCGCAAAGCGCAAAAAACGGCGCCGCTATTTTAACAAATCTATTCATGGTATATACTCCTCTATATTTCTTGTTGTTTGGCGGGTCATCACATGATGTACCGAAGAAAAAGTACTATGTTTTAATATTTTTGGCAAGTTGAACTGCAAACCTGCGGCCCTGCGGGCCGCTTGGAGTTTTGGGAGCGGCATCTAAATTGCGGAAACGCGGAAACATCGGAAACTTCGTTTCTGCGTTTCCGAAGTTTCCGATGGATATTGTTGTAAGTCCCAAAACTCCCCGCACTTTTCTCCGGGGCTGGTTCCCCGGGGAATAAATCCGGGGAGTTTTGCGGCCCCCAAGGGGTTTTCAAGCGGCCTCCAAGGGCCGCTCTGGTCCAACCCGCAAAACTCCTAAGCAATCCGGCTCCGCCGGATTGCACGGGAATGGCTCACGGACATCCGGGAGTGACTCACGGACATCCGGGAGCGGCTCACGGACATCCGGGAGTGACTCACGGACATCCGGGAGCGGCTCACGGATGTCCGGGAGCGGCTCACGGACATCCGGGAATGGCTCCCGGATGTCCGGGAGCGGCTCACGGATGTCCGGGAATGGCTCCCGGATGTCCCTGCAAACCTGATCGCACTTTTTCAGTGTAACCAAAAAACACTTCATCCTGTTTATTTAGGATATGAGGTTTAACAGACAGAGCCTGTTTGACAGGCTTTGCCTGCACTTAAAATCCAGGTCATACAGGCAAGAGGAAAATATGCGGCGCATTTCCCTGTGGGGGCTTTTTGTTATGATTCTTGCCTGCGCGTCCCGGGGAAGCGGGGCGGCGGCTCTGGAAGGCCGGGATGAGAAGGCTGAAACGCTGTTCCTTTCCCCCGAGAAGGCGGTGGAACTGGCTCTGGAGCAGAGCCTTAATCTGCAAAAGAGTTTTATGGATTTGAGCGCCGCCGGCATCGCCGCAAACAACCTGTGGGCAGAGCTTTTCCCCAGCATAAGCCTGAATGGGGGTTTGAGTTACAGGACGCCCCTCCTGACAGACGCGGCTTCCGCATCAGGCGGCCTGGGCTACACCGCCTCCGCGGGTCTGTCCCTCAGGCTCAGTCCTTCCCTCTCCCAATCGCTGCGGATTATAGACCTCTCCTACCGTTCCCAGCTTTTGAGCTACGAAAACGCCCGCCGGCAGCTTGAGATTCAGGTGAACAAGACTTTCTTCGGCCTTATGGCGGAAGAGCAAAATCTTGCCTGCATTGAGGAAATCAGAACTCTGGCGGAACAGCAGTTTGAAAGAACCCAGACCGCCTTTGCCAACGGGTTTATAGGCCAGATCGCTGTACTTCAGAGCAGGCTGAGCGCGGAGACCGCCCGGATGAATTTGAGCCGGGCCGAAGCCGCCTATAACGTTAATTTGATGGAATTCCTTGCCCTGCTGGGACTGGATCGGGAGGCGGGCGGCTTTTCCTCAGTCGTCTTTGAGGGAAAACCGGAACTAGAGCGGGTCGAAGCGGATCCGGAGCGGCTTATCCGGGATCATCTGGAAAACAGGCCGGATATTGTAAGCCAAAGGCAGAATATTGAGCGGATGGAACTTGCCCTGGGTCAGACCATTCTGAATTCCCGCGCTCCTGTTCTATCCATCTCGGCCCAGTGGAGCGGTTCGGGGCCTGGAACAAGCGGTTTCACTGATACTCTGAGCGGGAGTCTTACCCTGGGCATCCCCATTGAGTCCTGGATTACCGGTTCCAAGGAGCATCAAGCTATAGGAGCGGCTGAAGCGGGGCTGGAGAAGGCCCGGCTGGACTTGAAGGACAGTGAAAACCGGGCCGCACGGGAAATACGCTCTCTGGCGGAGAACTTAAAGGCTTCATGGGAGGGAATAGAGATTGCCCGGCTCCGGGCTGAGATTGCTGAACGGGTCTATGAATTGACTGCCGAAGGTTTCAGAAACGGGACGGTTGAATCTCTTGCTCTCCAGGAAGCCCGGAATGATATGGCCGAGGCGCGGCAGCAGCTTCTGGAAGGTGAGATGGACTATCAGGCCATGATTTTGGATTTGGCGGCGGCCCTGAATATTGACTGGAAAACTTTAATGAGGAGTATACCGTGAAACAAGCCGGACGCGGCGGCGGAAAAGCGCAAAAAACCGCAACTATAATCATTATCGCCCTGATTCTGCTCTTCGCGGGGCTTGCCGTATGGACGGTTCTGGCGCGCGGCAAGCAGACTGCGGAAGGCGGCGCGGCGCGGCCGGGAGCCGGGCAGAGGCAGGCCGCAGCGGTCAGGGTAAACAAAATTGTCCTGGGAGACGTAGAAAGCCGGGTGGTAATCAATGGAGATGTTTTGGCCCGGTCCCAGGTAGCCATTTACCCTACAGTGGCGGGAAAACTCACGGAAGTCCGCTTCCGGGTGGGGGAGCGGATAAACCGGGGGCAGACGGCAGCCATGGTGGATCCTTCCCGGCCCGGCGAGGTCTATTCTCAGAGCCCGGTGGTTTCCACAATAAGCGGCGTCATTCTCCAAGCGCCCGTGAATCCAGGCGATACCGTTTCAAGCCAGACTGTAATTTACGTTGTGGGCGACTTGGCTTCCCTTGCCGTGGAAGCATTCGTACCGGAGCGGTTTTCTACCAAAGTAAAGCCTGGATTGCCGGCAACAGTCTCCCTTGAGGCTATGCCGAATGAAAATTTTCCCGCCGAAGTGGAAGAGGTAAGCCCTGTCCTGGACCCGGCAAGCCGTACCTTGCGCATACGCCTCCAGCTCATGCCTGGGCCTTTAGGCTGGCCTGATTCCCGGATTAAAGCGGGAATGCTCGGCACAGTAAGCCTCATAACCGATTTCAGGCGAGACGTGCCTGTCATCCCGCGCATTGCGGCAATCAACACCTACGGAAACTGGATAGCTTTCGTTGTCAGAGAGGACAACACGGTAGAGCGGCGTTTCATCACCCTTGGACTGGAGGACGAAACAAACTTGGAAATTCTGGATGGTCTCACGACAGGCGAACTGCTTGTAACGGCGGGGCAGAACTTTCTTTCCGACGGCGATACCGTCCGGATAGTGGAATAGGGAGAGCGGACGGTGAGTATCACGAAGTATTCGGTCAGCCGCCCAGTGACCATAATTGTGTTTTACGTCTTGGCGCTGGGCATTGCCGCGACTCTGGTCCCAAATATCGCTGTGGACCTTTTTCCTTCCACGGTCAGGCCCGTTCTTTCGGTTTTCACATCCTTTCCCGGAGCAGGCCCGGCTGATGTGGAACGAAATGTGACCATGCCGCTGGAACGGGCCCTCGCGGCTTCCAAAGGTCTCACGGAAATGACCAGCAATTCAGCCTTTGAATCAAGTTCTATAAATCTTAACTTCGCCTACGGCACGGATATGGATCAGGCCATGGCTGACGTGCAGACCCTGGCCGCCCGGCTGGCCAATTCTCTGCCTGACGGCGCCGGAAGTCCTGCGGTGCGGCGTTTTGATATGTCCGCCTCGCCCATCATGCGGCTTGTGGTCAGAGGCGATTACCCGCCGGATCAACTGCGACTCTTCGCCGAGGATGAAATTCAGGCCGGCATAGAGCGGATAGAGGGGGTAGCCTCCGCGGAAGTTACCGGTGGAACAACCCGTATAGTCCGGGTTGCGGTGTCTCAAAACCGGCTCGCGGCTCATAACCTTACCCTGAGCGACGTAACAGCGGCGCTGCGGGGCCAGAACATTCTTACTTCCGGGGGGAGCATGACTAGGGGTTCCAGAGATTACCAGCTTCTCACCAGGCAGGAACTCGCGGACATAGATCAAGTAAAACGCCTGGTGGTCAAGACTGTCAACATTCCACAGGGCGGCCTTGCTGGAACGCTGAACCGTTCTCTGGCGGTGCGCCTTGAGGACATAGCGGAAGTATCCCTGGCTTTTAACGACAACGCCGCTAGAGTTTCTGTGAACGGACAAAGCGGCGTCTATATACAGGTTCAGAGCGAAAGCGGCAGCAATTCAGTGCAGGTAGCAAACAGGGTGAAGGCAGCCCTCAAAACTATAAACGAAGACCTTCCCGGAGGGATCTCCGTAGAAGTGCTGTCGGATGACACAGCCCTCATCAGCGCCACATTGAATCAGGTTTATTCCAACGCTTTTCAAGGCGCTGTCCTTGCCATGATAATCCTCTTCATTTTTCTACGAAACATAAAAGGCACCCTGATTATCGGCCTTTCCATTCCTGTTTCCATACTCCTGACCCTGATGTTCATGTCCGTATTCGGCTTTACCCTGAACCTTCTCACCATGACGGGCCTCATCCTGGGACTGGGAATGACAGTGGACGCATCCATCGTGATTCTTGAAAATGTGCATAATTACCGGGAACGGGGAGCCAAGGCGGAAATCGCCGCGGTTTTGGGAAGCCAGGAGATGATCCGGGCCATCGTTACATCTACCACTACCACGCTCTGTGTGTTTGTGCCTCTTATCATCTATAAAAATGAACTTGAGATGATGGGCCAGCTTTTCAGCGATCTTATCTTTACTGTGGTCATTTCCCTTACCTGCTCCCTGGCTGTAGCTGTTACTCTTGTTCCAGCTCTGTGCGGCCCCATCTTTAGGCTGGACACCAGGAAGCAGAAACCCCTGAAAAACAGGCTGCTGCGTCTTGCTGACAGCAAAATGGAAAGTTTTTTTCGTTCACTGGACAACGGCTACAGGAAGGCGCTGGATTACTGCCTGAGCCGCCGGGCTATGATAATACTTTTGGTGCTCTGCATCCTTATCTTCTCCCTGCTTCAGTTTAGCGGCATAGGGATGAATCTTTTTATCCGCAGCCGTACCGATGATGTGGTAAACCTAAACGTTTCTATGCCCCAGGGAACTAATATTGAAACAACAGAACTTGTACTCCTTGATTTGGCGGAAATCATCAGGCAAAACGTTAAAGATTACAGAAATCTTGTTCTTACGGCGCGGCGAAGCGGCGGCAATCAGGGATCGGTTCAGATAACACTTCCCCCGCCGGTAGAGCAGACGGATAGTCCTGACAGAGTGATACAAAAACTGACGCCTTACCTTGCCGGGTTTCCGGGAGCGAGGATAACTTTCCGGGCAGGACGCTCCATGGGCAGTTCTTCCGCCGTTGCAATCACGGTCAGTTCCCGGGATACGGAAGCCCTTACAGAAACAGCGGAGGAAATTCAGCAGATCATGGTCCGTTACCTGCCTGAGATTGAAAATCCCGCGGTGAACCTTGACGAAGGGGCGCCGCAGCTTCAAATAGAAATTGACCGGGACCGCGCCGCAGCCCTGGGCGTTTCCCTTTCAGCCATCGCTTCGGAGATCAGGACAGCCATGGACGGCGCCACCGCTACTACCATTTCCCAGGGAGACCGGCTCATTAACATCGTCGTCCGTTTTCAGGATGCGGACCGCCGGGGCGGAGTCCCAAATCTGGACGCTATCTTCGTGTTGGGCAGAAACGGCATCCGCATTTCCCTGTCCAATGTTGCGAAGATCACCGAAGGCCGGTCTCCGGCATCCATACGGCGGGAAAATCAGGAACGCCTGGTCCGGGTTACAGGCGAACTTCCACAGGGCATAGCCGCTACGGATATGCAGCGCCGCCTTGAGGATACAGTGCGGCGTTTTCTGATTCCCAGGGAAGACGTCAATATCCGTTACCTGGGCGAAGCCGTGGAGGTAGAAACATATAACCGGCGTTTTGCTTTTATCATAGGCGTAGCAGTATTTCTGGTGTTTGGTCTTATGGCAAGCCAGTTTGAGTCCTTTGTGGACCCTCTCATTATTTTCTTTTCCATACCGCTGCTATTTATTGGAGTTATTTGGATTTACAAGCTGGGCGGCGAAGCGATGTCAGTGTTTTCCGCCGTAGGCATTGTCGCATTGGTAGGAGTTGTGGTCAACAACGGTATTGTTCTTGTGGACTACACAAATACTCTCTGCGCCCGTGGTCTGCCTGTCAGGGAAGCCTGCATTGAGGCCGGACGCAGCCGACTGCGTCCCATACTAATGACAAGCCTTACTACGATTCTTGGAATGGCCCCTATCGCTTTCTTTCCCGGCGCGGGAGCGGATACCATTCAGCCCATAGGAAAAACCTTTGTCGGCGGCCTGACTGTAAGCTCCGTGATGACGCTGTTTGTAACGCCCGTGATGTATTCGCTTCTCAACCACCGCGGCTCTAAAAGATGATGCCGCATTCGGGGACAAGGCTTTACTCCGCCGCACGAATATGCGCTCCCAGACTGGAGAGCCGGGCCGCCAGATTTTCGTAACCCCGCTCGATCTGGTAAACATTGCGGATAACGCTCTTTCCATCAGCGCACATAGCGGCGATGACCATAGCCATCCCGGCCCGCACGTCAGGACTATGAAGCTCTGAGCCTGTCAGCCGGGCAGGGCCCGAGATAACCGCCCGGTGGGGATCGCACAGCACTATACGCGCGCCCATGCCTATGAGCTTGTCCACGAAAAACATCCGGGACTCGAACATTTTCTCGTGGACCAGCACGGTCCCTTCCACCTGGGTAGCAATCACGACAGCAATGCTTGTCAAATCAGGCGGAAAACCAGGCCAGGGAGCGTCATCAATCTTTGGAATCATACCCCCCAGGTCGCAGTTGACCTGTAGTTGCTGATTAGCCGGCACACGAAGAGCCGAACCTTCGTGCTCCCACCGGATGCCCAGCTTCCCGAAGGCGTTTTTCGCGGGCCGCAGGTCCCGCTCCAGGATTCCATCAATAATAAGTTCCCCTCGGGTAACCGCTGCCAAGCCGATGAAAGAGCCAGCCTCCATGTAGTCAGCGCCTAACTCAAAGTCAGCGCCGTACAAAGATCGCGCTCCCTGGATAGTAAGAATGTTGGAACCTATCCCGCTAATCCGCGCTCCCATCATATTTAACAGGCGGCAGAGGTCCTGCACATGAGGCTCACAGGCCGCGTTGTTCAACACTGTCCTGCCCTGGGCCAAGGCCGCAGCCATCACCGCATTTTCCGTAGCCGTTACAGAGGCTTCGTCAAGAAAGATATCCGCGCCCCGCAGCTTCTGCGCAGTAAAACAGAAAGCGCCGTCGATTTCAACCTTTGCACCGAGTTCTGTGAGAGCCTGAAAGTGGGTATCCAGCCTGCGCCGTCCAATGACGTCTCCTCCCGGAGGCGGCAGCTCCACCCTGCCCGTCCGGGCCAGAAGTGGCCCCGCAAACAAAATTGAAGCCCGGATCTTCCCCGCATATTCCGCAGGAACCGCTGTAGTTTTAATATCTCCAGCGGACAAGCAAAAAGCATTCGGCTTCAAGGTTTCCACGGTTCCGCCAAAAGCCCTGAAAGCCTCCAGCATAACCCTGACGTCTTCTATGCCGGGAACATTCCGCAGAACCACAGGCTCATCCGTGAGAAGCGCCGCGGCTATACAGGGCAAAGCGGCGTTCTTATTACCACTGGCCCGGATTTTTCCGCTTACTGGGCGCCCTCCCTCAATCAAGTACTGATCCATTGCTAAACACTACAGAAGCGCCTGATTCAAGTCAATGCCTAGCTTGTTGTTTTTTATGCCGCTATGTGGTACAAAAATTCTACGCCTGTAAAAAACAGCATATATGGAACGTTTTATGGCCATTATTAGCAATGCAAACAAAGTTCTACACCGGGTTCGAGTCAAGCTGCACCCCAATTACCTTCCCAATACGGAAGGCACATACATCGCCCGCACGGGCAGCGAGGCGAGTCTTTCTATCGAGTATGTCTGCACGGCACTGAAGAACCGGGGCGGCTTCCCCGGAAACTACGACAATCTGGTAGAGTATATTAATGAGTTTTTTAACGAGGCGCAGTGTACCGTCTCGTGGACGGCTTTTCTATCAGCACCGGTTATTTTTCGATTCACCCTAGCATGGGCGGTACTTTCGTCTCCGTGAATGAAAGTCGCGATAAGATAAATGTATGCATCCCATGAACTTCCGTTTTCACACCCTCGCTGCGCTGCGAATCCTGACGGGACAAATTAAAGTGGGGATTAAGGGCCTTGCGGATGTCCATGCCTACATCGACGAGTTTTTTGACATCGCCACAGGCACGGTGAACGAGACTGTTACCCCGATGGTCTGTTTAAGTTTAGCGAATACAAAATAAAAGTAATTGGAAACGACCCAGTCTGCGGCGTGTATTTTACATCCAATGCGGATCACAGTCGGGCTTTGAAGGTCAAGGGTAATCTGGCTGAAAACTCATCGGCTAGGGTCGCCGGTATTATTCCATCCCTGACCCCGGGCAAATGGAAGGCGATTGTCAAGACTCAGTTTACCGGATCGGAAAACACAAGTCTCAAGACTCCCAGGGTTATCGAAAGCTCTTTTACCTTCACAGTGATCTAACCTAACCTAACCTAACCTAACCTAAGTCTTGAGGTTCAGGTAATTTGCTTTGTAAATTACTAAGGAGCCAATGAACGAGGCCGGTGACCTCTGGCGTCAAAATTTTTGAGTCAATAAGATAGAGTATTGAACAAATTCATGATTCACAGCGAAAGATTTAATACGCCGGAAACAAGTTTCCGACGTATTAAATCCTGAGTCGAACTACAAGCTTCGATTTCAGTGCGGAGTTGTTGATTAAAAAAATTTATATAGTCTAAGAAAAATCACTATTCCAGCCGATAATAAATTATTAGGCCGAAATATATAAAAGTCAACAACCACCGCCAAAGGCGACGGCTTGATGGGAAGGCACTCAATAGGGGCCATCTCGTAGTTTGTAATTTTTATCCCGCCGTTCGGCATCTTTCTGATAGTTTACGTACCTCCGTATTTTTTTCTCATCCATCTCAACCATCGTAACACAGTAACTACGACACCAGAAGTGATTCCTCAATTACGACTTTGTTCGTAATCGTTTCGTTTGTTGAAAAACGGCTATCGCCGTTCCCTTCAATATTTCCATTGCTTCGGCGATTGACAGCTTTGGAGAGATTATCGCCGCCAGGTGGACACAATCGGGTATTATCGTCATTACAAGTATTTCTATATGCTTCCATTCGCAGATTACTCTGGTTTTTTCTACCTAGGCTTTTATAGCTTCTTGCAATATCCTGTGCCGATATTTCGTGGTCCAAACCAAATGATAACTGCATTGATACACAATATGCACGACTTTTTTCCAGTTTGCCATCTTTTTTTTCCTTCCGGCATTATGTATAGCCATCATCACATAACCACCGCCAAAGGTGGTGGTTATGTGAGTTTTAATAAAAAATGCCTCCATGATATCAAATATAGATATAATACTGAAATTTTTACTCTCATTAGAGCATCAAAACGGAGGATTGTCTTATCATGAATTATTTGAAAAAATAACACCGCTAATAGCATGGCAAGGTAAAGAAAGTATACAAAAATATTTAGAGATAATAGACTTGCTCGATAACTTCAGTTATCGTAGAACCGCAGTTCACCAAATCCAGCTTAAAAATAGCAAAATGCATGACATTTTGCTATTTTTATAAGGAATTTGTTCGATAACTGAAGTTATCGAACAACTCTAATCCTTTTTTTATTCCACTCGGGCAGCAGTGATTCGGGGCCCTGGCTCAAAGCCAGGGCCAATGCGGCGGCTCCGGCGCAAAGGACCTGATCCAGGATAGGCTCTTCAACGGCAGTGAAGCCGGACAGCACCCAGTTATAAATGTCCCGGTGATCCGGCCTGCCTATGCCTATACGGAAACGCCAGAATCCGGGAGTTCCAAAGCAGGCGTTCATTGAACGAAGCCCGTTGTGGCCGCCAAGTCCGCCTGAAAACTTTAGGGCCGCGGTTCCCAGGGGGAGTTCCAATTCATCGTGAACAAGGAGTATATGCTCAGGAACTATCTTGAAGAAAGAAGCGGCCGCATATATCGACTCGCCTGAGAGGTTCATGTAAGTTTCGGGCATAAGAAAATGTATCTTTGCGGGAAGCTGCGGCCCGGCTGAGACTCCCGTCTGAAGAAATGCAGCCAGCCGATTTCCGTCCAATCCGGCATAAAGTCCTTTGTACTTTTTCTGCCAGCTTAGAAGATGAAAAAACGGCAGCTTTTCAGCCAAAAGCCGCCCAGCATTATGCCTTGTGCGGGAATATTCACTGCCAGGATTTCCCAGAAAAGCGGCAAGTTCAATCATATTTTTTGTCATTTCCGCGCTCCAAAAAAATACGGCTCCCCCGCAAAATTGGCTCTTTTTGTTTATACCCGTAAAACGCGGCGGGCTTGGTTGATTGGAAGGCCGGGTCCATACCGGCAAGCACACTTGCTTCGAGTCTCCGGCAGCCTAAGCTTGTACGAACCTGCGGCGGATTTGCTTGATTTCGTGGTTTTCAACCCGCCGGCGGGACTTGGTTAAATGGCTTTTATCAAAGGCAACTTCTAAAACTTATTGTATTTTGCCACCTCAGAGAATCGAACTCTAGACACAAGGATTTTCAGTCCTTTGCTCTACCAACTGAGCTAAGGTGGCGTATTTTCTGCCGCTAATACGCTGTATCGACAATAGTTTATTTATATTCCAAAAAGCCCTATATAGTCAATGCTTTTTCCGCGGTTTTTGATTTTTTACGGCGTTATCACCCGGATGCGGCTTTGCCAGGCGCCGGCGCATATCCTGATCTTTTGTACAAACGGCCTATCAGGGGGATTATGCCCAGCGTCAAGGCTACAGGCAGTATAAGCGCAAGGTCCGCCTGGTTCTGCTGATAAAACCATGGAAGCAGCCTTATTATCATGGTGAAGACGCCGCCCAGAAAAACATAGGTCCAAAGTATGCAGAGAGGTTTTTCCGGCGAAAAGCCGCGTTTCCGGGGAGCGCCGGGCTTTCGCCTGCTTTTGCCCCTGGCCATCATAATGCCCAGGGGAACCGCCGCAAGGAGCAAAGGGTTGGCGTAGATAAGGTTTATGTTGTGGTATGTGTAATCGTGATTTGTGAAAAAGGCCATAAAAAACAGAAGGGCCCCCGCGCCGCCAAAAAAGAGGCCGAGGAGCGCTTCGGAAACGCCGAGAAGAATACGCCCAGCGGCTGGTTTTTTGCGGCGTATACGGGTAAAGGTGAATAAAAGGAGAAGCACGGCGGCGCCTGCGGCAAGCGTCCGGGGCCACTGTTCGCGGGGAGCTTCAAGGACCGGCGGACGGTTTACCGCCCTGTTCAGGGTTTCCACAGAGCTTACGAGCTTCCGCTCCACGCCCCGGGAATCAGTGTAGGAAAAATCCAGAACGCAATCGCCTATTTTTTGCGGCAGGAACATTTCCTGCCATACCGTAACAGAGGCGTCGATGTTTTGCCCCATCCAAAAGTTAAGCAGCCAGTCATAGAATGGAGAAGCCCAGAGGTGCCTCCTGACGTGCTGCCTCAGGGTGTACTGTCCAGGAGCCTCTCCGAAGGCGGCGCGGAATTGGCCGTCTGTGGCCATATCCAGAATATCCCGTATCCTGGTGGCGCAGTTGTCCTTAAATTGGTGGTAATAATAGTTCCGGTTTTCAGGCAGGATGTTCCATTCGGCGAAACGGCGTATCTCTTCTTTTTTTTGGGCCGGCAGGTCCAGGGTATACACTGTAATTTCCCGGTTTGTGTTACGGTAGGATCGAAAGCTCAACGCAGACTGAGAAGCGCCGCAGCGGTAGAGGAGCCGGCCAAAGGCGAAATCTACAAAAAAACGCTCCGCGTCAAATGAAAAGATACCCCAGTCATAGAAATTACTCTGCCCGGTAACGGAGTCATCGATAAGCAAAGCGACATGGCCCCACTTGAAATAAAGCTCGTCCCCGGGTCCCATGACGGCGAGCCTGACCGTAAGGTAGCCGTCTCTATCTCCGGCCTGTGGAAAGGCTCTGAAAACGGATACCGTGAGGAATAAGGCGGCCAGAATAAGGGGTAAACAGCGTTTCATACCGCCATTCTGCATAATAAACAAGCTTATTGCAACTACGGGAAATATTTAAGCGAAGATCCCAGTTTCCGGTCTGGCTTCCAAAGTTTTCCGGCCGGAATCCCATGTGGACTGCCCGGCATGGCGCTGAATATTCCCGGGACCTGCCGTGGAAATACGCAGCATTTGCGAAGGTTCCAATTATTTGATATAATAGTATAAAGCCTCTAAAGGATGCGGTCATGCAGCTATCTATTGCCATAAATTCTATTTTGGGTTCCTGTTTTGTTCTCGGACTCATATTTGCCGACTATATCCGTAAACACAATACGGATCCTTTTCAGCGCCGCCTGTTTCTGGCCCTCGTAATTTTAATTTTCATTGCGATAGTATGCGACTTTTTCTTTTTTGCATTTGAAGGCGTACCAGGCGGGACAATTCATGTCCTTATGATTGCTGTTTTAACGGTTTATTATATATTCCAGGTTGCGGCTTATTATTTTATTTTTATCTTTATTGATTATTTGGTCTATAACGACAAGGCGAGAACCAAAAAGGTCCTGTATATTGTGAAGAGCATCACGGCGCTGCACCTTATTATCCTTATTCTTAACTACCGCTTTCATTTTTATTTTTCTATTTCCCAGGATAACTTTTTTATCCGGGAAGAACTGTATGCCATCAGGCTTATTGTCAGTTATTTTCCGGCAGTTTTTTTTATTTATGAATTCATTGCCGCTCCCAGAAAATTTTATAGAATACACATCTATCTTATTTGTTTTTTTGTCGTTATTACCGGAGCAGGCGCGGCTATAGACATCATACTGAATTCCGGATCCCTGATTTGGCCATGTTTAAGTTCCGCCCTGCTTTACAGTTATTTTTTTATAATCAGAACCGATTCCAAAATCGATGCCCTTACGGGCATAGGAAACCGGTATGCGTTTAATGAATTTATTACCAATCTGTCCCGGCAGACTGCAAAGCAGTCTTACTCCATTGTTATGATAGATATGGACCGCTTCAAAGCGATAAACGATACCCTTGGACACCTTGAAGGAGACAACGCGCTGCGGGACATGGCGGCTATTATCAAAGGCAGCCTGCGCTCTAACGATTTTGCCGCCCGCTACGGCGGGGACGAATTTGTAGTGGCCGCCAGGGCGGATTCCGACATAAACCGGATTATGGAAAGGATACAATCCGCCATAAGCAGCCAGAATTCAAAAAATCTTAGGCCCTATAAAATTGAAATCAGTTACGGGATTGGCGTCTTTACTACCAAGTGCGATCAGTCCATCGAGGCATTTCTGGCCTACATAGACAGCCAGATGTATAAGCACAAAGCTGAACGCTGCCGCCGGCGTCATACGGACAGCCTGGTTTCAGACGAAAAAAAAGTTTAGCATTTCTGCTGGACTTAGAAATAAAACGCCGCGGAATTCCAGGCCGCTTTTTCGGAGTGACGGAAGCGCCCCGCTAATCCCGGCGGAAACACACTACCGGCTTACGGGCGGCCCGCACTTCGTCCGGCCTGCCTATAACCGTAGTATGCGGCGCGGTCCGGAGGCTTTCGCTGTCCGCCAGGGCCAGATCGTACACCGCAAGGAAAGCGTCCGCTGCTTCGTCTATGATTTCCCTGGACTCGGTTTCCGTTGGTTCTATCATGAGCGCTTCGTGGACGATGAGGGGGAAGTAGATCGTCGGCGGATGCATAGGGCAAACGTCCTGATCCTGCAGGGCTTTGGCAAAGTCCAGGGCGGAAACGCCGCAGGCGGCTTTGAGCTTTTCCAGGGATACAACGAACTCGTGCATACAAGGGCCGGGGTACTCAGGCGGCAGTTTTTCCCTCAGTCGCTCCATCATGTAATTGGCGTTGAGTACCGCGTTTCTGGCGACTTCGGGGATGTTCTCCTTTCCCAAGGTAAGGAGGTAGGCGGCAGCCCGCACCGCCACAAGGAAGTTGCCCCAAAAGGCCCGCACCCGGCCTATGCTTTGCGAATGTTCCGCCGGGCCCGGGTCCATGACATCCCCGGAGACGGGCAGGAAGGGGGCCAGGGCCTTTTTACAGCCCACCGCGCCCGAACCCGGTCCTCCTCCGCCATGGGGGGTGGAGAAAGTTTTGTGGAGGTTAAGGTGAACCACGTCGAAGCCCATATCGCCGGGACGCGCTATGCCCGCAATGGCGTTGAGGTTCGCCCCGTCGTAGTAGTTGAGCCCCCCCGCCTCGTGAACGATGCGGGTTATTTCCAGGATGTTCGGATCAAAGAGACCCAGGGTGTTCGGATTGGTGAGCATGAGCCCTGCGGTATCGGGGCCTGCCGCGGCTTTCAGCGCCCCAAGGTCTATGCAGCCGCCTGGACCAGATGCGATATTCACCACAGAAAATCCGGCCATGACCGCGCTGGCGGGATTGGTGCCGTGAGCGCTGTCGGAGACGATGATCTTAGTCCGCGCCGTATCGCCCCGGCTTTCGTGGCTGGCCTTGATGAGCAGAAGCCCTGTGAGTTCCCCATGTGCGCCCGCCGCGGGCTGGAAATTCACGGCGTCCATGCCGCTAATCTCGCAGAGATACCGGGCGGTCAGGTCCAGGAGCTTGAGGCATCCCCGCACGGTATGTTCCGGCTGCAAAGGGTGTATGTCCGTAAAGCCCGGAAGCCCGGCCAGTTCTTCGTTTAGTTTGGGGTTATACTTCATGGTACAGGAACCCAGAGGATAAAACCCGTCGTTCACTCCGAAAACCCGTTTTGCCAGGGCGCTGTAGTGCCGGGATAGTTGGTTTTCGTCCAGGCAGGGAAGGCGGGCAGGTTTTTTCCGCGCCATCTGAGCGGGCAGGAGCGCCGCGGGTACGTCGCAGGGGGGAAGGATAGTACAGCCTAAGCCCTCCCTGCTTTTCTCAAAAATCAATTTCATAGAAACCTTCCTTTGTTTAACCTGAGTCCAAGGGATTCTAACCCATCTAGAGGGATGCTTCCTACTAGCTCCAGGGGGTCGGACTGCTGAGACCATAAGACCGAAGGTCTCAGTGTCGCAGCGATAAACAGCGAAGCAGATTGCAAGATCGAGCCATATAAGAGGTATGAGAAAGCTGCGATTAGTTGACCAGGGCGTGCAGTTTTTGACCCATAAAAGCGTAAAACTGGAGACCACCAAGGAACTTTAGTTCCAGACCTCCAGTCTCCGGTCTCATGGTCCAGCGTCAAAAACTGCTTAGCAATTTGTGCGGCCAGAGATCGCTATGAGACCTAAAGTCTTCAGACCAAAGGTCTGCGGGTCTCAGGCCGCACAAATTGCATGGTACGGAGTCAGGACCCGGATTAATCCGGGAGCCGCTGTTTAGGCGTGCAGTTTTTGACCTATAGAAGCCTGAAACCTGCGGTTTAGCTTCAAAAATTGCCAAGCAGCCTTTGCGACCCTGCGGGTCGCTTTGCAGGTTGCACAGACCCCAGCATTGGGCGGGGACAGCCGCTACAAGGGACTTTTCAGTTTCAAAAATTTATTTATCCAGAACTTTCCGTTTTTCATAGAGTTCTTTCAAAGATTCCAGAATCTTCTCAGGTTTTACCGGTTTTGCCATTTAAGAAACTCCTTACAAGACATAATAAAGTGTCAACATTATTTTATCAATTTTTACTGATATGGTAATAGCCCGTGATCAATAGCCTTCCGTAAAAGCCCTTCAGGGCCTTCACAGGGGCCTTG
>JAITSE010000040.1 GCA_031288005.1 Treponema sp.
AGCTTGCAACAGTACTTGAAACAAAAAAAGGCGAGACGGCAAGACTCTTCGCGCGCTGGCTGCCTGCGGCTCAGACCATAGAACTGGACAAGCCCTTGGAGAGAAGTGAAGGCTGGCCCCGCTGGGGATATGCGGACGCGGTGAAGATCAATGACGAACCAGATCGGAAAGCCTTTGTTATCTACGGCGGCAACTATGACGATGATTCTCCTATATACGTAACAGGCAGCACCAAGGACGTGCAGCTCCGCATCATCCCGGGCAACGGCAACGAGTGGACCAGCGAAAAAGATACTACGCCGGTGGTGGGATATAATTACTATGATTATGAATCCTGGAACAGGTTTACGGTATCGACAGGGACAGTTCGCGAGCCGAATGAGAAAATACCGCACCTCTACAGGATAACGCCGCTGAAGCGCAACACGACGGTACGGGTTAGATTCGTGAACGCGAAGATAGAACTGAGCGATGGACGCAATCCGGTCGACGTGGGCCCCTACCATGAGTTTGAGAACTTAAATGAGATCAGGGATGAAAGCGAACTCCGCTTTGACATAAGCTGGAGCCGCGCCCGCCCGGGAAGTGATTTTGGCCTCTCTGAGAAGCGGCACGGCGCCTGGCTGGGGAAATTCGGCCCCAACAACCGGTGGCTGGCTGCTAATGGCTATGATAAGTCCCAGTACTATGTGCGCTGGAATGACCATGAGATTAAAGCGCTTCTTGAATTTGAAGGGCAAAATAACGTTATAACTTCAACCGGCGCCACGGCATTCGCGCTGTGGAACTCCCGCTATAACCTGGGCCCCAGGTACACCGTTCTTCTTCCGACGCGTCCGGATGTGTCTTATAGTCCTGACTTTAAAACTCCTAATATAAAAGAATGGGAAGAATACAGGAAAAAATGTTTTCTTTTTATAGAGCAGTTTTGGCTGCCTTATTCCCGTCAGCATAATATAACATATCCAGATGATAAGCTTGACGAGTTTAACTCCATGGGAGGCTGGGATCCGTCTGTCCTTCAACTCAAGTTCCGCGGCGGCGCCAAGCTCGAAGCCTCCATACGTGATCCGGCTAATGGCGACGACAAACTTACGGAAACGCTTGATATCAATACCGGGCGAGGGAGAGGGCAATTCTGGGAACAAGACGAAGGTCTCAAGCTTGGCAGCTATCTGTGGAATGGCGACGGCTTCGTCGTGGGCGGCTGGGACGCCGCACCCGTGGGCGGCTCCCCCCAGGGCGGATGGACCATGGGCGGCTGGAACAAAGACAACTATCAAGCCACCGTACTATGGGGGACTTGGCGATGATAAGGCTGAAAGAAGCGGCCCAGGGACTTTAGTCCCAGACCTGCGATCCTGGGCCGTAGTCCCTGGGACTAAAGTCTGGGACCACAGGTCCCCGGGGGGCTTATTTTCCCCGGGAACGCAGGAAGGCCCGGTACTTCTCCGGATCGCACCTTAAAGCGATGATAGGGGACGCGGGATCCCGCAGGGCCTTTCTCAGAGCTTCCCCGGCTTCAAAAAACAGCCTGCCCGCATCCACCAGCCTGCCTGAGCGGGAGCTCAGACCGATGCGGAAATCCGGGAGACCTTCAAAAGCTGGCGCAAGATAGCTGCGGAAGTCTTCCGCCCTGGCCAGCCCCTGATCCAGGTCCATATTGGGCAGGATTATCGTAATTCCCCTTTCCCCATTTTCAAAAATAAGGTCCCGGAGATTGAAAAAATTCACCGCCATACCTGCAAACTCATTGTACTGCTCCCCGGTTAAGGCGTCTTCCCCGGAAAAAGCCGCGATCATCAATGTCAAATCCTGCTCAATGGAAGCGCAGCGGTGCAGTTCCGAATCAAGCCGGTCTATTGTATAGACATCCCAGCCTATATTGCTTCCGGGAGCGTAAAGCCCCTTGGGGAGACCGGCCTCAAAGGACGCGGCGTCCTCATGGAACGGCGCATCTTCATCCTCAACCGCCTCTATGGGCAGGGTCTCATCTTCCAGGATTTCAAAATTTTGCTCGAAAGAAAATTCTTCTTTGCCCCCGGCATCTCCGCTTTCCGGTTTTCCGTTGTCTTCTCCATCCTGGACAAGGCTGCGGGCAGATCGTTTTGACATCGTAGATTCCACAAGAAAGGTGAGAAAAGCCGCCGCAAGAGCTGTCATGATTACGATGAGGCAGTGTTTCAGGGTGGTAATGGCGTAATTCTGATCTATGGCGCCAAAACCGGCGCTGATGCTCACGTTTCTAAGTCCGTTGATACGCAGGGGGACTGCCGGCGTAGAGGAAACGCCCAGGCGCTTTATAAATCTGGGAGAATCCCTTTCCCAGCGTATCACCGCACCCCGCTCGCGCTCAAAAGCGTACTCTCCCGAAGGGCCTGAGATGATGACGCCCCGCAGGATTTGAGTCTTTTCAAGACTGTCATGAATCGCCTGCTGGAAAGGTACATCCATAAAACCCAGAACGCCCGCCGCTGAGGCAAGGTCCGCCAGTTCATAGAATTCGCGTTCGGCGGCTGCCCGACGCTCTACTACATTGACGTAGAAACGGTAAGCTCCGGTAAAAAGAACCACGGCATAAACAGCGATGCAGAAAAGAGCGATTATTAAGGCAGGAGTGGATATCTTCAGTTTCCTCATAATAAAAAAAGTATATACCTTTTTTGAAATTCATGCTAGGATAAATAAAAGAGTTTGCTATGAACCTGCGAAAACAGCTTCTTCCCCCAGGCTGGTATCCTCAATCCGCTGAAAAAGTACGAGAATTTTTGGAGACCTTGGAGCAGAGCTCCTTGGAACAGAGTTCTTTGGAATTGCATTCCTTGGAATTGCATTCCAAAGCTGTTATCGCGCCTCATGCGGGCTGGCATTATTCAGGCCGCATTGCGAAGCGGGCCTTCAAAGCCTTGAAACCCGGCGCTGATACGGTTGTCGTCATCGGAGGACATCTGCCGGCAGGCGTCCCGCCTCTCTTTGCGGAAGAAGACGGCGTTGTTACCCCCTTGGGAGTTCTGGAAATAGACAGGGAATTCAGGGACCTGATCTGGAAAGAAATTGGCGGCAAGCCTGACCTCTACTACGACAATACCGTAGAAGTTCTGCTGCCCATGGTGAAATTCTATTTTCCCAAGGCCCGGTTAATCTGGCTGCGCCTTGGGGCGGAAATTCAGTCTTACGAAGCGGGCAGGATTATAGCGTCAATAGCCTGCTCTCTGAAACGCCGGCCCGTCCTTATAGGTTCCACAGATTTGACCCACTACGGGCTTAATTACAATTTTGCCCCCCGGGGTACAGGCTTGCAGGCTTTGGAATGGGTGAAAAACGAAAACGACGCCGCCTTTATCCAGGCTGTTCTGTCAGGCCGCGCCGGCGCTGTCCTCGACCGGGCCGCGGCGGATAAATCGTCCTGCTCCCCCGGCGCTGTCCTCGCCTGTATGGGTTACGCCCACGCCCTAAAGGCGTCTAAAGCGGCCCTTCTCTCTTACGCTGCCGGCGCCGCTTCCCAGGAAGCGGACATCCCCGATTCTTTCGTGGGCTACGCGGCTATGGCTTTCTTTCCCGCATAAGAGCGCCCCGGCAAACAGACTCCGCCTGATTGCACACTAATAGGCATGGCCTCCAACCAATAGGCATATAAACCGCCCATTAGAGCGTCCGAGTCACTCATTAGAGCGTCCGGGCCGCTCGCTAGAGCGTCCGAGTCACTCGCTAGAGCGTCCGGGCCGCTCATTAGAGCGTCCGGGCCGCTAAAGCGGGTATCTTGGAGTTTTGGGAGCGACATCTAAATTGCGGAAACGCGGAAACGCGGAAACAAGTTTCCGAAGTTTCCGATGGATATTGTTGTAAGTCCCAAAACTCCCCGGATTTATCCCGTGGAACCAGCCGCCCTGAAACCAATGCGGGCAGTTTCATAACCCGCTGTTCAGCACGGCGTCCAGCTCTTTGATGGAATAATCCCGTACGGCTTCCAGCGCTTCTTGGGCGGTTAACCCGCTGCGGCGGCGCTGCATCGCGGCGCAGGCGGGGAGCAAGGTAGTGAGGATAAGGCTTTCTTGTTCCGTGAGTCCCTGGAGAAAGGCCGTTATATTTTGGCCGGCCTTGGGCAGCGCCGCGATTTCCGCCCTGTAGCTTTCCAGAAACCCTTCGGCGCCCGTGGAGGACCTGCCCGCGGCAAAGAGGCGCAGGGATTCCCGGCGGCAGGGCGTTTTTTCCGGGAAGCTGAGAGGGACCCCCAGGCCGGAAACAGCGGTAAGGGCGGCGTTTATGGAGCGGGCCTTTGCCTCAAGACTTTCGCGGTAGCTTTGCAGCAAAGGCGTTACGTAATACCATAAGCCGCCGGCTCCGTCTTTTTTGGACAACGGGGAGTTTCTGTAAAGGAAATCTGAATTCTGGGCTTCCTGAGGGTTAAGTCGGGTTTGCCGCGTCTCGAAATACGGGTAAATATAAGTTCCCCTGGCGTAGGTTTTCCCCATTGGGTAGGAGAAGTCGGCTCCGTAAAGCTCTATTTCTTCCGCTCCAAAATATTCCGCCAGAGACAGGGCCGCGTAGGTTACGTTGGCCCCCGAAGCGTCTATGCACGGAAAAGGCCGCCAGTACCGGGAGATATACCGGGTCAGCGGATGACCGCCGGAGAAAAAACGGGGATTCCCTGTCAAAGAAGCCAGAAGGGGGGGGCTTGCCAGGTCTAGGAAAAGGGGTATGTCCCCTGGAAGACCGGCGGTAAAATGGAAGTAGCTGATGTGCTGGCAGTCAATCGAAACCGCCGCATCCGGTTTAATGTTCCATTCAAGCAGAGCCGGGAGGGCGGTGTCCACGGCGATGACAAACCGGGACTTCCTGGTTTTTTCAAGCCTGGGAAGCTGCATATCCAGGGAAGGTCCGGCGGCGCATACAGCTGCCCTTCGTACCGGAGGCAGCGGACGCTCCGGCTTTTCAGCCCGAAAAAGGTTTCTGATAATGTTTGAAAACCACCGGGTTCCAAAATAAGCCTGCGTCGAATAGTCCCCCGCAAGCCTGTTTATTGCATTTTTTACCGACTCCCCGGCCCGGCCAAAGTTGAAGGGGTCAAGCTCCGTTCTGGTCCGCAGCGGGATGGTTCTGATGCCGCCATAAAGCGCGGGTTGATAAGTCTCAAGAATGAAAGCTTCCAGAATTTCCGGGTCCGGGTCTACCATAAAGTTAAACCGTGGATCCTGGAAAATGCTGATGTATTCTTTGGAAGCCAGTAGTTCCGCGATTCCGTGTATACCGTACTCGACAAGGATAATGCGGTGTATGTCCTTCCTTTCCAGCGCAGCCTGGGCATAATAACCCCCGCCTAGACCTAAGAGGACCAGGTAGCCTGCGGCGGAGCGCGGCGTTTTGCTTTCCGCGGCGTTTTGGACGGGCATATCCTGGGCGCATAGGGCCGCGGTTATGAGCCTTTCACCTTCCCGGCGCGGGTCCACAAGCGAGTGAAGCGGGCGGGCCGCGCCTGAGGGGTCTGTCATGGCCGGAACATGATCGCCGGAACGGGCATCAAGGAAGCGGTAATATCCTCTGGTGGTCTCCGCTCCGGATAATCTGGAACATAGGACCGGGTCTTTTTGGGACAATGCAAGGAGGTTCCGCTCAAAAAAATACTGTTTAGTCATCCGCTCTTCCTACCATCGTCCGGGAATCAGGCTTTTTAATTTCGCCGATTATTTTAATAAGCTCCTTTGCCGAAGCTTCCCCGCTGCCGGGAAGAAGCAGGTCTCCTAATTCGAAGAGCAGCTTTCTTTGTAATGGCCCGGCGGCGCTCAAAAGGCCGGTTAGGACCCGGACAGCTTCATCTTGGCGCGCCGGCCTGGAAAGGACGCGGGTCTCCATACTGAGGCGCTCAGTCCTCCGGGTGTTCATCTCTTGACTCCCCGGGCGCATAGCCGGCTCACGGGGAAGCGCGTCAAAAACCGGGTTATTTTTTCCTAGGGAGCGGATGCGCCCCGGATAAGCCGCCATGCGTCCACCAAACCATTCCGCGTAAACCCGGTGGCTACAGGAAGCGGATATTTGCCCGGCCCGGACAAAAGCCCGGGAGTATTGGGGATCAAGCCGGTTAGCCCCCTCATCCCTGAATCTGTCCAGTGCATAGGGCCGGGCGTGGGTTTTTATGTCCTCATTGGCAAGGTCCATGCCGGCGAGGAAAACTTCGCCTTTTGTACATCTGAGGGCCAAGTCCAAGGCCGAAGCCGTAACTGTCCCTCTTTGCGGGAGAACGAGGCGGGGAATTCCCAGTTTTTCCAGTACCGCTTCCTGCCAGAGGCTTCCATCGCTCAGGGGCAGGACAGGGAAATCGCCGTACTGGCATGGGATTGCGGCAGTAAGGGAGGCCGCTAGGAAAAGAGGCCCTCCGGTAGTCAGGCGTATCGTTTCCCAGAGGTGAAATCGCGCCCACCCGCCGCCGTCAGCGGCGATTGCCAAGTCAGGCATTATGCCCCCGGAAGCAAGGGCCGGAACAGAAGAGGAGGATGCAAGAAGCGCCGCGCCTTCCCTCCGCATGAGGGCAATGGCGGGGAGGCTTTCTTCCAGGCCGGGTCCGGCGCCTGTAACGATCCATGGGAGACTGCCTGGGGAAATACGGAAAAATACCCGCAGGATGTCCAAATTCCTGAAAAAATTTTTAACCCAGCGGCGGCCAAAGCCCCGAACGGTCCTGGCGTTGGCGTCAGCCCGGCGTATGAAATAGACTGCGGCCTCAAGAAGTTTTTTATAAGCCGTCCCATAGGCGGCCAGCGCCGGCCTCCATTCCACGATTTTCAAAACGTCAATTCCAGCATCAGGAAGCTCCCTTTCCAGGAATTCCTCCGGGGAAATCCCCGATCCCGGGGACCATGCGGGAACATCTTTTGCCGTCTCTCCTGAGACTGAAACAAAAAAATCCGACACATGGAGGACGGCGGCTTTGGCCGCGGGGAAAAGTCTTTTTAACACGGGAATAATATAACCCAGCCCCGGTTCAATCAAAATGAAGAAGCGTATTTTTTCGCTCAAATTAAGGCTTTTTACGTATTTTTCCGCTTCGGCGGCGGGATTGTACCGGGAATGAAGAAATTTATCTCCCGCAAGAACCGTAGGAAGGCCGGTTCCCGCGGAAGAGAGCTGTTCTGTCATAGCGCCGTAGAAAAGATTTTATCCTGAGTCTCTGTAGAATTCATTTGGCGAAGCTCTTGCGGCTTTCCGCAAACGGCTAGGCTCAGAAAAGCTCCGGCGCGCAAATACCCCGCCACGCGGCGGGTCAAGAGTTCAGGCTTTCGATCTTCGGGGAACAACAGGATTATCCCCGAACATGATGTACTTTGCGGCCAATAGTTCCCAAGCAGGTTCCGAATCGCTTTCGCGAACCTCATTATGCTAAACCTAGTTCCTCAAACAGTTTTTTATAGGTGTTAAACTGCTCGGATTTGGCAAATTCTTCAATTTTCTCTTCCGGCAGAGACTCCAAAAGCTGATCCATATAAGAAAGCACGCTCCGCAGTTCTTCCCGGAAATCCGGAGAGATAGTCTCTATCTCGTCAGCCGCTTCTCCGGGAACCGCATCGGCGTCCTTTGAGCCGGTCGATGAATACGCGGTTGTTTCTTCTTCCGTAAAATCTACTTCCGGCGAGTCTTCTTCCGCCGGATGCCCGTCTTCGGATTCCTCGTTGAAGCCTTCGGGAATAACCTGATCGTAGGTGGTATTAGGCGCTTCATTTTCAGGGAGTATAATATCGTCAAGGGAGATGCCTGCGTTCAAAAAACTATCATCCAGAGAAATACCGCCAGATAATTCGCCGTCTTCAAATCCGTCCGGGCTGCTTGAATCATCCAGACTTAATTCAATTTCTTCATAATTGCCGCCGTCATTTTCACTGCCGCCTGATATGTTGGTTTCACCTTCCGCATGAGGAACTTCCATATCCAATTCAATGGAAAGGTCGTCTGGAGCCAATTCTTCGATAAACGGGATTTCATCCGACGCTTCCGTTAATTCTCCGATCAAATCCGGCTCTCCGGTACTAGCGCCGTCAAGATCGAAAGAGGAACCAAAAGAAATGTCCTCTGAGAAATCAACGGCTGGCAGTTCTGCGGATTCATCCGCTTCGGATAAATCCGCTTCGGATAAATCCGCAATCTCCGGGTCGTCTTCCAGAAAGCTGGTATCCTCCGGTGCGGGCGTCATGGGTTCTACCCCTTCTTCCATAAGCTGTTCCAATTCTGGAGAAGTTTTTACATCCGCGCCGGAAAAGGTAAACGCATCGTCATCTGTCAAAAAATTTTCCCAGGCTGCCTTCGGACTTTCATCTTCGACTTCCGTAATATCCGAAAACTCCGCGTCAGGACCCTTATCAGAAAAGTTATCTTCCGATTCTCCGGTAAAATCCGTCTTATTCAGAATATTGTTGAGTTCATCCCCGGTAAGCGCGATTTTCCCGTCATCTTCCTCATCGAAAAAGCCGCCGCTGTTGTTTTGTTTCACAGGCTCAACAGCAATGTTATTGCCCCGGCGGAGTTCTTCTTTCAGGCTAAAAATTTCATTTTTGATTGCCGAGAGTTCATGAGCTATTTTTAGCAGAAGGCGGGTAGAAATATCTTCCGCACCGTTTGTCTCTTCAGAAGCTTTCTGAAGAGCGGATAAATCTTCTTTTTCCAGTTCCGGTTTTGAAACATTACCGGCAGACGCCATTGATTTTTTCTGCCAATTATCAGGCGGCAAGGTATCTTCCAAAGAGGCTGAAGCATCCGCTGAAGCGATGTTGAAGTCAGCAATATCCGTCATATCAGTTGAAACGCCGGTTAACCACGTTTTATTTTCAGGTGCATCAAAATCAGTCGGCTCAAGGAACTGCTCCCGGGAAGAATCATGCTCTGGACCCGTAGTTTCCAAGGCATTCGTCTTTGCCAACGAAAGATCTTGAGGTTCGCTTTTTACCCAAACTCCATAGTCGTCAAGTTCTTCCAACGATCCAAATGTACTGCGATCGTAATAAATTGAAGGCTTTTTGTTACTTTCCATGAACCGCTCCCGTTACATATATATTTAATATTATCGGCATTCGTCCATGAATATTGAAGTCTATTTACGTTAATTATTTTCAATAGATTGGTTCAATTGAAAACGATGTAAACTACGGAAACATCGGAAACGAAGTTTCCGATGTTTCCGCGTTTCCGACGAACAACTCTAGTGATTCCTTTCGATCTAGACTGTTCGGACTAGACTGTTCGGACTTTAGGCGATGGGAATTTCGTAAAATATTTCTTTCTCCTTGCCGGCGGCGTCAGCGATGGCCCCCAGCTTGCGGGGCATATATACATCAAGGCTTTCACTTGATTTGGCGCTAATCAGGATGCGGGCGTGGCAGCGGGAGGCAAGGCCGGAAAGAATGCGGGCCTTAACCACCGGAGGACCGAAGGCGGCGTAGCCGAAAATTTCTGAATATCCAAAGACGCAGTCCCCAACATCCAGGCCAAAACGCCAGGCCGCGGCTTCCGGTGTTTCTCTTAAAAGTTTAATGATAAACCTTGCGGCCCTGGATTCCAGACCGGGACTGTCCGGCGTCTGACTTTCATTGTTGCAAGGCGCTTTCGCTTTGACACTTTCCAAGGCTATCCGTTCCAGAGGAGAGCCAAAAGCTATCAGCGTCAGGTCTCCTTCCATTCCCACAACGGCGCCTCCGGCTTCCCTGAAAATCCGCGCCGCTGTTTCCCGGAAAGCTCGTATCTCCCAAGCGCTGTCTTGCGGAATTTTGGTTCTTTCAGTTGCCAGGAGCTTCCCATTTCGCACCGCTACGATTGCGGCGCCGGCTTGAATCATTTCTCTCTCGCCAGGACGCCTGGTGTGGACAAGTTCTTTCAGGTATACTGGCCCGGCAGCGCCCCTGTAGAGTCTGAGTACAAGCTCCTTGTCCCGGTGTTTCATGTAAAAAATATACAAGAATGATGCGACGGTCCCGGCCATAGCGCTTCCCGCTGGAATAAAGGGATCAAACCAATACGGAGTAAAGATAAAAACACAGGCCGCCGCCGACGCTGTCAGAACCGTCATTGACAGACCGGCGGCCAGGGTCAAGGCGGGGCTCAGCGTTTTTATCAAAAAAAGAATAAAAATAATAATGGCTAAAGAGCAGGACAAAACATACCGCCCTGGAAGGGGGACAATAGACCTGCCGGATAATATTGCGTTTGCGAGAAGCGCTGAAGCCTCGGCAGAGGAAGGCGGCGTGTCATCCCCGGAATCCGCCTGGATAAAATTAGCCGGCCCAAGAATGCAGAAAGAGCCGGCCAAGGCCGCTGAAAGGCCGGAGCGGCTACGGAGAAATTCGTCATACTTTTCCCTGAGCCCGGCAAAGGCAGTTATAATGCTGTTACGCAGGGAAACAAGCCGGCGCAGTTCCGCGGTCTCTATATTTCCCGGGGCAATGCGTTGCTCATAGCTCATAATCAGGTCCACTTCAGAAGGCCCTGTTATGAAGTTTTCCAAGCTCCGTAGATACGCGATCCGGGAATCAAGCCAACGCGCTTTCAAATCTTCTACAGGAGTGTCTCCTGTGTTTTCAAGAAGCTCCTCCAGGAGTCTGTGGGAATAATTGTATAGGATAGTAGGATACGCCTCCGGCGCAAGATAGGCAAAACAGCCCTGTTCCCTAAGAGTATCTAGAAAGAGGGCAAGTTTCCGATCCGCCCGCTCGTATTCCATAAAGGCTTCATAAGAAAGCCTTTTGAAATCTTCACCGCCCCGGGGCCGCTCCACCAGCAATGCTCCCCGACTGTCTAGAGCTATGTCCCGGCTGAAACCTTCCCGTTTAAATCGGAGCAGGCGTAAGCCGTTCCTGTATTCAATATCCGGCGTTCCGAATTCCTGATTCAGCAAGGCGTAAACAATGTGTTCTGCACCGGAAGAATCTGAGATATCCGCTCTACGGATTAAGGCGGAGCGCAGGGGATAAACCCGGCGGAATACTCCATCCGGGTCTGGACTTAACCGGGAATATAAGACGGAACCGTTGTCCGTCTTTTCGACAGATGAGAAATAAACGTCGCCGGTTTCAAGTACACTGCCAAAAGCGGCGGCGGCCTGTTCCATACGCTGTATCTCCGGGTCGTCTCCTCTGGGCAGAGCCGACAGGAGACGTTCTTTTCCCTGCCTGGAAAAATCTAGGAGAACGTCAACATAACGCTCCGCTTCTTCCGGTGAAACCGAACCCATCAGAATAGCCTGGAACAAATTTTCGATATTCCGGGAAAGAACGGTAAATTCCTCATCTATCCGGTCAGAAAAGCCGTTTTCGGCGGGACTAGCGCTTCCGGCCTTTCCCAAAATGGGGATTTGAATCGCCAGAGCACGGGCGTCAAGTTCGATCAGACTTGTGAGTATAACAATCGCCGCCGCAGGCTCAATAAAATTGGTTGAACCCGGCCCGGCATCTATGATCGCCACCTCACGGGATATGAGTGGCGGGGAACGGCGGAGCATCAGATAATCATAAAGCGGCCCCAAGCGGGGACCGGAGAAGTAAAAATACAGAAGAATCAGGGCTCCACCGGCGGCGCATGAGGACACGAGAAAGCGCAAATGCGTTTTTTTATATTGATCGATGGACATAACTTTATAGTATAATGATTTTCGGATAAATCCTGCTCCGGCTTTATTCATAGCAAATCCCGCTTTGCGGCGTACTTGGTTATTTTGTTGTTTTTTTGTATTTTGTCAGTGATGTTTCAAGCCGATATATTTTAAGTGAACCGAATTTGTACTAAACTAAACAAAGATGACTTAGGAGATAACTGCATTATTATGAATGAAAAACAGATTATGAAGACTTTTCAAAAATTTTGGTTTTCTGAAAAGCAGCCGGTGAATATCTTTGCGGCGCTTACAGTTTTGGGACTGATCCTATCCCTGGCAGGATGTGAAAAAGCTCCGGTGGAGGAAATGGCGGCCGCCACCGAAGCGTTGATCCGGGCGGAAAATGATCCCGATGCCGTAAGTTTCGGTGAGACTTCCTTGAATCGCGCCAGGGACTCCGCTTTCAGGATGAGGATGTCGGCAAATTCCAAACGCTACGAAGACGCCATAGCATTGGCCGCCGAAACCATCAGCGCCGCGGAAAAAGCCATCAGCGACGGAAGGGCCGCTGCTCAACGGGCCAGGGACGAAGCGGCCGGTCTGATCGCTTCGGTAAAAGAATCCTTTACCGAAATTAACGGCCTCATTTCCAGCGCCGGGCAGAGGGGCCTTAAACTTGATTACCTCGCCCTTGACAAAGATATGGAAGATGTCCGCAGCGCCATTGAGCAGGCGGAAGCTGATGCCGTATCCAGACCGAAGGAAGCAATAGACAAGGCTCAGTCCGCCCGAGCCGCTTTAAGCGATATCAGGAGCCGGATTTCCCAGGGCGCCAGAGAAGTATCGTCCAAGAAATAAGCTAATCGGCAGTTTGCATTGTTACTGATCGTGGCTATGTTCTAAGACCAGCCGGGCGTTTCGCCGTATCCCTTCGGGACCCAGCCAGGAAAGTCCCATTGCCGTGCCTTTAAACCTGGTTTTCAATTCCTCATTCCTGGCCTCAATCAGCTCCTGGCAGTCGAGATATGCCGGGAGCGGGCCTTCGCTGGTCTGCGCTCCAAGAATCGGCCTGCGGTTTCTAATACAAGCATCCTGACATTCCGTACAACCGTAAAGCCGTCTGCCCCAATGCCGGGCTACCTCCGGCGGAACCATTGCGCCTTTCCCAGAGGCATACCATTGAATACATCGTTTTGTATCTATCTTGCCGTCCCCCAAAACTGCGCCGGTAGGACAGGCCGCTTTGCAGGGAGGCTGTTTCAAATCGCAGGTCGCGCAAAGCGGGAACATTTCGCTTCGCTCCGCCACAACCGGCTCATCCGCTTCTATTTTTAATGGCAACGTCATGGCGGCAATGATAACCATCGATCCTGCCTCCGCGGTAATGATGAGGCTGTTCCGCCCTTGTACGCCCAGACCGCATGCATGGGCCAGTGGCTTTTCCGGCACGGGAGAATTGCAAAAGATACGGTAATCTGAACGTATTCCGCCGTAGCGGGCACGGAAGGCCGCCGCCAGGGATTGCAGGCGCCGTACTGCCTCCCGGTAATAGTTTCGCCGGGCAAATAGGGCTATGCCGCCGCTTCCGGGCGGTATTTCCGTGCAGGACAGCGTTTTTCCCTCCAGCGGCTGGTTTCCATAGGGTAAAGCCGCCACAATTGCGGAACGCGCCCCAAGGATGCGATTATGGTAAATATTTCGGCCCGGCTCCGCTGAGGGTGTTACGGAAACCGGTTCAAAGGGAGCGAGAATTCTGGCGCGGACGAAGCCTGTGTGCAAAGCGGCGCTGCGGATTTCTTCTTTTAATTCCCCTGATTTTAGTTCCCCTGATTTTAGTTCCCCTGATTTCATAATGCCTCTCCCATAGTACCATGAGTGGCCAGCAAAGGGCAAATTGATGTCTGATATTGGGATTTGTGATCTCAGATCGCAAGGCTTATTATCCGCCATTTTTTTGCCTAAGTTATACCGCTCACTTGAAAAAAAAAATATTATTAATTAAAATAAGTTAACCCTACCAAATGAGGAAAATAATGGCTGATAAACACATGGTAATGATTGATGGAAATACGGCGGCGGGCCAGATAGCCCACGCCCTGAGTGAGGTAATCGCGATTTATCCGATTACGCCGTCCAGTCCCATGGGTGAGACTTCCGATGAGTTGTCCGCCCGGGGTGAAAAGAACATCTGGGGAACCATTCCGCAGGTTGTGGAAATGCAGTCCGAAGCCGGAGCTGCGGGCGCTGTCCATGGCGCCCTGACCACGGGCGCGTTGAGTACCACTTTTACGGCATCTCAGGGACTGCTCCTGATGATTCCGAATATGTACAAGATTGCGGGAGAACTCACTCCCACGGTGTTCCATATCGCCGCCCGGGCTTTGGCCACGAGCAGCCTATCGATATTTGGGGATCACCAGGATGTTATGGCCTGCCGGCAGACCGGATGGGCAATGCTGGCTTCCAACAGTGTGCAGGAGGTTATGGACCTGGCGGCTATCTGTCATGCCGCAACGCTCCGCTCCAGGGTGCCATTCTTGCACTTCTTTGACGGATTCCGCACAAGTCACGAGCTACAAAAAGTCGAGGAAGTCTCAAAAGATACGCTGCGACAGTTAATTGACGATGAACTTGTCCGCGCCCACAGGGCCAGGGGTCTGACCCCGGAAAAACCTTTTATCCGCGGGACAGCCCAAAATCCCGACACTTACTTCCAGGGACGGGAGGGGGTCAATAAGTACTATGATGCGGTTCCGGGCATAGTCCAGGCGGAGATGGACAGGTTCGCAAAACTTACCGGGCGTGCCTATCATCTCTTTGATTATTTTGGAGCCCCGGATGCTGAAAAGGCGGCGATTATAATGGGTTCCGGTGCGGAAACCTGTGAAGAAACAGTAGAGTATCTGCTGTCCAAAGGGGAAAAACTTGGCGTTCTCAAAGTACGGTTGTACCGGCCCTTTGACGCGAAAGCCTTTGTCAAGGCTCTGCCCAAAACTGTTAAGGCCATCGCTGTCCTGGATCGGACTAAAGAGCCAGGCGCCCTGGGTGAACCTCTTTACGAAGATGTTCGTACCGCCATCGGCGAAGTTCAGGCCGGAGGCAATCCCCATTTCAGCGCTTATCCCCTTGTGCTTGGCGGACGCTACGGCCTTGGATCTAAGGAATTCACCCCCGCCATGGTTAAGGCTGTATTCGATAATCTTTCAGGCAGAAAGATCGCCGGCTTTATAGTGGGGATTAAAGATGATGTTCAGGGCAAAAGCCTTGACTACAATGAACAGTTTGTCCTTTCCGATGACGGCATGAACGAAGCTATGTTTTACGGCCTTGGTTCGGATGGTACGGTGGGGGCAAACAAGAACTCTATCAAAATTATAGGGGACGCGAAGCCTGAACTTTCCGCTCAGGCTTACTTCTCCTATGACTCGAAAAAGTCAGGCGGCTTTACCGTGTCCCACCTGCGCTTTGGCAAGGGAGCCATACGCCGGCCCTACCTTATCACCAAGGCGGATTTTCTAGCCTGTCACAAATTTTCCTATATGGAGACCTTTGATCTTCTCGCAAACATCAAAGAAGGCGGGACATTTTTGCTTAACAGCCCCTTCAGCGCCGAAGAAGTATGGAAAGAAATTCCAGTGGAAGCCCAAAAGCGGATTATCGACAAAAAGGTAAAGTTTTACGTGATCAACGCCGCGGACATTGCCCGCAAGACCGGCATGGGCAGCCGCATCAATACGGTCATGCAGGCCGCCTATTTCAAAATTTCCGGTGTGCTGCCTCAAGAAAGGGCGGTTACGTATATGAAGAAGTTCATCGAGAAGTCCTACGGCAAAAAAGGCGCCGATGTGGTGCAAAAGAATTACGCTACCGTAGACGCGGCCCTGGAAGCGGTCAAGGAAGTGAAGTACCCGTCTACAACCGGCGGCAGTCTTCACATGAAACAGCCCTTTGCCACCGCGAAAGATCCATGGATCCGAGAAGTTCTCGGCGCGGTATCCATCCAAGAGGGCGATAAACTCGCCGTGAGCAAGATTCCCGAGGACGGAACCTTCCCCACCGGCACCACCCAGTACGAGAAGCGGTCTGTCGCCGAACGGGTTCCCACTTGGGATCCTTCTCTGTGTATCCAGTGCGGCCAGTGTACCATTGTATGTTCCCACGCCTGCCTCCGATTCAAGAACCTTACGGAGGCGGAAGCCGGCAAGGCTCCAGCGGGTTTTAAGACTGCGGAGATCAAGCCCAAGGCCGTTCCCGGCAAAAAGGCGTCCCTCGTCATTGCCGCCGAGGACTGTATGGAATGCGGCGTCTGTATCAATATCTGCCCCGGCAAGGCCAAAGACAATCCCGAAAAGAAGGCCCTGTCATGGAAGTCCTACGCCGACAATCCGGCATACCACGCTGAACAGGTTGATATCTGGAATTACTTCCAAAGCCTGCCCGAGACTCCCGATACGGAGATCAACCTGGGCACCCCCAAGGGCCTTGCCTACAAGCGTCCTCTCTTTGAGTTCTCAGGCGCCTGCGGTGGCTGCGGCGAGACCCCTTATGTGAAGATACTTTCTCAGCTTTTCGGAGACAGGGCGGTTATTGCAAACGCCACAGGCTGTTCCTCCATTTATGGTGGGAATCTCCCAACTACTCCTTATTGCAAGCGTACGGATGGGCGCGGGCCAGTTTGGTCCAACAGTCTCTTCGAGGACGCCGCTGAATTCGGACTTGGTATGCGGCTTACCAGCGATAAGCTGGCTGAGCATGTCCGGGAACTGGCTGTCCAGGCCAAAGGGGAAGGTATACAGACATCGCTTATTGACAAGATTCTAGCCAATTCCCAGGCTGATGACACTGCTATCGAAGAGCAGCGAAAGCTGGTCGACGAACTCAAAACCGTCCTCAAAGGCGATGCCAGACCCGTGGCGCAAATGCTTATTTCTCTGGCGGATCACTTTATCAAGCGCTCAGTGTGGATTTTAGGCGGCGACGGCTGGGGTTATGACATAGGCTACGGGGGCCTGGACCACGTGATTGCGTCGGATCGGAACGTCAACCTTCTGGTCATGGATACAGAAGTTTACTCCAATACCGGCGGCCAGATGTCCAAGGCCACGCCCATAGGCGCTATAGCTAAATTTGCCGCAGCGGGCAAAGACATCACAAAGAAAGATCTAGGCGCTATGGCCATGAGCTACGGCTACGTATACACCGCCAGAATCGCTATGGGTGCAAACATGGCCCAGACCATCAAGGCATTTCGGGAAGCGGAGAGCTATGACGGACCTTCGATCATAATTGCCTACTCGCATTGTATCAACCACGGCATTGATATGTCGAAGGGCCTTGAGCAGCAAAAGGCTGCGGTAAGCTGCGGCCTTTGGCCCCTGTACCGCTACGATCCCAGGATTAGAGATCAGGGCAAAAACCCCTTCCAGTTGGATTCAAAAGAAGCGACCACAAGTTTAGAGGATTTTATGTACAGGGAAGTACGGTTCAAGAGCCTCAAGGCTGCGAGTCCAGAGCGAGCGGACGCATTGCTGGCTAAGGCTAAGGCTCAGGCTGAACGGACGTACATGGAGTACAAATACCTTGCGGAAAGGCCCTTCTAACGGGTTGCCGTGCTTTGTGTGTAATGCCATATAACCGGGGTTTACGTTTTTTGATAAGCGAGACTCTGGTTATAAGCCGCCTTGCGGGAATATTAAGCGCAAAGCAGGACTTGTATTTCTATACGTAAACAAGTGTAAATTTGCAAGCATCCGGCTTCTGTCGTATGCTTTATTCAGAACATCATGGCGGAAGACATTTTTGACAAAGTATTTTCGTTTATTTCCGGGGATAATGAGCCTGATGCGGAAAAAAGAAATTTTCTCAGGCAGATACTGCGGGATATTAACGAGAATAAGTATACTAAGTTTTATAAACCGCGTACCGAAGAAATGGAGCCGGCCTTTGCAAATGTGCTGTATGAAATCTATACAGTCATCCGTCCGGCTTCGATTTTTATTCGAGACCTCAACAAGGCAACCAGAATACGCCAGCTTACGCTGGAAGTTTTCATGGACAAGCCGACTCTTGCAGCGGTACAGCGGCTTAACCCAGCGCTAATTGAAGACCGGATTAGAACAACAACGCCCAGGGAGCTTATTCCCCAGTTAAATCATGAGTTGAAGGCTGTATCTGCGGCTTTCGATGATACCCGGTTGCGCGCTATAAATATTACCAATAACCAGATCATAGCCTTTACGCAATTCGTTACCTATCCCTTTTTTGCGGCGCTACAAAGGTTTGATACCAATCTGCCCGAAAATCCCGTGGACTATCAGACCAGGTTCGCGTCTGTCAAGGCCAAGGATATGCTCAAATACCTTGAAGACCTGCTGGTTACGCTGACTCCCCTCAATCCAAGCGATAACTGGAAAACCGTTCTGGGCATAATGCGGCTGAGCAACGGCGGTACCAACGTGATCCCCCAGGAACAGTGGAACGCTGTAATGCGGCTGACCCAAGACATACGAGAATCAAACATCCTGGAGCGTATTATTCAATACACGCTTAGGAATCCCTTATGGCATGAAAAAATAAAAAATCCCAGTGAACGTCTTGCCCAGACATGGCTTGAAAACAAGGAAAACGAAATCCAGCGCATCATCAATGAGCTTACTGCAAAAGAATGGAATACACAGGTCAGATCTCTGGCTCAAAACATCTTCGGTTCTGCGGATATTGTCAGGCTGCAATTCTATACTGAGCGGGAAAGCGAAAATCTGACCCGGAGAGGTCTGGACGGTTATGTCTTTGCCGCAGGTCTCAATTATTTGGCGGCCTTTATCATTGATTTTATAAACAGGGAATTCCAGGACCTCTGCGATATTCTTCTCATCCGCGGGCAATGGACCACAGCGTCTTCGTCTAGGGCTATGTCCGAGGCTTTTCACGGAATTAAAGACTTACACAACGGCATCGCCGGCTTGGATGAAACTTTGGGTGAGAAGGGCAAAAACGGTCTCAGAATCAAAAATGCCCTGGCCCGGGTGGAATATGACAGAAGCCAGGCGCGTTATATCAACGCCATTGTCTCAGGCGTCAACGAGGAAGCCCGGGAATATCTTACCGATGCGGCCGAGCGCTTTAAGATTGTTGAAACCTATATGAAGAACGCGGCTGAAGATTTTGAAAAAAATCCCCATGAGCTTATCATCAACTGGAAGGAACTGGCTCTGTTTTCCAAAACCCCCCTGGGACAGCGGCTAAGCGAGGCATACCAAAAAATCAGCGTCGCTGTCCATCTTTTAGACTGCTTCCGCCGGCATCCGGAAGAGGAAGAATAGCGTATGTACTTGACCAAATGGAATGCTATACGGCGCGCAGGCTTTGTTTCAACCCGTTTCAAGGGTTCCGATGGAGTTTCTCTGGAAACCGCCAAATGGAGGCAGGTTTTGGAAAAGATGGGCTATGAATGTTTTTTCTTTTCCGGACTTTCTGATTGGACGCCTGAAAATTCCATGGTGAACGAAGAAGCTTTTTTCGGGCATCCTTTGGTAGTGGAACTTCAGGAACGCTGTTTTGGGACTACCGTGCGTGGGGAGGACCTAACTGGGGAGATTCAGGCGGTCCGCTACCGGCTTAAACAGGCATTGTACGATTTTGTGGAGAATTTCAGGATAGACCTTTTGATTACGGAAAACGTTCTGACTATCCCAATGCACATTCCCCTGGGACTTGCTCTGACGGAGCTGATTGCCGAGACAGGCATCCCGGTTATCGCGCATCACCATGATTTTGCCTGGGAACGTCAGCGTTTCTCTGTGAACTGCGTGGAGGACTACCTATCCATGTCATTTCCGCCCCGGCTGCATACCATTAATCATGTGGTAATCAATTCTGAAGGCCGGCAGCAGCTTTCATACCGGCGGGGAATCTCTTCTATCATAATTCCCAATGTTTTCGATTTTGATACTGAACCTCCGCTGCTGGATGATTACGGGCGGGGTATGCGCCGGGACCTGGGTGTAGCGGACGACGAAGCGCTGCTCCTTCAGCCTACACGGGTGATCGCCCGAAAAGGCATAGAACACGCCATTGAACTGGCCGGACGGCTCCGGGACAAGAAGGCAAAGCTCCTCATAAGCCATCAGGAGCGGGATGAAGGTTCGGATTATTTTCAACGGACCATGGATTATGCCGCCCTTCTGGGGGTAGATGTCATAGTCCGGCCCGACATAATAGGCGCCGAGCGCGGCCTCACCGAAACAGGAGAGAAAAAATACAGCCTTTGGGACTGCTATCTCAACGCCGACTTTGTAACCTACCCTTCAACCTATGAGGGCTTTGGAAACGCTTTTCTGGAAGCAATCTGGTTAAAAAAACCCATGCTGGTAAATAGGTATTCGATATTCCAGCAGGACATAGAGCCTCTGGATTTTGACGTTGTGATGATGGAAAACTACGTTACCCCGGAAACTATAGATACGGTCCGGGCGCTCCTCGACAAGCCTGCCATGGTGGAACTCATCACTGCCCGCAATTACGAGTTGGGCCGCAGATTTTTCTCGTTTAATCTTTTGGAGCAGCGGCTTCGCCAGGTGTTGATGAACTTCGGGCAACTATAGCCTCATATTGTTTTGCCGCTTTCCAAAACTCATCCATCAGGGCGAGGTTCTCTTTTTTCATTTCACGGCCAGCGTTTTTCATTTCCTGTTCAACATAAATGAAACGTTTTACAAACTTGGTATTGGTACGCTGAAGCGCCACCGAAGGTTCTACATCGAGAAAACGGCAGAGGTTTACCGCTGAAAAGAGGAGGTCTCCCAGTTCTTCTTCCACTGCTTCACGGGCAGGGGCATCCGTCAGGGACGCATCCGCCGCATCCTTCACTTCACACAGTTCTTCTTCAACCTTACCGAAGACTCCCTGCATATCGGGCCAGTCAAACCCGGACTTTGCCGCCTTTTTTTGGAGTTTCCAGGCTCTGTCCAGAGGAGGCAGCGCGCGGGATACTTCGTCCAGCAAGGAATTTTTAGGTTTACGGCCTTCCTGTTCCACCTTAATCCTGGCCCAGTTATCCAGGACTTCTGCGCTGTCCTGAACTTGCGCTTCTCCAAACACATGAGGATGTCGGCGTATGAGCTTCTCCGTAATTCCCGCCAGGACTTCTGATACGGTAAAATGGCCATCTTGTTCGTGCATATAAGAAATCATGGTTGCCAGGAGGAAAAGGTCCCCAAGTTCTTCCCGTATATGGACCGGATCCTTCTCGTCAATAGCTTCTACACATTCGTAGGTTTCCTCGATTAGGTCTCCCCGGAGGGTGGCGGGGCTTTGCTCCCGGTCCCAGGGGCAGCCACCCGGGGACCGGAGCCGGACAACGGTTTCATAAAGGGTCTGAAAAGCCTCTTGCTCATTTGCCATGATTCGCCTTATGCCTGCAAATAGGCTGATAACTGTTTTATGGCGGGATTGATCCAACTAAACCCGCCGCAAAACTCGATCAGTGGTGCGGCGGGGTATTAAACCCTTCGCTGCGGATAAAAAAGTCCCCTAATGGGTTTGGGCGATACAAGAGTCGAACTTGTGACCCTCAGCGTGTCATACTGATGCTCTAACCAACTGAGCTAACCGCCCTGAAAAATAGTGTCTGTCCGCAAAGCCGGCTGCTATACAAAACTTTGTTTCGCTCTGGACAGGCTACGGACTTTAGTCCAGTGTATTTTCTCGCCACGAACTTTGGGGAGGTTCAATTTCTGCGCCAAATTGCAGGCTGGCAGACCCCATTGCAAAATAAAAAAAGTCCACAGGACTTTTTTCTATCGAACAAAGATACACCGCTGAATCTTAGGACTGTATCCTAATGGCTAAAGTCCGTTTGTGTGCGCTTGCTGCGGGTTCTTCACTCATACCGCGGGATTTAATACCCCCATCCGCTTGCATCTTCCGCGAAGCGGGTTCTTGGCTTATTGTTCTTACGGCAACTCAATATATACCGGAAAGCCTTTTTCTGTCAAGGAAGGAACTTCCCGGTATATTACGAAAAAACTACAGTTTTTCCCGTATAGCGACGTTTACTTCGATTTTGCCATGAGGGCCTAATTCCATGGGGACGATGAGAGCTTCCACCTTGAGGTCGCTCGAAACTTCAAGATTGTCTCCAACAAAGAGGGCCGGGGGAGTCAGATCAAATTTGAAACCGAGATCGTGAAGTTTCGTAACCGCCTGGGCGGTGATCATATTGGCCAGTTCCTGAATGGTGGCCTTGGCCATATCGTCCAGGGCGGGCAGTTTTTCACCGTTCATTATGCTCGCTACTGCCAGGGCCGTAGCCTTAGTCATATCAAAACGGACCTGCCCTATCACATCACCGGCAAGGCCGACTACGGCGGCGACTCCCATAATGGACAGCGTTGTAGATTTAAGATACAAATCGCTGCGTTTAACATCTTCGTAAACCTGGCTTTTAATAATACTAAAAGCCGCTTCAACAAAAGGGTTGATGTATTCAACTCTCATATAAATGCTCCTTTACTAAAGCTAATTGCGTATAAACGCGGAAACAGGATCCTTCGCCGCCGGCTGCCATCTGTCTACAGGAAGCTGTTCATTTCTTCCGGTGATAACAAGCCCGCCTTTTTTCAGTTTCTCAGAAAATTCAGCGATGATTTTATCCTGATTTTGAAGAGAAATAAAAGACAGAAAATCCCGGGCTATAATGATGTCTACTGCGGGAATTTGATTCCCGTTCAGTACATCATGATATTCAAAAAGTATCGAATCTTTTATTTCTTGATTATAACTATAACCGTTTTTACCCTTTACCATAAAGCTCCGCAGGAATTCAGGTACGTCATCAAGGTTGAAGACCATATTTGGAGCCGTAGATATGGCAAGGATATCACTATCGTTGGCCCATATTTTGATGTGGCCGCCCGGATACCTTGATTTTAGTATACAGGCTAATGAAAAAGTTTCATAGCCCTTTCCGCAGCCTGGATTCCAGACCTGGATATTATTAGAACTTAGGTTCGGCAGTACGTTTTTGATTTGATAAGAATAATTATCGTCCCAGAATGTACCGGTATTGGGAGAATAGAAAGAGGACAGAAAATCGTCCGCATCCTGAGTATTTCTGAGTTGGATTGCTGATCCCGAATGAAGCGCCGTCCATTCTTTGAACCGTTTTCCAAGCCATCCTTCGTTGAGAGAACTAACGGTAAACCGCTTGAGGGCAGCTAAACTGTCTTTAATAAAATCCAGGTCGGAAGCTGAAACCTCGCTGCGCTGTTCCACTGCTGTTTCTCCGGCGGGTGGTGGCACAAAATAACTTTCACCAGAAGCCTCCTGAATCGCTGTTATGGATTTTTGCGGCTCATCCTCCTTTTGGGTAAAAATACGAACTACGTCCAGGATGATGTAGAGGTCTCCCTGCTTTTCCACAACTCCGCTTATGAATTTAATGTTTATGTCGCCAAAAATGGGATGGGGAGGCTGTATAGCGCCTGAATTGATTCCCACAACCTTATCGATTTTATCAACGATAGTACCGTAAACTTTATCCTCAATTCTGAGGATAAGCATATTCTCTTGACCGTCAGTTCTGGTATCTGCCGGGAGATGGAAGAATGTTCTCAAATCAATAATAGGGATGATGTCGCCCCGAAGATTGTAAACCCCGCGGACAAAAGAAGCGGCGTTTGGCACATAGGTAAATTTATCGGCCTTTGCAATTTCTTTGACATTCATGATGTCAATGCCATAGTCCTTTCCTGCCAGCGCGAAAGTAACCATTTTGAAGTCAACATTATCAATCCGCTCTTTTTTTTCCTGAAGTCCGGCGGCAACCTCCGCCAAATCTTTTATTTCCGCTGTCATAGATTTCCTCACTAACTGTTTGACGCTTCACGGACCCTGCGCTGTTCAAGCTCCTTGCGAAGTCCGAGTTCAAGGAGTTGGCTTACATCTATAATGAGGGAAACCGAACCGTCGCCCAGAATTGACGCGCCGGCAATCCCAGGTGAATTGGTATATTGGTCCCGCAAAGGCTTAATAACCACATCTTCTTCCCCGATAAGGCTGTCCACCATAAAGCCCATTTTCTTTTCAGCGGTACCTACAATGACGATGAAATTATAGTCCTGACTTTCTTCGGTCCTGATGCCGAACAGCCGGTTGAGTCTGAGCAGGGAAAGCACATCATTGCGGATATTGAACACCTCGTAGTTGTCAATCAGCCTAATGTCTTCGGGTTTGATTCTCAAGCTCTCTATAACAGAAGTAATAGGAATGGAGTAAATTTCCGTTCCCACCCGGACAAGGAGACCCTGGATAATCGCCAGGGTCAGCGGAAGTTTTATTATAAACTTTGTGCCTTTGCCCCGCTCCGAGGAAACCGTAACAGTTCCGTTGAGTTTTTCGATTTGCCGGCGTACAACGTCAAGGCCGACCCCCCGGCCTGATATGGCGGTGATAGTTTTGGCGGTAGAGAAGCCTGGCTCGAAAATAAGATTGAAGGCTTCCACATCTGACAGAACCTTGTTGGGACTAATGATTCCCCGTTCCACGGCTTTCGCTTTGATCGCATCTACATCTATACCCTTGCCGTCGTCTGTGATCTCGATTATGATCATGTTTCCCTCGTTTGCGGCCTTGAGGAGGACCATGCCTTCTTCCGGTTTGCCCACGGCCCGGCGCTCTTCCTGAGACTCTATTCCGTGGTCTATGGAATTCCGCACAGAGTGCATAATAGGATCGAGGAGGTCTTCGATGACTGATTTGTCTAGTTCCGTTTCCTCGCCTTCAATGACCAAGTTGATTTTCTTATTGAGGCTTTTGGAAAGATCCCGTACGAGACGCGGAAAGCGGCTGAATATCTGACTGATAGGCACCATTCGGATATGCATAACACCTTCCTGGAGTTCGCCGGTGATACGGCCCAAGTTCTGCGCGGTAGAACGGAATTTGCCCACATTGATTTTTAGAGACGCATCAAAGTCATCAAAGAGGGAAAAAATATCCCCGTATTGATCCGCTATTTCTTTTCGTATATCCTTGACAGTTTTGCCTTCCTGCATACTTTCCAGATAATCAGGCAGGTTGTCAAAAAGAGTCTTAATTTTTTCCCGGTAAACAGATTCAATATCGTGAAGCTCGGCAAGAAGCTCGTTGAACTGATTGTTGATCTGGTTGAATGTCGCTTTTGTGATAACCGTCTCGGAAACCAGGTTGAGGAGGTCGTCTATACGCCTGGAATCGACCCGGAGTATAGATCCCGCATCTTTTCCGGCCTTCTTTGCATCCGCCGCTTCCTTGGCCGCGGGCGCCTTATGATCATCCGGCGTGACTGCCGGAAGCGCCTGGGCAGGAGCCTTCGGGATAGACTCCGCTTGGGGAGCGGTTTCCCCGCCTGCGCCTGAAAGTTCGTCCAGTTTTTTAATGTCCGCCGAAAGACTCACGTCGGGGATAATCACATAACTCATAAGTTCATCGGCAGTTTTTTTGGTGGCTAGGTAATAATCCACTCTGGGATAGAATTCGTCTTCGTAGAGCTTTTCAAACTCAGGAGCCGTCTTTAAGACTGTGCCGATGCTTTTCAGGGCGACGTAGACCTGAATACCGCCTACGGTATTCATCGGGCTTTTCTCATCAAATTGAACGGTAATACGATAGACCGGCGCGCCGTCAGTTACCGCCTGCTTGATTTCCAGGAGTTCATATTCAGAAAGGACACTGAAAACCGCGGCATCAGGCGCGGATGGCGCAGCAGGAGCCGCCGTCTGCACAGGCACGGTTTTTGGGGCCGGTTTTGCGCTCCCTTTTTTCCGGGTAGAACCTTCGGGGAGCAGCGCGGAGAGGCTGCCCTCTATCCGCGAAGTATCCTCTTGATAGACAGAACCATTCATGCGCCGCTCCAGCATGGCCTTAATGACGTCAATTGCCGAGAGGAGAGTATCCACCACATCCTCATGGACTGCCAACTGATCTGAGCGGATAGCGTCAAGAACATCTTCAACCATGTGGGTAAAATGGGAAAGCTCCATCATTTCCACTGTTGCTGACCCGCCTTTTAAGGTGTGGGCGGCCCGGAAGATTTCGTCTACCGCTTCTTTATTGCCCCCGTCGTTCTCAAGCACTAAAATATTCTGCTCCAGCGTGTCTACCTGCATCTGGGCTTCACTGAAGAAATCTTTGAGAAGTTCCTCGTTGTTTGGGTCTAAATAATCGCTCATACTACCTAACTTTTATACACATTTTAGCCCGCGTCAAGATATGGAAGGTGAAATATTGGTATTTATTTTATTTTGCAGCGTTCAAACTAAAGTCCGCCGGATTTTAGTCTGAGTGTCTTAGTTCCGCAGTCAGACGCACTGGCGGAAAACGATTTCCCCTTTGGGGATGCTGACTGCTCCCACGCTCAAGCGGACTGTACCGTTGGGTTCCACACCGCCTTTCAAAGCCGCTTGAGTTTCAAGGCCCAGCGCCGGGATCAAAAGCGCCGCCCGGTCTCCTTTTATTTCAAGAACAACGCCGTCCCATTCGGAGCCTTTTTTGTCCGCTAGATAGACCGCGGTCCAATGGAGCCGGGAAGCCCGCTCCGCCCGGACCGCGGCCGCGGCTGCGGCTTCTCCAGCGGCCAAGGCCAAGAGAACCGCGTCTTCATCTAGAGGCGGAATATCCCGGTACGCGCCGGCTCCCAGCACTGCCCGGATCTGCTGGTGGGCCAAGAGGTCGGTATAGCGCCTGAGTGGGCTTGTCGCCTGGGTATATTGATCCAGACCCAGTCCGTTGTGGCGGCCCGGCTTTACCGACAGAGAGCGGGGACGCATACAACGCCTGAGCTGCCAGAAACCCGCAAGGCCCGGCAGCGCTTCTTTGGGAAGGCTCACGGCTTCCTGGGTCACGTAGGGAAAGGGCAATGCCCCGGGAAATCCCGGCTTCCCTAGGGATGCCCACCGGGCCGCGCCTTCCCCGGCAAGGAGCATACATTCCCGTACCATGCCGGCGGAACGGTATTCACCCAGGGGCTGAATATCTACCTTCCCCTCATACGCGGTGATATGAACCTCCGGGAAGTCTATTATTGCCGCGCCCGCGGTAATACGCCGGGCAAGATTCCGCTCCGCCGTTCGGAAAAGGCTGGCAAGATGTTCCACATGAGGCCCGATCCGACTCGTCGGACCGGCATTGCCCAAAAGAGCGGCATCCGCTTCCTGATATGTCAGCCTAATAACGGACACCCGGGAAGGAAAAATTTCAGTCTCCACAATGGAGCCGTCTTCTTTCAGGGTAATTTTGAAAGATAGCGCCGGGGAAGATTCTCCAAGGCCCAGGGCGTAGACCGGAAGCGCCTCTTCCGCCAGCATCCGGGCGGTCCTCTCCGGGAGGTATAAAGTAGCGCCCCGGTTTCGGGCCTCGATATCCGAAGGAGTTCCGGGCAGGATAGAAGCCGACGGATCAGCCACATGGACCCAAAGACAGTCTCCCTCAATGGAAATCGCGTCATCCGGGTCCGCACTCCACGCGTTATCAATGGCAAATGCCGGGAGCCCTGTCAGATCCAACCGCTCCTCATCCTGAGGCGGAAAGCCGGGAAATATCGAAGCGGAAGCCGTGGAAACGCCAAAGCGCGCCGGGAAAGGATTTACCGCATGAGTCCAGGCACCGCAAAGGAGGAGAATACGGTGGGCTTCTTCCGGGCTTTCAGGGCGGCCCAGGTCTCTGAGGGCGCGGCTTTTCTCCGCCCTGCCCAGGGCCAGGGCCTCCGCATCCTGAAGGAAGCGCTTTTCCACAAGATCGAGCCGCCATGAAAACGCCGTCATGCTTTCTTCAGCGGCAGACGCGGCAAGGAGTTTCCCGAGGCGTTCCAGAAAGGCGTCTCGCGCCTGGGCTTCCTTCTGTTTTTCTTCTCGTTTCCGCTCCACGGCGGCCACTTCAAGCGCGTCCTTGGGTCTGATGGCGTCCAGGGTTCCTTTAAAATAGAAATCATCCTTGAGCAGGCAGTACGCGGCCCAGGCGCTGGAAGGGCTAAAATCGCCGTAAACCAGTTCCGCAAGCTCCTTGAGGGAAGCTACGCCGCCTTCCAGGAGATCCCAAGCTTCTCTGACATTCGCCAGCACCGGGGGCCCGGCTGCTTCCTCAACGGAGTTGATAGGCCCGGGGTGTATAAGCTCCACATCTTTTTCTCTGACTTTTATGGTTTCGCCGCCCACAAGAGAAATTTCAAGTTTCTCTCCCCGGGTTGTTACGATTGCCGGACGGTTCTTGTACGCCGTCAGGCTTTTCTCTGGAATCATAGACCTAAGTCTAGCACAGACGAAGTATAAGACATAAGCACCGTTAAATAAGTACGATGGTTTTGAGATCGCTACACGGCCTCTTGGCAGCCTTTGGCCCCTCAGCAAGCGCAGGCCGCAAAACCGCTTTGATTGGTTCATAAATTCAAATACCCCCGGCAAAGCCGGGGGTATTTAATCTGTACTGGACTTTAGTCCTTCTGAAACCCTGCGGCTCTCTGCAAATCGTTTTGCGGTTTGCATTGGACCTTTTTATTCATAGATATTACCAGGCTGTTCCCCTCGGCGCAAAGACATCACCATGATAGTACCTGCTCCCCTCATAATACCATTTTAATTTTGCCCGTTCAGCGTCGTAGTCGATCCAAGGCTGCCTGAAACCTTGCCGCATCCTGTACGCCCAGGAAGAAAACTCAGGAGTGCTGTCCGGGAGCTCAATATCCGCTCCGCTGAGTTTTTCAAATCCGCCGGCGCCGTCGCGAATAGAGGCAGTGAGGCTGCTGTTGCCACCGCGGAACTTCACGGTGAGGGATGACGGACCCCAGCCAAGGGCGTTTAAGTTAGCTCTCACCCCGGGGTACGCATCAGGCCAGCCCCATTTCGTAGCGAATAGCATAGCCTTCTCAGCGTAGATCATCCAATGATGCTTGTTATCCACGCTTTGCCAACTATTGTAGCCGTCGCTGTCAGGCTGCCAGGGTATTTCGTTCATATACTGCATACCGTCCGCGTGGGAGTCCCACAGCGTAATCCCAAACCACGTTGGGGTGTAGAGTTTATTTTCGCCTTCAAACTCTAAGATCGCATCCACTTCGTGGTCGTTAGGTTCGTAGATCCCGCGTCTGCTGTCGAAAAAGTCTTCCTCATAAACGCCGGGCATACCCCACTCATCGTGGTAGGGTCCTATGTCAAGCGGAGGGCGGGTCTCCCCCGGCAGTTCTATCTCAGCGTTCACAAATATAATCCGGATCCGATTCCAATTGGCTTCATACCTTTTCCCCAATGAGTAGTTATGCGGCAGTTTATCACCCGGCTTATAACCCCGGACATATATATTACTTTTCCCCCATTTCCAGCCGCTGCCATTAGGCCTATTATACCACTGATCATAATTAAATATCGAAGTATCGGTGTAGTTGGGAACCTTGGCCCAGTTGTTCCCGGTTTTTCCAGGTACCACGCGGATATAGTTTTCCGTGGTGCGCCCAGTCACGTATATAGGCTCATCCATTATATAATTCGCCGCTACTGCGTCCTCAGACTGCAGCACCTCGCCGCTGTAGATAACATATTCTTTCCGCTCCGGGAAGAACTCCCATCTGACGATCATCGGCCCCCTCCAGAAATACCGCGTCCCTATTACCCTGCTAGGATCGCTCAAGTCTATGGTCCTATCCGCAGGCAGCCAGCGGGCATAGAGCGTTATCGCCGCTCCGGGGCTGGTTGTTAGCTCTGGTACGCTCACTCCGGCCTTGTAATCATAACCATCGCCCTCAGGCTTTGTGCTCCACCCGGCAAAGATATGATCGGGCCTGGTAAAGCCGTTCGCGGCCAGGTTATTCAATTCGCCTATCCTGTGGATGCTTTTATTAATAGACCCGCTCCCGTTGTTATTGTCGTAAGTTACAGTGTAAAAAGCCGTCCATTTTGCCCAGAGGTTTTTATTTCCCCAACTGTCCGCTGCTATATAGGCAACAGGCTCCCCGGTGAAATCCTCATTGCCGTACCAGCCGTCAAATTCATGGCCCGCCTTGCTTGGCACAGGCAGAGTAAATGTGCTTCCGAAAGTATAGCTGCCTGCGGCTCCCTTAGGGTTGCTCCCTCCGTTCAGGTTGTAGGTAATAGTATAAGGAGTAAGCGTCCATTGGGCATAAAGGACGTCGATATCGGGCTTGTCCCAGGAGCGGGCGCTCGCCATCCCTTCGGTGTAATACTGTACGCCCTCTGTCGCACTGTCATAGTAGCCCATAAAATTATAGTGCGCCCTGGCTGGAGCGGAGACACTATTGCCGGTTGGCATGGCGGAGCCGAAAACAGCTGTAACCTCGTTGCTGCCGCCTGTCCCGCCGTTAGAATAAAATAATACTTTGTATTGAATCCCCGTCCACTTGGCCCAGAAGGTTCTATTCCCCGCACTCTTCTGGGGTATCACGGCAACCGCGTTCCCCGTAAAAGCCGCGTTGTCATACCAGCCGCCGAAGGTATAGCCCGTGCGGGATGGATCGGCCAGGGTAATGGCCGCGCTTTCAAAGGTGTAGGATGCCGGGTTTCCCCCCGCGTTGGTTCCCCCGTTCAGAGAGTAAGTAATCGTGTAGGAATTAGGCGTCCAGTAGGCATAAAGGACGCCCATATCGGGCTTGTCCCAGGAGCGGGCGCTCGCCATCGCTTCGGTGTAATACTGTACGCCCTCTGTCGCACTGTCATAGTAGCCCATAAATTTATAGTGCGCCTTGACCGGAGCGGAGACACTATTGCCGGTTGGCATGGCGGAGCCGAAAACGGCCGTAACCACGACACTGCCGCTTGTCCCGCCAGCAAGCTCAAGGGTTACTGTGTAACTAACCGCTGCCCACTTCGCGTAGAAAATTTTATTCCCCGTACTCCCCTGGGGTATCACGGTAACCGCGTTACCGCTAAAGCCCGCATTGGCGTACCAGCCGCCAAAGGTATAGCCCGCGCGAGACGGATCGGCCAAGTTGATACCGGGACTTTCAATGGTGTAGGAAACCGGGTTTTCAGATGTATTGCTCCCCCCGTCCAAATTATAGCTAATCTCATAGGAAAAGACTGTCCACCGGGCGTACATCGTTACGCCAGCGGTCACCTGGTAGGGCCATTCGTAAAGCTCCCCGCCATCTTCTTCGCTGTACCAGCCCTGGAAGGTATAACCTATCCGGGTTGGATCCGCCGGCTTGCCAACCAGTGTATTTCCGTTAGCGCTTATGGCCTCTGCGGCGCTTCCACCATTGCTGTCAAAGCTAATCGTGTATACGTCCTTTGTGATATCGACCCACCGGGCGTAGAGCGTTACCGTTTGCCAACTTACGTTTGCCAGGTTTATTACGGGCTGCCCGGCGCTATAGTTCACGCCACTGCCGTCCGCCTGGGTGTTCCATCCGGCAAATTTATAGTAGCTTTCCTCCCCGGTAAAGCCGTTTTGTGCCAGGGGGCTTTCCACGTCGTACATATGACTGGTTGAAGCGGTGCTTCCGGTTCCGCCGTTCGCGTTGTATTCCACCGTGTAGGTTATCGCCTCCCACTGGGCGTACATGGTTAGGTTCCCGCTCAGGGTATGGGGCCATTCATAAAGCTCCCCGTACTCCGGCTCGGTGGACCAGCCCATGAAGATATATCCCTCAAGCGAGGGTTCCGCGGGTTCTTCAATCAGCGTTCCCGCGCTCCCGCTTACGGCGCTTAGCTCCGAGCCGCCATGGCTGTCAAAAGTGATTGTATAGCTTTTTATGGCCGGGCCGTCTCCCCCGCTCGTCTGCCATTGGGCGTACAGGGTCAGGTCCCCGGTCAGGGTGTGGGGCCATTCGTAAAGCTCCCCGCCCTTCGTCTCGCTGTACCAGCCCAGGAAAGTATAACCGCTCCGGACCGGATCGGCGGGCTTTTGAACGCCAGTCTCCAAATCCGCCGTAACCGCCTCAACTTCCGTACCTTCCCGGCTGTTAAAGGTAAGCGTGTACTGCTGGGCCCCGGCTTCCCCTTCAGCCCTCCAGCGGGCGTACAGGATCAGTTCTCCGGCCAGTTCCAGAGGCCAGGAATAAAGCTCTCCGCCCTGCACATCACTGTACCAGCCGGTGAAAACATAACCCTCTTTTACGGGTTTTGTGGGCTCCATAATCGAGGTTCCTTTATCCGCCGTTATAGTCTCAACATCGGAGCCGCCGTAGCTTTCAAAATCAATCGTGTATTGATCGATTTCTGTATCTTCCTCTGAGCGCCAGTGCGCGTACAGGGTCAGGTCTCCGGCCAGAGAGTGAGGCCAGG
>JAITSE010000091.1 GCA_031288005.1 Treponema sp.
TTTTGAAACTGTTCCGCGTTTTCCGGGCAGGGGACGCGGGGGAAGTCTATTTTAAGGAATTCCCTGTATTTTGCGCGGTAATTGTTGCTGTAGAGAACGGCATAGATATAGTCGAGTAAATCAATTGGGGCAAATGTATTTTCATCCTCTTGTTTTTCCGAGGTGAAGGAAAGTCCGGTTATTTTTGCAAGGGCATTAACAATTTCCATATTCAGATTGGGGCGGCGCTCGTTACTGTCATCAAAGGGATAGAGATAGAGCGGGAAAATATAACCGCGTTCTTTAGTCCTGTTTGAAACATAAGAATCATCAACTATATGATTAGTTATATTTACAAGTGTCCAATTATTTGTTGCGGATTGTCTACAGGTAACCAAACCTATATTATTTCCCGGCAGAAAGTGCCGCATAACTTTTTTTCGCGGCCTCTCCAGTTTGTCAGCGTCATAATATATTAGTTTATTATCAAATGGACGATAAGCGATATTCTTAACGCATTTTTTATCCGCTTGTATATGAAAATAATTTTCTATTTTTTGTAAAAGCATTTCAGTGCTATCGTTAATAAATATCTCATCCCTTGCGGTAACGATACCTACTGAGTTTGCTGGAAATATTTCCGGTACGCTAAAACCCCGCTCATATTCTGCCTTGTTTTCAAAATTCTTGGCTGCAAAAAAATATTGCGGCGGTTGCGCTTTTAGCTTTTGCCATGGAACGGAACTTAATGTATTTTCCAGCAAGAATTGATACTTTGCCGCCCTTAAACCGTATAAATCATAATGAAAAACTTCCGCCAATTCGTCCGCTTTTTTTTCCCCGTTTTAATAAAAATATTTACGCTTACCCCCGCCTGAATATCAAAAACATTCTCGTCTTTGCTTCCATCGGGAGCGGTTTCCCGCTTCTTTGCGTTCCCGTGCAGATCCAAAATAAAAATCTTGTCAAAGGTTTTTAGCAAGTGCCAGCGCATACCGCGGAATGTCGGATTGTCAAGAAAACTATGATTGTTGATATACGCTAAAATCCCATCGCCGTATTTTTCAATAAAACTCTGCCCATAGCGGATAAACTTTACATAATCATCATTGAGCCATTTTGCGCCTTTTTCCTTTAGTTTTTCTTCCCCGCCGGGTTCTTTTTTATACGGCGCCAAAAAATCATCCGCGGTGATATTCGCGCTCTCTCCTGAATACGGCGGATTACCCAGCACAACCATTACCGGTACATTGTTTTTTATGCTGTCCGCCTCGTTCGCTTCGGCGGCAAGCCATTCAATCAATGGCGAATATTTTTTACCTGAATTTTCAGGTTCCTCAAGGCTGTTAGTAAGAAAAACCCGGAGACGGACGCCGTCTTTAAAAGAATATCCTGTGTCCTTTAGTTTCATGTCCAACTTAAAATGAGCCATAGCGTAGGAAGCCATAAGGATTTCAAAACCATTCAGGCGCGGGATTAAATGTTTTTCACAATAATCATTCCACGCGCCTTTGTTTCTTGAAAAATAGGAATGGATCGTGTCTATCACTTGGGCAAGAAAGGTTCCAGTCCCGGCGGCGGGGTCAAGGATCTGTACCCTGTGAAATTCCAATGTTTCCGGTTTTCCGTCTTTATTCTTTACAGAACGTTCCATTGTCGAATGATCCGCCAAACCGTTTTTCAGATTGAATTCGTTTTTAAAAATATCATCAACGGCCTTGACAATAAATTTAACCGCCGGAACGGGCGTGTAGTATACTCCTCTTGTTTCACGCAGCGCCGGGTTGTATTCGGCAAGAAAAGTTTCGTAAAAGTGGATATACGGGTCCTGCCCGGCCCTGCCGAACTCCTTTTTAATTTCGTCTATCGCGACACAATTAAAAAAGTCAGCCATTGCGTCTACAATCCATGTAATGCGGCTGTCGATGTCAATGCCCGCTATGTAATCGAAAAACTTCCGCAAGAAAGGGTTTGACCGCGGTACAAGGCGGGGGGCTAGATAACGGGTAAAGGGCTGCGCGTCCGCCTGATTTAAGCGCGCGGCGAAAAGTCCGTAGGCAAGGGTCTGCGCGTAAACATCCGAAAACTCCGTTATGCTCAGGCTGTGAATGAGTATTTCTTTAAAGCCTTCGTACTGCCCTGTAAGGGTGTCATTTTTTGTTTTTATTTTTAGGGCATTGTTGATAACATCCGCGAGCAGTTTTGCCTTATCCGCCATCATTTTCGCAAGCCGCTCTGAATTGTAAATTGTATTGCCGGAATATTTTGTAAACCGGTCTATCAGTTCCAAAAATGCGGGGAATTGTTTTTTATCCGGGTTTATGCTGCCGTTGCTTTCATTTGCCAAAGTTACGGATACAAGCAATTCGCCTTCAACAAAAAGTTGAAACTCAAGATAATTTGTGATGATCAAATTTCCAAGGGAGCGTTTGTAGCGCTCAAACTGCTCTTTGTTTAGTTTGTTATCAACGCCTACGGGGATGTCCTTTGCTTCAATGTAGCCCAGCGGGGTCTCGCCTTTTGTAATTATGTAATCCGGCGCGCCACATTCTATGTGTTTGGGTTCGTTGGTTATGGTCAGCCCCGTAGTGATTTTTTCAAACAGGCTCTTGAGCGCCGGGCGGTAGCTGTGCTCTGTGGCGTTCCCTGCCCGGTAGAGTTTGTCCACTTCGGCGAGGTAATGGCTTATGGCGGCGGCAGGGGCGGTCATGGTTCTATGTTATCGTTATTTGGCTTGCCTATCTATACTATTGCCCCGTAGAGAATTGCGGGGAGTTTTGAGACCTCCGGTCTCTTCCGACTAAAAGGTTCACGGCGGCAAAAAGTTCAAAGAGACCGCTGAAACCGGAGGTTTCTGGTCTCAAAACTCCAAGCAAACCGCAGGTTTGCAGGCCCGCAAGGGACACAGGCTTTCCACCGGATGGGCGGCCCGCGGAAAAACTCCTCCACAGGGACTTCTAGTAATTAAAAGCAACTCGCGATGGCTGTTTCCAGGGCTTCAAGGCTGGGCTTGATTAGGGCCAGGGGCTCTGATTCCTCTCTGAGCGCAGAAAGCCACCCGGGAATCTCGATTTTCTGGCCTGTAGCCTGGGCCGCGGCTTCGGCTTCTTTTGCGGGATGGCCCGTGGCAAGGATGACCGTATGGCTGCTGGGTTCAAAAGTGGAAGAGAGGCGCTCCGCGGCCGCGTAAGCCACGGCCCCGTGGGGGTCAAGGATCACGCCGTAGCGCTTCCAAAAGCGCTCCATGGCCTTCAGGGTCTCATAATTGTCGGCTGCGGCGGGGAAAACCATGTTCCGCATAACCGCGGGCGCCTCCGCATAAAACGAAGCCAGGCGCTCATAGTTTGAAGGCTGCCCCACATCCAGCGCGGGGGAATTGGTGGCCTTGGCCGCCCGGGGGATAAACTGCCGGCCCTTGATATAATCGCCGAAAGCGTTGTTTTCGTTCATGGCCGCGATAAAGCCGTTCACCGGCATTCCGAATTTCCACGCGTAGAGACCGGCGATTAGGTTGCCGAAGTTCCCGGAGGGAACGCTGAAGAACAGGTCTCCGTTCAGTTCTTTTTTTATTTTTATAAAAGCGTAGAGAAAATAAAAGGACTGGGGCAGAAGCCGTCCGGGATTAATCGCATTGGCGCTCGTAATGCCGTAGCGCTCCGAATATGCCCGGTCCAGGATGATTTCATTGACCAGCCGCTGGCATTCGTCAAAGGAGCCTTCGATTTGGATCGGAATGATATTCCCGCCCCTGGGAAGATAGGCCGCGGGATCAAGCCCGTGAATGGGGCCTGAGGGGTAGAGCATTACGGATGTGATGTTTTCCCGCTTGTGAAAGGCGCGGGCGAGGCTTGCCCCGGTGTCGCCCCGGGCCGCGGAGACAATCATGGCCGGGCCGCTGTTTTTGAGGAGTTCCTCCAAAAGCGCCGCGAGAAAGGCGATGCCGAAATCCTTGAAGACCCCGGTGGGGCCCTTGTAAAGGGTTAAAAGAGAGAATTTTTCGTCAAGCCGCCGCAGTTCGGGCTCAAATTCGAAGGCGCTTTCCGCGACCCGGGACGCGGAAAAGGGATTCAATTCACCCTGGAGCAGGCCGGGGGCAACTGTGGCCGCCAGTTCAGGATAGTTCGTCCCGGCGTCCATATAGAGAAAGTATTGGCGCATATCCATGACGGAAGCCGGCACGTAAAGCCCTCCGTCAGGCGGCAGACAGCGCAAAACGGCTTCCTTGAATGAAACCAGAGGTTCATGGGACCTTGTGGACTTAAATTGCATAGATATCCTCAGAGGGCAAGAAAACCAGGACAGGCTTCTTTATCGCTTTGTTTTTTCATAAACCGCATGCATAATAATTTAGCCGAAAAGCGCTAAACCGGCAATAGGACGGGAAATCCCGCTTCCCTCAACGGGAGCTCAGGCAGGCTTTTCTTCAAAAAATTCTCTAAAGCCCTTTATGCAAAAACCGATACTTAAAATGAAACTGAATGGAACCTTGCGTCCGTCGGGCCTCCTGGGTTTTATTCAGGGTGGAACAATGCTGTTTTGAAGCGCTTTTAGTTTTAAGCGAAGGCCTTCCAAACGGCGGCGTTCCCGGAACATAAGTTTCCGGAACATAAGTTCCAGGAATATATTTTCCGGAAATGCTGGTTCTCTCACCCTTCCGGCTGCGGGCGGGTCGAGGGTTAATGGCACAAACTTAAAATGAAGTTTTTCCAAAGGGAAAACTTCAAACAAAAAGTTTTTATTTTTGTCAAAATAACGAAAACTTTTTGTCCGGCATGGATGCCGCGGCGCAAAACACTGCATGGGGCAGCGGCGCGCCGAAAATGCCAAAGGAGTGAGGTATGATTATTAATCACAACTTAAGCGCGATGTTTGCCGACAGGTCCCTCAAGGTCACCCAGACATTCCTGGACAAGAACATGGAGAAACTGTCGAGCGGCTTGCGTATCAACCGGGCCGGCGATGACGCTTCAGGACTCGCTGTTTCTGAAAAGATGCGAAGCCAGATCCGCGGTTTGAATCAGGCGTCGCAAAACGCTCAGAATGGCATTTCATTCATTCAGACTACGGAAGGCTATCTCCAGGAATCTGAAGACATCATTCAGCGCCTGCGCGAACTGGCGGTTCAGTCTTCAAACGGCGTCTACACTGCGGAAGACAGGATGTATATCCAGATCGAAGTTTCAGCTTTGATTGACGAAATTGACCGGATTGCTTCCCACGCCCAGTTCAACGGGATGAATCTCCTGACAGGAAGGTTCAGCCGCCCGGTTGGTGAAAATGTGGTAACCGCTTCCATGTGGCTTCATATCGGCGCCAATATGGATCAGAGGGAACAAGTATTTATCGGCACCATGACTGCCAAGGGCCTTGGAGTCCGCAGCCTCGGTGACGAGTCCATCCTTTCGTTGTCTGAAATGGACAGCGCCAACCGTGCCATTGGAACCCTCGACGAGGCGATTAAGCGGCTCAATAAACAAAGGGCTGATCTTGGCGCCTACCAAAACCGGCTGGAACACGCGGTCCGCGGCCTTGATGTCGGGGCAGAAAACCTGCAAGCCTCTGAAGCCCGTATAAGGGATACCAACATGGCAAACGAGATGGTTTCTTATACCAAGAACCAGATCCTCGCCCAGACGGGCAACGCTATGCTGGCCCAGGCGAATCAGAGAGGTCAATCGGTTCTCCAGCTTCTGCAATAATATGGATGGCGGTCAGGTTAACTCCGCCGCGTAACAGCGGCTCAGGCCTTGACCCCGCCGTCTATTCAGACGGACCGGGAAGGCGCCGTTCCGGCTTAGACCGGAACGGCTTCTTTTTTAAATTTTTTTACTGTTTCCAGGAAACTTGTTTCCAGCCTTCGGGATACAGGATGATCCGCGCGGGGCCCCGCGGCAGCAGGCGGCGGCATATATCCTGGATTTCCGCCTGAGTAACGGCTGCGTAAAGCCCGGGGCGTTTTTCCAACTGGCTCAGGGGAAGCTTCAGCGTAACCGCAAGGCTCCCGTAGTTTTTGGCTATGTAGCTGTTGTCCTGCATGGATAGTTCCCAGCTTTTCTTTAGGGCTTCAAGCGCCTTCGCAAAGACGTCTCCGTTAATGTTTCCTTCGGCGACAAGCTCAATCTGCCGCGCTACAGCCCCGCTTAATTCTTCCGCCCGCTTGGGGTCGCATGAGAAATAGCTGCTCATCGTAAGCTCTCCGTCCTCAGGCAGTGAAGAAAGGGAGACTCCGGCGGAAACATAGTATACCCCGCCCAGTTTTTCCCGGATCTCCTCAGTAAGGATAATGTCCAGGTATTCAGTCAGCGCCAGGGCCGCGGCTCTCAGCTTTTCGTCATATTTTTCGGGCAGGAACCAGCCCATGAACACCAGGCTTTTCTCCTCCTTCCCCTTGTAAACCGCCTTTTCAATTTTGCCCGGCCGCTCGATCCCTGGGTCGGTAAAGGCGTTCATGCCCTCTTCCGTCCGGGGAATGGCGGCAAGTCGGCTTTCCACATAGGCCCTGACAACGGGGATGTCAAGGTTGCCTGTGAATACAAAAGTATAGTCCTGCGGGCCAAGGCCCCGGCGCATAAAGTCCAGAGCCGCCCCCGGCCGCGCGTTTTCAATGTCCGCAAGCGCAAGGGGCCTGCTGAAGCGGTTGTTCCCAAAGGCGGCGCGGCTTACTTCATCGCTGAAAACCTCTTCCGGGTCTTCGTCCTTTTTGGCCAGAATAGTCCTGTACTGATCCAGCATAGCCTCAACAGCGCCGGAATCGAGCCTGGGCTGCGTAAAATTGAGGTAGAGCAGATCAAACAGAGTCTTGAGATCCCCCGAGGCGGCGCGGCCCTCAAAACCCCTGTGAAAAAGGGCCGTCCACCAGGCGAGGGAAACCTGCTTATCCGCCAGCTTCTGCAGGAGCTCCGTCCGCGAATAAGGCCCGGCCCCGGAAACATTCATCATTTCCGCCGCAAGGCTTACTGAAACTTCCTCCCCCGCCTCCGCGTTTGTTGTCCCCCCCCGGGCGATGGCGTAGAGAATGATCTCGTTGTTTTTGTTTGCCGTCTCTTTAAGGATAACCCTGGCCCCGTTGCCAAGCTCCCAGATAATCGCGCCCGAATCCGCGTCAAGGCTTTCAGAGGCTATCATCCCGGGCTCAGGCTCCTTGTCAAGCAGCTTATCGCTTATGGGCGTTTCTTTAGGCCGGGCGATGCGCTCCCTCCGGCTTGCCGCAAGAATGCGCTTAAGTTCCGCCGCGTCAGGCAGCGCGTCAGCCTCCGAATCAGGAGCTGTCAGAAACAAGGTGGCGTCATTAAAAGAAAAGTAATTTTTTGCCGCGGCCCCTATTTCCCCTGAGCTTATCAAGGGAAGCATTCTGACAGCCGCGTCCAGCTCCCATTCAATATCCGCCGCGTTTTGATTCTCAAGGAAATGCGAAACAAAAGAAGACGTAAATAAATTCGACGCCTGCTTGTCCTTTTCAGAAGCCTGCTGCATGAAGTTTGAAATAAGCGCCCGCTTCGCCCTGTCAATCTCCGCGGCGGTAAACCCGTAGCGGCTTATAGACTCCTTTTCACGCAGAAGCGCTTTCAGACTCTCCCGCGTCAAGCCTGACTTCGCAATGGCCGACATCACATAAAAGCGGGATTCCCGCCCGTAACGGCTCTCCCAGGACCCAGCCGCGGCAAAAGGCGCTTCCGGTTTAGAAGCCGCCTCCTCCATGCGGAGAGAGACCATCTGGGCTATGAGCGCGTCGATAAGGCCCTGCCTGAAAGACTCAAGGTCTCCGCGGAGAGCCCTGGGCGCTTCCCGGTAGTAGATATCAACCCGGGGATAAGGATATTCGGGGTCGCTTAAAATCTCTATTCTGAGGCTGTTTTTTACAGGAAGGGGAAGCTCATAAAAAGGCCGGTTTAAGGGCGCTGGAGGCGCGGGCGCCGTAAAATGGGCCGCCAGTTCCCGCTCAAGAGCGGCCCCGTCAAAGTCCCCAACAAGAACGAGCGCCATATTGTCGGGCCGGTACCATTTTTTATAGAAATTTTCGAGCGCGGACGCCGGGGCGCTTCTGATGACTTCAATAAGCCCTATCGGCACCCTTTCCGCGTAAGGGGAACCCCGGAACAGAATCGGCAGCAGCTTCTGCATGACCCTCTCCGCGGCCCCAAGCCTGGAGCGGTATTCCTCCAGAATGACCGCCCTCTCATCCTCAACATCCTCAGGCCTAAAGCTGACGGCGTAAGACCAGTCGTCAAGCACCGCCAGAGCCTTAGCCGGAATCCGCTTGATCCCGTCATCACCCGTCTCAACAGGCGCTTCAATACTATAGACAGTCTCGTCAAAAGAGGTGTAGGCGTTTAGATCCGCGCCGAAACGCATCCCCAAAGAACGCAGATAGTCGACAAGCTCCTGCCCGGGGAAGCGCTTTGTCCCGTTAAAGGCCATGTGCTCCGTAAAATGGGCCAGACCCCGCTCTTGCTCCGTTTCAAGCACGGAGCCCGCGTTCACGGCCAGCGTCATAAAGGCCCGGTTTTCCGGCCGGGCGTTTTCAAGGATAAAGTAGCGAAGTCCATTGGGCAGCGTCCCGGCGCGGGCGCCCGCCATGAATGGAACAGGGTCTGAAGCCAGGCCCAGGCCCCCGTAAACATCGCCTGTTTTGCCCGCGTCAGGCCCGCCATTCCCCTGAGAAGCGCAGGCGGAAACCCAGGCGAGGCCGCAGACAAGGCTGATAATCAGAAAACCCGCGCCAAAACGGAGCTTTTTATAAGCGGCAAGGCGGAAAAGTTGAAACATATATGCTTTACTCATCATGCCTAAAATATACTACTTTTGGGTTGAGCGTTGCACGCAAAGCGCAAAAAGCGCGCTCCGCCTGAAAAGCCCGGAAAGATCCCTTTGGAGGAAAAACATTTCCGCTGTGACGGCGTAAAGCGCGATTCGCGCCGCATGGTTTGCAAGACAAGGCAAAAGCTCATGGTTTTTGGCAAAGCAGCCTTATTTTTCGCAGTTTTGTCGAATCACCGGTTCGCAGGCTGAAAACCTGAGAAACTGCAAGAGCCGTTGGCTCTATTGACATCTTTTATTCCCCCTTGTAATTTGATACAAATTTTGGAATCAATCTTAAGAATTAGTTGTATTTATATGAGTGAATTACGTGAGCTGCAAACATAAATTTCGTCTTTGATCTCTCTCTGCCAGAGCCTTTTATCAACTTTTTTATATTTCCTTAAAAATTGCCGGACAGCCATTTTATATGGATGCACTGGTTTTTTAATTTTGCCGGCGGGTATATTACGCAAGGAGATGAGTTATGAAAAAAATCATCTTAACTACAGCGGCGGTCTTTTTTACGGCCCTGCCGCTGTTTATGGCGGGCTGCGATCAGCCCACGGAGTTTAACCTCCGCGAAACGGACGCTATTCAGTCCATTTCCGGACCGGAAAGGGTAAAGGTTTCGGCGCTGACAGGAGCGCTGCTTGTGGAATGGGAGCCTGTAACCGACGCTCAAGGCTACGAGATCCGGCGCAAGGGAGATGTGAAAGGCGCGGTCTACGCCGTAGTGGGCAGCGTGGATAATGCCAAATCCAAATTCCTGGACATTATTTCCGATGCCAACATCCTGGAAGACGGCAAGAAATACACATACCGGGTGGTCGCGGTGAGCGGCCTGGCCCCGCGAACCGTAGTGCAGAGCGGCCTTAGCGCCGCGGAAGCCTTTACGGGTCCCTACGGGAACTTTTCCCGCCAGGGGAAGCGCGGGGGTGGTTAAGCCGCTCAGGGATGTGAAGATTGGCGTGGCCGCGAGCGGTAAGGTAACGGTAAGCTGGGAATCGGAGAACGTATACCCCGTAACATACACATTGTATGCATCAAATCTGTCAAGAGGCGCCGGCGCTTCAGATTTGACTATAGGCACTTGGAGCGGTGAAAAGAAATATTTTAATACCGTTGTGTATGGCGAAGGCACCGTCCTGGCCCTGGCCGGCGCCGCATGGCCTAATGATTACTACCCCGGCGTGGAGAGCGAGCTTGTAAAACAGCAGTACAATATCGCCTATGTCAGCGGTGTAACCGCGCCTAGCCCCGCCGCCAAAAGGATTGGCGCCACGGACAAAGTCACCATCACTTTTGATAACTCTATTGCCGGCGCAGCGGGATATACTCTGCAAAAAACGACGTATTCATCAAGCGGCCAAAAGATACCGACGGATGCAGTGTGGACCCAGGTTGATGGGACCCAGACCGTAATCGAGAATAATACGATTAGCATAGAGGATACGGTGGCCGTTAATTCCGCCGCCGCTTACCGGGTTATCGTCCACACTTCCCTGGGCGCCAGCTATCCTAGCAGTCTATCTAACACTGTGTCCGAGGTTAAAGATGATCATCCTGTCCTGGACTTCACTGTTTCAAGCAGGATATCGATAAAGGACGATTTTACCAATTATCTGGATACCGGCAGGAGTGATATTGTCTTTACGTTTAACTCCAAAACCGGCTATGCCTACGCAATCTACAAGCAGAAGGCCGGCGAAGCTAACGGCACGGGAAGCGATGTCAAGGATACGTACACGCTTCAGACAACTCTAAAACCGGCTGAGGGTCCTGACGGCAAAGGGACGGTAAAATACCAGTATACGCCCCTCGACCAGCGGCAGAAGTATTACTACCAACTCCGGGTCTATAAGGACAATGTGGAGATTGCGAGATATGATTATTATAACTCCTCATCCTACTACAACCCCGCTCCAGTGGCCGCTAAGTCAGTAATCAATATTAACTCCGTTAGTGTTACGAAAGGTTCTAATTTCGGCTAGGCTGGTAAACAGAATGCCTATTACATGATTAGCCTTAATTCCCAGAAACTCATGGCTGGGGAGACTATCAACCTGTACGGCAGACCTGATCCCAATCCTGCGTCCACGGAATCGAACAAACCGCTTAATAGTACTGCGTTGATCGGTAAGGCGGTGTACTGCGATGGAAGCGCGGCGCATTCTTACCCGGAGGATGCACCAAGTGGGGCCAATCCCAGCACGCCAGGTTACTATGTACGGGCAAGCGCCTATTACGACACCACCAGCTTCAGTATTGAGGTGAAGTAAGCGGCCTTTGCGTCCCTTAGGGGACGCTGAATTTAAGCCCCCGGGACTATGTCCGGGGGCTTTTTTGCGCCTTTGGGCCTGTTTTTAGTCCAGGATATTTATAAAGGGAAACTCTGAAAACCCCAGCCGGGTTCCCTCAGAAACGTAGTTTCTGAGGGTTTCCCACAAATGCGCTTGCTTGACAAAATGAATTAAATTTTGTTAAATAAGACTGCGCCAAAAATTAGGTTTTTGACGCTCCTTGCATTCGGTGGAAAAACCTGGGCTGACCGGAGACCCGCGGGGAGTTTTGATAAGGAATTAAAACAAATGACGGTTAAAGGGCGGGATTTCGTTTCACTTGGGAAAAAAATTGGCGGAATAGTTTTAACAATTATTGCGGCCGCATTCATTTTTATTGGTTTATTACTTGGGTTTGGGGCATTAGTGACAAC
>JAITSE010000052.1 GCA_031288005.1 Treponema sp.
GGAGAAGCCAGGGGGACAGACCCCAAGGAGAAGCCAGGGGGACAGACCCCAAGGAGAAGCCAGGGGGACAGACCCCAAGGAGAAGCCAGGGGGACAGACCCCAAGGAGAAGCCAGGGGAGTTTTTTCCGCCAAAGGCGGAAAAAACTCCAAGAGACCCGTGAGACCCGTAGGGTCTCATGCGGGTCTCAGAGAACGCCGCGCTTTCCCAGGAGAACGCCGCGCTTTCCCAAGAGACCGGGAGAGACCCTACGGGTCTCATAACGGTCTCAGAGAACGGAACGCTTCCTGAAACCGCTATGAGACCGGAGACCCGTGAGATCTGAAACCTGCGGTTTCTTAGGAGTTTTGCGGGCTATTATGGCCGCAGGAGAGAGGCTTGCGAAACGCAAAACTCCAGTTCACCCCCTGTCATGGAGAAAAGGACCTTCGCGCCGGGTATCTTCTCCGGGGGAAGCGCAAAGATATCCCGGTCGAGCAGCACAAGGTCGGCCTTATAACCCGGCGCTATTCTGCCCAGGCGTTCCCCTTCCCCAGTAACCGCCGCGCTGCCCTGGGTATATGCGTCCACCGCGGCGTAACAGTCCAGCGCCTCTTCCGGGAAGAAGCTTTGCGCGGGCGGAGAATCCGGTAGGCGCGGCTCCTGCACGGCGGGCCGTCTGAGGACCGCGCAGGCAATTCCCAACAGGGGATTCAGGGGCTCCACCGGGCAGTCTGTGCCGAAACCCGCGCTTATACCGCGGCGCAGCATGGAGGCAAAGGGCAGGAAATACCTGGCTCGCTCCCGGCCCAGTCTGCTTTCGGCAAAGAAAATGTCGTGGGTTAAAAACGCGGGCTGCAAAAAAGCGGTGAGCCTGTTCCGGGCCATACGATCAATGAGGGATTCATTCATAACTTCGCAGTGAACAAGCCCGTGCCTGAGCGGATTACGCCCGGGGGAAGTAACCGTTTCGAGGCAACGGAGCGTTTCATCCGCGGCCGCGTCCCCAATGGCGTGGATTATAAGCTGAAAACCCCGCTCGTCCCCGTCTCTGACAGCGGCCTCCATCGCGGGCCCGCTCATCGCCCTCAAACCCCGGCTGGCAGGATCGTCAGAATAGGGGCGCTCAAGCCAGGCGGTCCTGGAGCCCAAAGTTCCATCGGCAAAGAGCTTCAGCGCTCCCATTTTCAGCAGGGGATGGCCCAGCGTTTCTCCTGAAAGCCATCCTCGCCTTGAAAACTCATCCAGAATGGGCTTCTTTGAAAGGCCGCACTGCAAAGAAACCCGGACGCGGAGCTTCCCCTCCCGCAGAACCTCAAGATAGGCCCCTCTTATCAAGTCCCAGTTGTCGTCAAAAATATCGTTGGAGTCAATGGAAGTAATGCCTGAAGCCGCGGCCTGGCGCAGGCCGTATTCAATCTGAGAGCGGGCCCGTGCGGCGTCAAGCGGAGGGAGCAGCGCGCGGGACAATTCGAAGGCGGCTTTTTCGTGAAAGATTCCCAGCGGCTTGCCCGCGCCGTCCCGCTCCACGCCCTTTCCCGAAAACAGCGCCCCAAGGCCGGCTTCTTCGGCCTTTTCCAGGGCTTTTGTATTGCAGCAAAGCGTATGCCCGCAGATCCGCTCCAGGATGATGGGATGCTCACGGCTTATGCGGTCCAAATCGAAGCGCATGGGGTAATTAGCCCAGGGTACAGTCCCGCTTATCTCGTGAAAATCTTCCTGATTCCAGCCGCCCCCGTGGACAAGCGCGCCGGCTTCGGGAGCGATGCGCTTCAAATCCGACCGGGCCTTTTCAATGAGGCCGTCTATTGAAGAAACCCCCCGCAGGTCGATTTCCTGTACTCTCGAGCCGAAATGCCTCAGATGCAGGTGGGAATCGTGGAAGCCCGGCAAAAGAAGCCCCCTCCGGCAGTCTATTTTCTCCGCCCCGCCCAGGGAAACCGCCAGCGTCGTCATCTCCTCAAGGGTTCCCGCGCCGCAAATCGCGTCCCCCTCAACTAGCAGAGCCTGGCTGAACTTTTCCTTCTCCAAGTAAACTTTAGCATTATGAAAAAGAAGCGGCACTGCTTTCCTCCGTTACGACCTAGATTAAACACGGAAAACAGAGCCTAATCAAGCGAGGGATCCGCGGGCTTATTTTACGGGCTTGTAACCAGAGCGGCCCAGACAGCTTGCAAAGTAAATCCCCGCGCCGGATAGGACGTGATTAAAAACACAAAAAGCGCGCCTAAAAAATATATCTGGGTTCTCATGGCAATACAACTCCCAAAATCATGGGGCCTAATGATTATGGCGCTCTTGGCTGTGTCCAATTAAAGCGGAACACGTTTTACCGCCCTGATGATGATAACAGCCGTAAAAAACCCCTTTAAGTTAAATTATTGTAACATAGAATGTATTGATATGTTTTATTTGTCAATAGACTTGTTCAGTAACTTGCTTGCTTGATTGCCAAACCCAAGTTTTACAGCGCCGGACCGGAGTTTCGCTTTTCGTTTCAGCGGAATGCGAAACTCTTCAGAATAATTAGCTAATTTCCTTTGCAAATTAACTAATTAGCGTGTTGCCTTTCTTTGCCTATGTTTGTTATATTTTATGTTAACGACCAGTCGGTAACATAAAGCGTATGAAAAAAGAAGATATTATCCGGGCGGCCTTCCGGGTGTGGGGCCGGAAATTGTACCAAAGCATCAGTTTGACTCACCTGGCGAAGGAATTAGGAGTTACCAAACCCGCGTTGTACCGGCACTTTCCCAATAAGCAGGCCCTGCTGGACAGTATGTATGAATGGTTTCTTGACGATTTCGCGGCTTTCGTCCGGGATGATTACGCCAGGGCCGCGTCCGCGAAAGACCTGGCCGAGGCAATTCTGATCCCGGGTAGGGCGGTGGCCCGCTACTATTGCCTCAATTTGGACGCTTTTCTCTTTGCCCTGCTTTATGTTTACGGCAGCAAGAGCGGCGGGATCATGGAAGAGGAGCTTGCCGGGCGGGGCGTTGATATGCGGCGCTTTTCCGGGCCCGGTGCGGATTCATCGGTCTATCCTTCGCCGGCGCAGCTTGTTATTCTCACTTTGATGTTTTGGATATGCTCCTTTCACAAACGCATCTTTGAGCCTGAGCCTGGGGAGTACCTTCCGGAAGAGCATCAGCCTCTGGATGTGGAAAAAGCCCTGGTTGCTATGGAGGAAAAACTGCTTTACGGCCTAGGTTTTGACAAGGGCAGGGTTGACGCGCTGGATTACCAGGAGCTTGAGGAGCGGACAGCCGGTCTTGTTCCTGGTGACATTAATGATGACGGGCTTTACAGGGCGGCCGCGGGTGCGCTTGCCGAGGCGGGGCCTTGGGATGTGTCTATGGAGATGGTGGCCCGCAGATCGGGGATATCCAAGAGCGGGCTTTACTCCCATTTCAGAAACCGGCAGGAAATGATCCGCAAGTTTTTTTTGACTGAATTTGAGCGGATCGCCGCTTCCGCCGGCGCCGGCATGGAAAAATCCACCGCGCCTGAAGATCGGCTTTACCTCGCGATTATCGGGATTGCGGATTACCTGCGCGCACGGCCTGAGATTCTCCTCGCTCTTGATAAGATACGGACGCGGAAGCTGGAACTGGGCCTCCCTGAGACTCTCAGATTCCATCTGATTTTTGAGGGCGTCAATGCCGGAGACCTAGACGCCAGCAGCCCGGCTGCGGAAGCGGCTTCCAGGTGGATACTCTTTCTTATTGTCAACGCTCTGATGCGTTACAGAGAGGGGGGGGGGGGGGGGAGTGAAATGTCCGGGCCTTTCTGTTTTGGGGAGGTAAAAAATTCCTGTTTCAGGATTTTATACCGGTTTATCGCATTGGGTATCCGTGGATTTGACGCCGGGAAAAACGGCGCTTCTTCTGAGACAGCTTCTGAAAGGCTTTAAGCTATGACGTTTGAGCAAAAATGTTTTTTATGGCCGCGCTGTATGCGGGCCTATCGCTATGAATGACAGGACGGATTCGGCGCAGCGCGTTTCGTTCGTCATTGCGGGACCGTCCGGTGAGGTGGAGTCCGCGCAAGGAGCCGCTATGATTCAAATGGATTACAGCGCCGCAGGATTGGCCGGGGAAAGCTCCGGGGGCCTGGGGCGGAAATTACGGCCTGGGGGAAAGGGGATTAAACTTTTGTTTTTCCTGATCTGGGTTTTGCCGGCCGGGAAGTCCGGACTTTTCGCTCAGGCGGGCCCTGGCGCGGAAAGCTTCGCGGCGCCGCAGGGCATAATACTCAGGATTTCCCCTGACGAAGCGGTTAAAAAGGCCGTGAAAAACAACCTTGGTCTGGAATCGGCTAGGCTTAGCGCGGAAAACAAAAAACGGGCTTCCGATACGGCGTGGAATGTGTTTATCCCCAGCGTGACTTTGGGAGGAAGCCTGACCCGGGATAACACCGCGGCGGCCGGTACGAACATGATCCCGTATCAGCTTCCCGATCCGGCGCCTATGGGCCTTTATGGGATTATTCTCCATCCCTACGAATCCCCCCAGTGGCACGCGACTGGTTCTGTTCAGACATCGCTTAACATCAATTTCGCCATGTTTGAAGCCATGCGTCGGCTGCGTCTGGATTATGAAGGCGGACTTTTGAGTTACGAAAAGGCCAGGTCCCAGCTTGAGCGGGATGTCCGCAAATCTTATTATCAGATGCTGCTCCTTCAAGAAAATATCGCCCTGCTGCGGGAAAACTATGATGCCGCGGAACGGCGGGTCGTTATGGCCGGGGCGAACTACCGGGCCGGGCTGGTACCGGAACTGAGCCTTTTGCAGGCCCAGGTTTCCGTAGAAAACATGAAGCCTTCCGTCGATCAGGCGGAAAACGGCCTCAAACTGGCTATGGCCCAATTCGCCATGAATTTAGGCTTAGGCTATGACGCCCGCTTTGAATTGATTCCCGTGGAGGAGGGTTTCGATTTTATTCCAATGGATGTGGCTGAACTGATCCGCCAGGCTTCGATAAATAAACCTGAAATTCAGGAACTGCGGCAAAATATCCTGGTTTCGGAAAGCGGCAGAAAGGCCGCGAAGCAGCGGGCGTATACGCCAAACTTAAGTTTAAGCTGGAATTTTAATTCAGTCTTTACCCGGGATCCCTGGAATGATTCCTGGTTTGACAGCGACAATTGGAGTCGTTCTGGTTCCCTTACTATAGCCCTGGGTTTTCAACTCCACAACCTTCTTCCTTGGAGTCAGGATATTCAGAGTATTAAAAGCATTGACGACAATATCCGCAGCCAAAACATCATCCTTGCCCAGGCGATCCGGGGAACGGAGATTGAAATTTACAGTACCTTGCTTTCCCTGGAAAAAATCCGGACTACTGTGGAGGCTCAGGAATACACAGTGAATCTGGCGGAGCGCTCCTATAAATTGACTGAAGAAGCCTACCGGGCCGGTCTGACAGAATTGCTGGAGATGCAGAATGCGGAGTTGGAACTCCGCAAGGCCCGGATCGGGGTTTTGGAGCAGGATTTCAGCTATATCCAGGGCCTTATCGATCTTGAATATTCTATGGGGGTCCCTTTTGGGACTCTGAGTTCACGCATACACTCAGGAGAAAAACAATGAAGCGTACAGTGACGGCTTTTCTATATATGGTTCTTATCCCGGCGGCCATGTTGTTTTCGGCCTGCGGGCAGATTAGCGCGATCCGGGAACGCATTACCGGGAGCAAAGGAGCCTCCGCGCCTGGCGGGGCTCCCGCTGTCCAGGAACGGCCTGTTTTTGCGGTGAACACCACTACCGCATCCCAGGGCCAGATCCGGGATTACCTTGCCCTTTCAGGGGATATCGCCGCGGGATCCACAGTTGAGGCATATTCCGACATGGCGGGAAAGATTACCCGGGTTTTTACGGCAGTGGGGAGACGGGTCAACCGGGGAGATCCAATTGCGGAGATTGACCCTTCCAGGCCAGGTATGAACTACATCCCTGGCATCGCCGCGGCCCCGGTATCGGGGATCGTAGTGGCCCTCCCGGCCCAGGTAGGAATGACCGTGGCTCAGACCGTGCCGCTGGCCCGGATCGCCGCGGGCAATGTCCTGGAAATCCGGCTTTTTGTGGCCGAGCGGTTCATCTCGAAAATGGCCCTGTGGCTTTCCTGTGAAATCACCCTGGACGCATATCCCGGGGAAGTCTTTCAGGGGCGGATCACCGAACTATCTCCAGTAGTAGACCCCGCATCCCGGACCATGGAGGTCAAGGTTGGCGTAACCAATATGGGCAATAAACTTAAAGCGGGAATGTTCGCCAAGGTGAGAGTCATTACGGAAACGAAAAACAACATTGTTAAGATTCCCGCATCCGCCATGATGCAGCGCTTTGGGGAAAGTTATGTCTTTGCCGTGGAAACAGACCCCGCGGATCCGGCCTTCCTAATAGCGCGGAAGAGGATAGTGGTTCCGGGGATTTCTATAGACGGCGCGCTGGAAATACAACAGGGACTAAACCCAGACGAGGAAGTGATCCTCCGGGGTCAGACGCTTCTGGAAGACGGGTCCCGGGTCAATGTGATTGAGCGGATAGCGCCTTTAGGTATAGATAATTAATAAGGAGTTTACCATGAGTTTTGCCAAAGCGGTCGTCTCCCGGCCCACTACTGTTTTTATTATTTTCGCCCTCCTCATCATGCTGGGGGTTTTTGCCTTTGTGAACCTCCCGCTGGATCTCCTCCCTGAAATCAACCCCCCCTATTTGGTGGTATCCACCACATACACCGGGGCCGGTCCGGAAGAAGTTGAGCGCACCGTAACCCGTACTTTGGAATCGGCACTTTCCAGCGTATCCAGCCTGGAAAAAATCAGTTCGACTTCCGCCAAAGGCTCCAGCATGGTGATGATGGAGTTTACCTATGGGACAGATCTCGCGGACGCTTCGAATTCCGTGAGAGACGCTTTGGAGCGGGTAAGAAACTACCTCCCGAGCGAGGCTGATGTCCCTCTTATCTTCAAAATGGATCCATCGATGATGCCCATCATGGGGCTCATGTTGACCGGAAACCGCAGCCCGGAAGAACTACGGGAACTCGCGGAGGACACCATCATCCCCCGCATAGAGCAGACGCCGGGAGTAGCAGCCGCGTCTGTAAGCGGCGGCAGGGAGAAGATCATCCGCGTGGAGATACCCCAGTTCAGCCTAGAAGCCTACGGCCTTACGATTACCCAGATACAACAGATGCTGGCCTCCCAGAACCTGCAAGTTTCCGCCGGGACTATTGTTGAGGGCGGCACATCCTACATACTCACTACGATGGGGGAGTATACGTCCCTTGACCAGATACGAAACACCGTAATCGCCTACAAGGGCGGAGGCGCCGGCGCGTCCGGAATGGAACCGCCCCGCCGGGTGTACCTGCGGGACATCGCGGACGTGATTGAAGGGTTTCGGGATGAGCAAAGCGTGGTATTCGTTAACGGACAGCCGGCGGTTCAGATGACTGTGCAGAAGCAGAGCGGCAAGAACTCTGTTCAAACAGCAAAAGAACTACGCTCCAGACTTGTCCGTATTGCCAAAGAAATCCCCCAGGACATCAAAATCAGCGAAACTTTTAATACAAGTGACCAGATTGAGAATTCTATTAAACAAGTCGGGTCCAGCGCCATATCCGGGGCGATTCTTGCTGTAGTGATACTGTTCATTTTTCTTCGTTCAATCAAGCCGACATTGATTATCGGCATTAGTATTCCTATCTCCTTGGTCATTACTGTCATGCTGATGTATTTTGCCGGCCTTACATTGAATCTTATGACCCTGGCTGGTCTCATACTGGGAGTAGGAATGCTGGTGGACAACTCTATAGTTATACTTGAAAATATTTACCATTACCGGGAGAAAGGGGCTAAGCTTGCCACTGCGTCGGTGCTGGGTACATCTGAGATGTTTACCGCTATTGTTGCATCCACTCTCACAACAATTTGCGTATTTGCTCCCCTGGTGATGTTTCAAGGGCTTCTGGAAATGGCGGGAGAAATGTTTGCGGGTCTTGCCTTTACGGTGGTCATTTCTCTTGCGGCTTCTCTGTTTGTAGCGGCCTTTCTGGTGCCGGTTCTTTCAAGCCATTATTTCCCCCTGGTAACCCGAAAACAGAAGCCTCTCAGCGGCCCCTTGGCCGCCGTGGACCGCGTTTTCGGCGGTTTCTTTAACAGTCTGGACAACGCCTACCGCTGGGCGGTAGATAAAGTGCTGCGGCACAAAGCCGCGGTAATACTCATTTTGTTGTTTATCTTCATAGGAAGCCTGGCTCTTATTCCGCGGATAGGCTGGGTCTTTATGCCCAGCCAGGAAGCTGATTCTGTGACTATCAATGCGACACTGCCTCTTGGGACCCCGCTTTCGGAAACCGAAGCTGCTCTGCGCCGCATGGAATTACTGATAGAAAAAGAAGTGCGCGGGTATGAACGCATTGTACTGAACGCTGGCGGCGGCGGGATGTTCAGCACAGGCGGCAGCAACTCAGGTTCCCTGCGTATTAATCTGCCTAAATATGAAGAGCGCATAGACAGCGCAGACGACATTAAGGCCAAGATGCGGGCCCACTTCAATGAATTCCCCGGCGTAAGTTTTAGTTTTTCGGGCGGCATGATGGGCGGCGGCATGGGTGGAACCCCCGTAGATATAGTTCTCAGGACGGAAGATTTGGTAAAAGGCAAGGCCGTGGCGCAGCGTATCTCGGCGCTTCTAAGAGAGCGGATGACGGATGTAACAGAACCCAGGGTAAGCCTTGAGGACGGTCTCCCGCAGATCGAAATCAGGCTTGACAGAGAACGGATGTACGCGCTGGGACTCAATGCAATCACTGTCGGCACTGAGATACGGGCCGCTGTGGACGGCGTTACAGCCACCCGCTACAAATCAGGCGGCCACGATTACGATGTTGTGCTGATCCTTGCTGAAGCCGATCGCAATGCCCGCCCGGCGCTTGACCGCATTTTTGTGAATAGTCAGACGGCTGGACGGGTCCCCCTGTCCAGCTTTGCTTCCTATGACGAAGGGACCGGCCCCATGAACATAAGCCGGGAAAATCAGAGCCGTGTCATCCACGTTACAGCAGGCGCAGTCCCAGGAACCAAGCTCAATCAGCTTGAAGATAAGGTACGAGCGTTGATCGCATCGGAAATACCGGCGGAAGACGATATACTCATTGAATACGCTGGCGACAATGCGGATATGATGAAGATGATGAGCCGGTTTTTGCTAATTATGATAGTAGCGGTGTTCCTTGTCTTCGGCGTTATGGCAAGCCTCTTTGAATCCTTCCGGGACCCCTTCATCATCATTTTTACTATTCCCCTTTCGGTGATAGGAATTGTGGCGATTTACTTTTTCACAGGCGAGACTTTCAATATTCTCACCGCGGTAGGACTGCTCGTACTCGTGGGCGTAATCGTTAATAACGGCATAGTCCTCGTGGACTACACAAATCTCCTCAGAAAGCGAGGTCTCCCACTGCACGCTGCCTGTGTTGAAGCTGCGGGCAGCCGGCTTCGTCCTATTTTGATGACCACTCTTACTACTATCCTGGGCCTTCTGCCAATGGCCTTCTTCCCAGGCGAAGGCTCAGAGTTGGTGGCTCCTATAGGCAAGACAGTATTGGGGGGCCTTTCCTTCGGCACTCTGATGACCCTTTTCCTTATGCCTACGGTGTATTACATTATGAACAAGCGTTCTGACGAACGGGCGGACCGGGCTGAAGCTAGACGGCAGCGCATCGCGGAGGGCTTGTCTGGAAGAAAAACGCGGTCCGGGGAGGCGGCAAAATGATCCGTATAGAAATTATAGCTAACCATTCGGTTGAAGAAAACATTTTGGAAGCCCTTCAGCGTGAAGGAGCGGGCAAGTATTACACGAAATATCCCGGCGTATATGGCGTTGGCTCCGCCGGCCCCCGCATGGGAGACGCGATCTGGCCGGAAGAAAACTTCGCCATTGTTATCTGGTGCGATGAAGATGAAGCGGACCGCATAGCCCGCGCAGTATCAGTTGTGAAGGTTCATTTTCCCGATGAGGGTATAAAGATGTTTGGCCTCCCGGAAAATCAGCAGTCAGGTGATGTTCCGGCAGGCGGCGGCGGAAAAAAAATATCTGGAAACGACGATACTGGAGACGCGGGGAAATAGCCCCGGCACGCATCTTTTTGGGAACAGCCTCGAAGTTACCAGCGTAGAATAAGCCGAAGACAGGCTTAATGAAAAATCAGGCGCTCCAGCCCGCCGGCAAAGTTCAGAGCGCTGTCTCAGGCAAAACGGGTTTTAAGAAGCCGTTGATTTCAGACGGTGTGTCACTGGTCTTTTTCAGCAGCTTTGCTAATTTTTCCGGGTCAATTTTTACAAGCTATCCCGCTCCATGCCGTGACCCTAAAAAAAATTTTATCAATTACCGGTTTCAACGAATCAAAACGAGGGTGGTCTTGTGTATTACGGCGTTTTCTATGCCTGTTCATTCTGTACATCTTCGGGGCTGACCACCTTCTCGCAATCAGCTCCGGCTGTTTGTGATATTGTCCGCTTTATATGCTGTAGGCGCCATCCGCTGTGCTGTACATCATAAATTAACAAAATGTGGAGCATTTTGCGAGACTTGTTCGACAATCCGAACTCGGTAGGGTTCAGTAAAACAGGTTGTCGAACAAGCCCAATATCATTTTATATTAAGCAGCAAATGGAGCGATGATGAATATACTGGTAACAGCCTTGTTCGATAACTTCAATTATCGAACAAGGCCAATAAACGGAAGCCCGAGAGGCGCAGAAAGCAATACATTAAAACTTACAAACACATTCATTGATGGAATACATAAGGCTGGAAATCATCAAGTGAAAACAATCAACGTATCGCAAAAAACATAGAGCCATGCCGCGGATGTTTTGCTGCTGCGAAAAACGCCGGGGAAATGTATTATCGCCGATGATATGCACTGTATTCTTGAAAAGCATATCAACGCGGAGCTGATCATCTGTAGTTTTCAGTTTTACTATTACAGTGCGCCGTCAGAAACAAAGGCTCTTATCGACCGCCTGCTGCCCGCCAATTTGCCGGATATAATCGCCAATACCGAAGGTTCGAAGAGACACCAGCTCCGATGCAATCTGCAAAAACAGCGGTATATATTTATTTCAACCTGTGGCCTTTTTACGGTTCAACATAATTACGATGGCTTGCTTAAATGGTTTGAGATTATGTGTGGAGGTGGTTTTGCCATGATATAATGGACTTGTTCGATAACTCATTTTACTGAACCCTATCGGGTTCTGGTTATCGAACAAGTCTCGCAAAATGCTCCGCAGTTTGCTGTTTTCAAGCGGAAGTTGTTCAAAAATTGAGGTTTTTGAACAACTCTAATATACTATATGAAGCTGTTTTTGAATAAAAAATTGGGGGGGAACCACTAATCCGACAGTCTCGTTAGGCGCAATTGCACTGAAATTTTTTGAAAATACTTGACAATAAAAAATTATTCTGAATAATATGTTTAAAGGGGGAAACTTACGAACGATAATATAATCTTCTCTTTTTCAGGAACGGGGAATTCGTTTGACATTACGTTAAAAATAGCGGAACAAATTAAAAATACGGATGTTAAAAATATTGCATCAATAAAAAACATACCCCCCCACTGGATGGTTATAAAAGAATAGGTTTAATTTCCCCTGTTTATGGTTTTACAATGCCAAACATAGTTTCAAAATTTATTCAGGGTTGTCGAAAAGCAATAGTGTTTATTATTTTAGCATTGTTACATTGGGTGGACTTGAATTGGGTGGAAAATATAGAATTCATGAATCCTTTAATAAGGCGGGCATAAAATTAGATTATATTTCACATGTTTTTATGCCGAAAAATTATATAATATTTTCAATGGTTCCAGGTGATAAACCAATAGACTTGTTTAAAAACCCTAAAGATGTTATAATAATGACATGGGCAAGGGAAAAAAGGCAGCGGATGCCAAAGCGGTTCGTTTCAAACGGTTGTTCGGGGTGAAACCCGGTACATTTGAAAAAATGTTGTCAATTTTACAAAGGGAATACGATGCTTTGCACGAAAAAGGTGGTAAACCGCCAAAATTGACGGTCAAAGACAAGCTGTCTATTACCCTGAAATACCTGCGGGAGTACCGGACTATGGACAGTATCGCGGCGGAATACGGCGTTTGCAAGGGCACGGTCTGCCTGTCCATTCAATGGGTGGAAGACACTCTGACAAAAGACGGCGCCTTCGCCCTGCCCGGGGAAAAGAAGCTCAAGAGAAAGTCGGCCTCAATTCAGTACGTTGTGGTCGATGTTACCGAAAGCCCCATAAACCGCCCGAAAAAGGGCCAAAAAGCGTACTATTCAGGGAAAAAAATGGCGCACGCTGAAGACGCAGGTCATCATCGAGCGGAACAGTCTGCAAATCATAGATGTGCAGGAAGCCAAAGGCAGCGAGCATGATTTCAAGGTATATTAAAGATACGATTGGAAAAAACATCAGCAATTCGATACCGCTTGACGCTGATCTTGGATACATGGGGATAGAACAATACCATACAAACAGTTTCATACCGATAAAATCAAGCAAGAAACATCAACTGACCGGAGAGGAAAAAGCGTATAACAGGGAGCTTGCGGGGAGACGGGTTGTCATTGAGCATATCAATGCCAAAATAAAAACATTCAAAAGCATGGCATATCCTTACCGGGGACATTGCTGTAATCGACATTCACTGAGAATGACTTTGATTTGTGGTATCATAAACTATGACAGGCTGGTTTAGGGGGTTTTTAAACAAGTCTATTAATATTTTCTCTATGTTTCTCCTGCCGTCTAATACCAATAATATTTTTACCCTTCTGTTTTCTTCATCTATTTTGTAATATACTATCCAAGGATTTATTGTCAACTGGTAAATATCATTTATTCCTATATCCTTTAATTCTGGAGATACTTTTGTCTTAATTTCTTCTATTGCCAATAATTCTATTTCCTTATTAATTTTGGTAAATATATTTTTTGCAATATTTTCTCCAGCCCTTATGCCATAATATTCCACAATCTCATTAAATGATTCCTCCCCGTCAGGCGTCCATTCTATTTTTCTCATTTCTTTATCCGCTTTAACGTTTCTTCAATCCTTGCTTTTACCTTTTCATGGGGTATTAATTTACCATC
>JAITSE010000098.1 GCA_031288005.1 Treponema sp.
ACAAAGCCGCCCCTGGAGCTTTTCTTTGAGGAGCACGAGAGGGGTGAAAAGGTTTTCATGTGCGGCCGCTGGCAGATTCACCGCAAAGGAGAGATGGGCCCGGCGAGCGGCATCATCGAGGCTGTCATTCCCTGAAAATCTTTGCGGCTCTTAGAGCCGCAAAGATTTTCTTGGGAGTTTTGGGAACCCGCAGGGTTCCCAAAACTCCACGAATTTCTTCCCCGGGATGATTCCCGTGCAACCGCTAAGGGACCATCGGAAACTTGTTTCCGCAGTTCGTAGAACCGCGGTCCCACGGTCTCTTAGGAGTTTTTTGGGACCGTTGTAATTGTGGATATCATAGGAGGCATGGAACCGAAGGTTCCTAAAACTCCACGCGTTTTTTTACGGGCGGGGAGGGGACAGACCCCCGGGGAAAGGCGCAGCAATCGCAATTGACATTAAAAGGCCCGGCCTGCAATAATAAGCGGACATGAACAAGTTCATTTTTGTCTCCGGCGGCGTATGCTCAAGCCTTGGAAAAGGCGTCGCGGCTTCCTCCCTGGGCGCCCTGCTTGAGGGGCGGGGACTTAATGTCAGGATGGTGAAATGCGATCCCTACATCAACGTGGACGCCGGAACCATGAGCCCCTATCAGCACGGGGAAGTATACGTAACCGATGACGGAACGGAAACGGACCTGGACCTGGGAAATTACGCCCGTTTTACCTCAGGCTGCCTCTCCCGGGCCAATTCCATTACCACAGGCCAGGTCTATGACGCGGTGATCCGCAAGGAAAGGGAAGGCCGCTACCTGGGCCGCTGCGTTCAAGTCATTCCCCACATCACCGATGAAATCAAGAGCCGCATCATGGCCGCGGCCAGGGAAGACGCCGATACCGACGTGGTCATCGTGGAAATAGGCGGCACCGTGGGAGACATCGAGTCCATACCCTTTCTTGAGGCCGCAAGGCAGCTCATTCATGAATCGGGAAAAACCAACGCCCTCTCTGTGCATCTCACCCTCATCCCGGAAGTGGCCGAAGGGGAACTCAAGACAAAGCCCACCCAGCATTCGGTGAAAGCCATGCAGGAACTGGGGATACAGCCTGACATTCTGGTCTGCCGCGCTCCTGTGAAGCTCGATGAAGGAACTTGCCGGAAAATCGCCCTTTTCACCAATGTGGAAAGCGACGCGGTCTTTACTTCCTATGATGTCGATACGACAATATACGAGATACCTTTGATGTTTTTCGAGCAAAAATTCGATCAGGTGGTCCTGAAAAAACTGGGCGTCGCCTGCCGGCACGCGAACCTGAAAGCCTGGTACGCCATGATGGACAAATTCCGCTCCCAACTGGGCAGGGTCCGCATAGCCGTAGTCGGCAAGTACATGGACCTCCACGACGCGTACAAATCCGTATACGAAGCCCTGTTCCACGCGGGCGTTGAAGGCGGCGTTATGGTGGAACTTGTAAAGATAGATTCCGCCCGGCTTGAGGAAACGGACAACGCGGACGGCGTCCTGGGCGCAGGCGCGGCGGAGGGCGGCGTGGACGGCGTCCTGGTCCCGGGCGGCTTCGGCCAGAGGGGAGTTAACGGCATGATCCGCGCCGCGGCCTGGGCCAGGGAAACCAAGGTCCCTTACTTCGGAATCTGCCTGGGTATGCAGATAATGGTGATAGACTGGGGCCGGAACGTTTTGGGCTGGACGGACGCGGACTCCTCGGAGTTTAACAAAGAAACCGGGCGGCCGGTGGTCTGCCTTCTGGAAGATCAGGCGGATATAAAAAATTACGGCGCCACTATGCGGCTTGGAAAAAGCGAAACCGCGGCGGAGCCGGGCACTCATATTTTTGCGGCTTATAAAACGAAAAATATCTTTGAGAGGCACCGGCATCGCTATGAATTCGCCAACGCCTTCAGAAAGGACATGATTGAATCTGGGCTGCGCCTCTCGGCCTTTACCCCGGACGGCAGCCTTGTGGAATGTGTGGAATGGCCGGATCACCCCTGGGGCCTGGGGGTGCAGTTTCACCCGGAATTCAAATCAAAGCCTACCGCGGCAAGCCCTCTGTTCAGGGACTTTATCATGGCGGCCCGGGAGCATAAACAAGCCCAAAGGCAGGATGAGCAGGATGAGAATGAAGCGTAACTTTCACTTCCCGGCGGGGACATTCATACTCCTTGTTTTTGGGGCCTGTTCGTTTGACTACGGCCAGGATTCCAAAGACGGCGGGGAGTTTCCCGACGTGGTTATGGAGAATGTGGAATATGTCCGCGTCAGAGACGGGAACCCGGTTGTGCGCTTTGCGGCGGAAGAGGCGGAGCGCTATGAAGACCGGCATATCATGGAGTTGAAATACTTTTCCTTCCAACAGTTCAACACCGCTTCGGATGAGGTAAACGCCACAGGCAGCGCCGGCTCCGCATCGGTGGAACTGGAATCCGGAAATATCGAACTGAAGAACGGCGTCCGTATTGAAGTGGATTCCGAGGATATTGTCATAGAGACCGCTATGCTGAACTGGAAAGACAAGGAACGGCGGCTTGATACGGGCGAATGGGAGCCTGTTGAGATTCTCCGCAATGACGGAACAAAATTTACAGGCTGGGGTTTTTCCGCGGACGCCCGCCGCCGGACATGGGCCTTTGCCGGAGGGGTTCAGGGCGCTTACGTGGATGACGATGACAAAGAGGAAGAGCCTGTAGACGAAGGCGAAATAGATGAAATTCTTACGGAAGCCGGCGAATCGTGGTTCCTGGAAACTCAAGACGATGAGCCTGAGGGAGCCGAGGTCTTTGAGGACTCCGCCAAATGAAACCGTTTTTTCTGCTGGGTTTAGCGCTCTTCCTTCCATCAGGCCCCCTCTCGGGGGATGTCTTTACATTCAAGGCCGACCGCATGACCGGAGGCCGGACTTCCGGAAAGGAAATTACCATATTGTCCGGGAACGCGGAGGTCCGTTCGAACAACTTGCTGCTCCGGGCCGACAGAATAGAGCTTCAGGGCGAAGATAATCAGTTTATTGACTGCACAGGCAGCGTATGGGGCTGGGAAGAAGAAAAAGATATATATTTTCAAACCGACAGGATGCGCTACGACAGAAAACTAAAAATCGCCCGCCTGGAAGGGGATTCATCTCTTGAGGATAAAAAAAACGAACTGGTTGCCAAAGGCCGCTTTATTGAATACGACGATGAGGCGGAAGTAACGGTGTTTCAAATATCACTCAGGCTTTTCAAGGACGATATGGTGTGCCGCTCGGAGTACGCCGTCTACCGGCGCACAGAAAAACTGCTGGACCTTTCCGGTTTTCCCGTGGTGTACAAAAAAAACGATGAATTCCGGGCCGATAGAATCCGTGTTGACCTTGATACTGACGATGTCACAATGGAAGGTTCTGTTTCCGGGTCCATTAAGGATTAGCGCCGTGGACGATGAATTTATAAATGAAAACGCCGCGGGAGACACGGAAGATATTGACTCAGGAGACGAAGATGCCGCCTGGATTCAGGAAGGAAGCGCCGGGGAAGAAACCGTCCCGTCTGAATTTTTTCACAAACTCGCGGTAAGCAGTCTGCATAAAAAGTTTGGCCGCAAAGAAGTGGTCCGGGGCGTAAACTTCTTTATGCGCAACGGAGAGGTTGCGGGACTTCTTGGGCCCAACGGGGCGGGAAAGACCACCATCTTTTATATGATCGTAGGATTCTACAAACCTACCCAGGGAAACGTAACCCTGAACGGCGTTGACATAACCCGCAAGCCCATGTTCCGGCGGGCTCAGCAGGGCATAGCTTATCTGCCCCAGGAAGCGTCCATTTTCCGCAAGCTTACGGTAGAGCAGAATATCTGGGCCATTCTGGAGAGCCGCCGGGACATCAACAAGGCGCAAAAGAAGGAGCGCCTTAACGGCCTGCTTGAGGAATTCGGCATTACCCGCATCAAAAAACAGTACGGCTACACCCTTTCAGGCGGCGAGCGGCGGCGCACTGAAATCGCCCGCGCCCTGGCGACGGAGCCAAAGTTCCTCCTTTTGGACGAACCCTTTGCCGGGATAGACCCCATCGCGGTATACGAAATCAAGCAGATCATCCGCCGCCTTGCCGAAAAAGGCATAGGCATCCTCATCACCGATCATAATGTCCGGGATACCCTGGAAATAACCACCGAAGCCTTTATCATTGCCGAGGGCACCATCGTCGCCCGGGGCGGACGGGATGCGATTCTGAAGAATGAACTGGTCCGGGAAGTTTACCTGGGATCGGAATTTGAAATGTAGTATTTTTACTTTTATTCGTATTGAGGGTTTAATACCCAAGGAAACTTGTTTCCAGAACCCGCTTGCGCGGGGGAGGCTCTGCGGCGGGGTTGGTTGATTGGACTTGTTCGGCGAAAACGGCGAAAACGGCGAAAACGAAGTTTCCGAAGTTTCCGAAGTTTCCGGGCATTTCGGGCATTTCGTGGCGGCGGGCGTTGGCGGCAAAACAGCGTATTCCAGCTTGCGGGAATAAAGCGATTCCGCGGGAGGGACAATTTACGGCGGGGCTTGGTCTCCGCCGTTTTTTTGCGGCCGCCTCATGCTTTTCTTTTCATTGACAGCGGATCCGCCGAGGGGCTATACTGGCCCTTATGGAAACATTAGGCGGCTCATTCAAAGATCTGGTTATCCAGGCACTGCAAATTTCCGGGCCCTTTGAGAAGATAACTGAAAATAATGTATATCAGCGGGCTGTACCGGAAATTATGCCCCTGCTGGATAAGATATCGGATGCCCTGTTGCTTCCCGGTTCCTGCATCCGCGGGTTTGAGTATCTTGCAGACGCCTATGCCAAGGCGATGGAAGGGTATTCCTGCCTTCTGTGCTTAGAGCATTACAGCAATTTAGACCTGCCCATATTTTCTTACCTGCTGCGGAAGGAAGGGGAACTGGGAAAAACGATTGACAGCGCGCTGGTTGCCATAGCCGGCATGAAACTGAGCGAAATGAACCCGGCGGTAGCGGCTTTTACCGCCGGCTTTACCCGTATTGTCATTTACCCCAGCCGTTCACTCGCCGGCCTTGACGCCGTAAAAAGCCGGGACGAAATATTACGCAGCAATTCAATTAACAGGGCGGCCATGAAATCCCTGCTGGATGTAAAAAATCAGGGCAAGCTCATTCTGGTATTTCCTTCAGGGACCCGTTACAGGCCCTGGGACCCTGGCACTAAACGAGGCGTGCGGGAAATTGATTCCTATATTAAATCTTTTGATTATATGTGTCCTGTGGCAATAAACGGCGAAGTTCTCCACATCCGCCCCGGGGATATGCTGGATGATTTTGTAAGCCGCGGCGTGGTCCGCATGACCGCGGGTCCCGTCCTTTACTGCTCCGGTTTCAGAGAGAGAGCAAGGGAGGACGCTGAGGCCGCCGGGATGAAAGACAAGAAGCAGGCTACGGCGGACGCGCTTATGCGTATCCTGGAGCGGATGCATACTGAAGCGGAGTTAAACGGATAAGCCTGGCAAAGTTTAAGAAATCTGGCCGGACGCCATGTGACGCTGTTTCGGCGTCCGGCCAGATTAAAACGAAGAGCTTTTTTTAACTACCCATACCGCTTGAGGCCGCGGCGGTCATGCAAGAGAGGTAAAGCCGGCCGCCGCTGGAGAGGTTTATCCCCAAGCTCATTCATGGCTTTTTCTATTTGAATTAGCCTAATCTAACAATATCAGCTTAATTTATTTTTGTAAATAGGGAAAATGCGAATTTTGAAAAATTTCAGGTTTCGTCTGTTATTCGTATTGAGGGTTTAAAATTGACTCAACCCTATTCAAAGTCAGAGCGGCGCTCCGCTTTTTTCAGGCTGAGAAGACGTTTTGCCTGGAGCCGCTTTTCCCGGGCCGCCCTTGGGGGCGAGGATGGACGGCGGCGTTTGGGCAGTTTTGCCGCGCCTGCAATAAGGGATTCCAGCCGCAGAAAGGCCCTCTCCCGGTTGCTCCTTTGGGAGCGTTCCTCAGAGGCGGCAATGACGATTTCGCCCTCAACCGTGAGGCGGCCCGCCAAGACCTCCCCAAGGCGGGCCAGTTCCGGCTCCGCAAGCCCTTCCAGCGCGTCAAGCCGGATACGCAGGGTTACTTTCGTATTGACTTTGTTCACATTTTGCCCGCCCGGTCCGCCGGACCTGGAACAGGTAATCTCGGCGGCCTTGCGGACAGATTGACGGAGCAGGCTTTCATTCACCGGTCAAACAGCCCCAGGATGGAAAAGTATTCAGCCTACTGCCTGTTTTAGTTCCGCCGCTTTACCGGTCTTTTCCCAGGGAAATTCCGGGCGGCCAAAATGTCCGTAGACGGCGGTTTTCCGGTAGATCGGGCGGAGCAGATCCAATTCCGCGATGATCCCCGCAGGAGTCAGGTCAAAAACTTTGGTGACCGCTTCGGATATGCGGGCTTCCGGAACTACAGCGGTCCCGAAGGTGTCTACCATAACCGAAACCGGGAAGGGAACTCCGATAGCATAGGCCAGTTCCACTTCGCAGCGTTCCGCCAGCCGGGCGGCGACTATATTTTTTGCGACATACCGGGCTATATAGGCGGCGGATCTGTCTACTTTGGTGGGGTCTTTGCCGGAAAAAGCGCCGCCCCCGTGCCGGCCCATCCCGCCGTAAGTGTCCACGATGATCTTCCGCCCTGTAAGCCCCGTATCCCCGAAGGGGCCGCCCACCACGAAGCGGCCTGTGGGGTTAATAAAGTATTTGGTCTTGCTGTCTAAAAGTCCCGCAGGCTCCAGAACAGGTTTAATTATCCGATCAATAACGGTATCCCTGATCTCGTCATAGGAAATGCCGTCATCATGCTGCTGGGATACAACAACAGCCTCTATACGCAGGGGCTTGCGGCCCTCGTATTCCACAGTAACCTGACTTTTGGCATCCGGCCTGAGCCATTTAACCGTCTTGGCCTTCCGCAGTTCAGACGCCTTGATAAGAATCTTATGGGCCAGGGTGATAGGCAAAGGCATGAGTTCCGGGGTTTCATTGCAGGCGAAACCGAACATCATTCCTTGATCGCCCGCTCCCTGCTGGCCCTTGAATTCTTCAAGCCCCGTGCCGGAGACCCCCTGACTTATATCCGGAGACTGGCTGTGTATCATGTCCAGCACGGCCATGGACTTGTAATCCAATCCGTAGGCTGGATCCGTATACCCAACGTCATGGGCTACATCCCGGACGACGTCCTGGAAATCCACAAAAGTTTGAGTGCTTATTTCCCCGCCTATAAGCACCATGGCGGTGGAAGCAAAGGTTTCGCAGGCAACCCGGCTCTTGGGGTCGTCTTTCAGGCAGGCGTCCAAAATAGCGTCGGAAATCTGATCGCAAAGTTTATCGGGATGACCTTCTCCCACAGATTCAGAAGTAAAAAAGTAATGCCGTTGTTCCATTTTTCATAACTCCTTTTTAAAAAGTAATTAACAGATGTCTGTCATACAGTATAAATATGCTCTAAGTTTAGCTGTTTTATGCGTTTATGTATATAGCGGCGCTTTGCGACCCGCAAGCGATCCGCAGGGTCGCACGGGTCGCTTAGGAGTTTTGGGAGCATTATCTAGTTTGAGGATTATGTTATAAGTCCCAAAACTCCTAAGCAAGCGGCTAAGAAACCTGGAACTAAAGTTCCTTCGGTTTCATCGCTTGCATTTTATCTTCTTAAATTAGGCTTTGCGCTGACGTCCTGTTATTTCCGCGCCGCGAAACGGAGCTTTGTCATCCCCGGCTTTTTACCGGACGAGCCATAGCCGCCGCCCGCGCGTCTACGGTATTCAGTATGGCTAAAAACCTGTCCTTGCCTATAAGGTCTATAAGGCGGGCTTCGGTATAGCGCTTCGCTTCCTCCGTAAAATTCCCGACGGCAATACAGATGCCCTTGCCGGCCTTGCCCTCTTTCAGATGAGAATGAAAATCCCGGAGTATGAGTTCCCCCACGGGCCCCTGGGTACGGATGAAACGGAACATCACCACATCCGACCATTTGGGAGTATCGACTTCGGCCAGAATATCCGCCCACTCGCTTTTATTGACCGAAATGCTGGAAATTTTGATCCTGGCCCTGGGGTAATACGTCATAACAATTTTTCTGCACAAAGCGGCAAAGTCAGATGAGGCGGCCATTAAATAAATCTGGAGGTTCTTATTCGCGTTAAGCTCCTGGTATTTTCCAAGAAGAACAGCCGCGTCTTTGTAGGAAGCATTGGACTGGTTTATATCCCTGAGATAAGTCAGGGCCTTGCCGATTTCATTTTGCTGAATGTATGAGACTGCCAATTTGTATTTAAGCTCAAGGGACGCCTCATGCTTGATGTTCTGGTGTTTCAATCCTATCTCAAAATCTTCCGCCGCCTGCGCGTACTGACGGCGTTCCATGTTGATGGTCCCGCACATAAGGCAGGCGCTTGGCCCCATGACCGGGTCCGGCCTGAGACGGCTGAATATTTTTACGGCCTGATCCTGCTGATTGGCCTCAAGATAACACTCGCCCAGCGTATAGAAAGATTCTTTGTCTTCCGGGGCCATGTCTATGGCTTTATGTATAAAAGACATAGCTTCTTTGTACTTCTTTATTTTGAAGAACGCATGGCCCAAATAACGGAGCGCGGGCGCATATTCAGGGTCCTGGAGCCGCGCCTGCTGAAGCAATGATATGGCTTTTTCATAGTTGTTCCGCTTAAATTCCAGAACGCCAAGATTATAATTCACTTCAAAATTATCCTGTTTTTGAGTTCTGGCTATAGACAGTTTTTTCCAGGCTTCATCGAAAAGCCCCAGCTTCATTGCGGCGAGGCCGCAGCGGGTATATACTCCGGGATCATTTGAACCAGTTTCGATCAGGCTTTCAAAAGTTTTATAGGCTTTATCCCAGGATTGTTCTTCATAGTAAATATCCCCGGCGGTTTTAAGCCCCTGGGGGTCCTTTGGGTTTTGGCTCAGTCTTTTCCGGGCTTCCTGTAACGCGGCGTCCCTCCCTTTATTCCGTTTCGCCGCTGAAGCGCCGCTTGAACGGCCCAGAATAAACATGGCCCCGATAAATCCCAGGGCAAGAACTATAACAGCAAACAAAATTGAAATCATAATCTTTAATTATCGAAAAAAAAAAACGCCGCCGCAAGAGCGGACGTTTTCCAGACTGCTCTTTAATACCCGTCCGCCCCCGTTCTAAAACAAGGGCGCATCTGAAAACTCCGGTTGACTTTCCAGGCTGCGCCGGCAAACTCGTTCTGCCGTGCAAAACAAGTTTGCCGTGCAAAACAAGTTTGCCTTGGGGAGATCAGATCACTGCCTAAGTTTTCTTAACCTTTAGTTTTTAGATGTCTCGATAAGTCTTCAATATGGGCAATACATAGTTAAAATCCGGTCTGCTTGCATTGACAATTTTTTAAACCCTGTCTACAGTCTTATTAAGAGGGGTTGATGAATGGCTTCTACTATCGGCATAAAACTTGCTAACGGAGTGTTTTATTCTATACTGGAAGAAAATTCCAAAATAAAAAGACGGCTGATCCTTACTACGGTTCATGATAATCAAGAAAGTATGCAGATCGATCTCTACAGAAGTTTCAGTCAATCCATGGCTGACGGACTCTACATGGGCAGCATTGTGGTAGAGAATATTAAGCCAAAACCAAAGGGTGAGCCTTCGGTAGAGCTAATCATAGCCTGCAATCCCGGCGATAAAATTACCGCGGACGCTATGGATTTGGATCCTTCCGCTAATGGGGAGCATCTGCACCTAAGCGTATCCCTCAAGTCCCTGGAATGGGACAACAGGGAGATGGAATTTACTGATTTTGATTTTCCTGAGCCGCCGCCTGAAGGACTCTATGAAAAAAATATTTCCGCGATAGGAAGATACGGCTTGCAAGGATTTCCCGGGATTATCTTCGTTATTATGGGGGTGCTGATCATTCTCCTGGGATTTGAGTTGTGGTTCTTTGTTTATTGGAACCGGGGCAATCAAAACGCTGTAGAAATGGCCGCCGCTCAGGCTCAGCCTGACTTTCCGGATGCGTCTGTTCCAGAAATGTCCGCGATTCAGCCGCCGATTGAACAAGCCCGGACCGCAGTGCCCGTAATTGAAGCTCCTCAGGTTTCGTCACCCGGCCTTGCGGCGGCGGAAAGCCCAGCGGCGTCTGCCGGCAGCCGCAAACCGGATCCCCCTGTGGCTTCCTTCAATGTTCCCGCAAATATCCCAAGAGACGGCTATCCATATCGCATAAGGTGGGGAGATACTCTTTGGGATATCTCAGATGCTTTCTATCGTAACCCTTGGCTTTATCCGCGCATCGCCAGGTTTAATTCCATCAGAAACCCGGACATCATTATTGCCGGGAAGATTATCCGAATTCCGCCAAGGAACTAAGCCATTTCTATACTCCGGACCTTCCTCCGCCTTGCCTTTTGTTTCCTTTTCATCCCAAATCTGCTTTCCTGTCAAACCCGGGAGGTTCTGGATATGAAGGCCGACAAGGCGGCGCGCCTTATTTCTGAGGGGAACCTTGACTTTATCCTCCGCGCCCGGCCTTCCCGGTTGAGCGAACTCCTCTTTCTCCATAGCGGGGCGGCCTTTTACGCAGGACTTCTTGTAGAAGATCGCAGCGCGGCGCTTAACGCTGAGGCGGATATCAAAATCGCCGGGGAACTCTACCAGGTTTCCCTGGAAAGCCCGTCTTCGCTGATCCGGGAAGCGGCGCTTCAAAGGCTTGTTCCGCTGCTTTTGAAGGCCGGGGAAGAAGATGCGGCCCGGCAATTGATTCCTGAAACATGGACCGGAAACTGGAAGGAAATTTTCAACCTGACGGCCGCTCCGCCCTCCGCTGCGCCGGGGACTAACGAAACCGCGGGCCGGAAGCTGGCCGTCTTTTTTATGAGCGCTCCGCTGGACGAAGCGTACATTTGGGGCTGGACGGCATCGGACAAAGGACTCTTTACCGGCGCTGAAAACGCCGCCATAACAGGGCGTCTTGCGGCGTCCCGTTCGTCCTTCGCTGAAGCCATCACGGCGTTTCGGGAAACTCTGGAACAGGATGAGACTCTCTTTTTGCGGTATCCTGCGCTGCTTAACGATCTTGGCCGGACTTTTCAGTTTTCCGCTGCCCTGGACGAAGGTTCCGCCTTGTTTCAGGAATGGGAAAAGCGGCTTTCCGGTGGTATTTTGGGGGACGCCGCAAGGGAAACAACTTATCTTTTGCCCTACTTTGCGGGCCGCATGGAACGCCAAGCGGGGCGCTACGGGGAAGCGGTGGAAATTTTTACCCGCGCCTTGGCCGCCGCTCCGGACGATGTGCAGGAAGACGCCTGTATGTGGTACATTCTGAATGTTATTCAGTCAGGCAGCCCGGAATCCTTCATTCCGATGCTCAAAACTTATATACCCCGCTGGCATAATATTTCTAATTTTGAAGATATCTTAGAACGCCAAGCCAGATACCTCACGGCAAACCGTCAATGGGACGCCCTCTTTGAGATATATTCCCTCTTTCCGGCAGGGGCCGGCTTAGCGGCCCGGGGCCAGTACGCATATATCCTGGGCCGGGCAGTTTCTCTAGGTTTCTATGGCGGCGTTTCGCCCGGCAAGGAGGACGCCTCATCCTTGGCGGCATCTTTTTTTCAGGCTGCAAGGGATGAACCGGCGGCGTCTTTTTATTACCGGGCTTTGGCGGGCCGCTTTTTAGACGCCCCCCCCATAGCCATTCCAAAGGCGCGGGCTTACGGCATCACAAAGGAAGAAACGGCGGTATTCCAAGGAGCGGAAATAGTGGACCCTAGTCCCTTGGACAGCGCTCCGGCGGAATTCCTTTTGGGTTTTTTCGAGTACGGCGTGGGCGGCCATATTGCCCCTTATCTTCAAAATCTGCGGGAAAAACTTGCGGATGAGGAACTCAGGGAACTTGTCAAGGCCTTTAGCGCGGCGGAACGCTGGAGCGACGCCATACGCCTTATGGCCTTCTTGATGGGCCGAAAGGATTACGAATTTACCCGGCAGGACCTGGAACTCAGTTTCCCCCAGCCTTTCCGGGATTTAGTGGAAACCTACGCCCGGGAAACGGATATTCCGGCGCATCTTCTCTACGGACTTATCCGTACCGAAAGCGCCTTTGACCCGGAGATACATTCCCGCTCCGGGGCCGCCGGACTGACTCAGCTTATGACCGCCACGGCCCTGGATATGGCTGACCGCCTTGGCCGCCGCGGAGGGCCGCAATATGCCGAGAACGGCGAAATAAACCTAAAAGACCCGGAAACCAACATTCATCTGGGGGCAGTTTACCTTGCCTATCTTATGAATAATCTCAAGAATCCCATGATCGCTATTCTGGCTTACAACGGCGGCCTGGGAAGGGTTCGGCGCTGGCTGGCCGGGAGCGGAGAAAACCTGTTCCCGGAAGATATCTTCGCGGAAACAATAGAAATATCCGAAACAAGAGAATACGGACGGAAGGTCTTAGGTGCGGCCGCCGTATATGGTTATCTGTATTATGGTGTATCGATGGAAGATATAGTTGCCGATATTATTAAATAAGCCGGTTTCACCGGGTTTTAGTCTGGCGGACCAAAAGTCCATGCCGGCGGCATCGAAATTCCGTTTTGACGCTTGCTTTTGTAATTTTTAAGGCCGAGGTTCAAAATATTAAATTTTGAAAGCCTCAAATAAGCATGAAATTGCCCTAAAGCCCGGCTGCCGGACTTTAGGGCGCTTCTTGAAACTCCGCTTGGCTTTCAAGAAGCGCCGGGGTAAGAAAACGGCAGCTAAACTTCCCTGTTTAGTCTGCCCGGACATTTTTTAGCCTGGAGGGTTCCCGTTAGTGTTTTTAAAATCTTTTTTTGCCCGCCCGGACCGCAAATACCGCCTGGGTTCCATCCTGGGAGCTGTGGGCCTGGCCCTTGCCGGTATTTTCTTTGGGTTTTCCATAACCGCGTCCCTGCTGGATATGCCTTTCTTTTTTTTAGCGCCCGGCGATTTTTTCACCGGGGCTTACGGAATTCTGGCCTTTATGATCCCCGCCTACTTTCTTGCCGCAGCCTTAATTCTTGCGGATCCCAAATACCGCCCTGATAGAATTTTTATCCTTAGCGCGGCGATTTTCCCCTTTTTGACCCTTGCCATAGGCCTCGCGGTCTTTCGAAGTTACAGCATCTATGCGGAACGCTACCGCTTCATGGCATTGCTGGGAAAAGCGGGCTTTACCTTTTGCATTCTCCTCTTTGCTTTTCTTGAAATTGCCGCCATCCGGGTTCTGACTATTCTGATCTTCCCCTTAAATCCGGCAGAGCCTGGGACCGCCTCCGCCGCTAAGTCCGGCAAAGTTTTGGCCCTGCTTTCGCCGCCCAAATTAAAAGCTAAGGCCGCCTGTAACGAAGCCGTCTCAAAGGCGGACAGGCGAAACCAGGAACGCCCTGAAACTGTAACAAAGCCGTCAACATGGTACGACATTTCCCCGGCCCTGCCGGCGGCCCCAGCGGAGGAGAGACAGCCTGTAATTGCCGCTAAAACTATAGAAGAAATCCGGCTTATAAGCGCGGCCGGCGCTCCTGAAGAAGCCAAATGGGAAAAGATCCAAGCCGGGGAAGGGATGGAAGCCGGGCGGAAATTTGAGGAGGCCCCTTCTGGTTTTGCCCCCCGGCAGACCGCTTTTCAAAAGGCCGGGCTGGATGAGAGTCTTGATTTTTCAGAAGAGCCGGAAGAGGAAGACGAAATCGAAGAACCTGAAACTGATGAGACTGTTGAAGACGCCGGCGCCGTAAAAAAGGAAGATGAAAATGCGGCGCCGGTCCGGAACAATCCCGGCAAGGCCGCCGTTCTCCCTTCTCCAGGAAGCTCTCCCATCCCTGGGAGCGGTAAAAATGTCCAGGTCCGCAAGACGGCAAGACCCGCCGCCTATTGCATACCTGTAGAAGGCATACTGAATCAGTACCCGGACGGTCAATACTGGATCATAGACCAGCCGTCCAGGGATGCGGCGGATATTTTGCAGAAAACTCTGGAGGAATTCGGCATACAGGCGGAAGTTACGGGCATAAAGAAAGGGCCTGTAATCACCATGTTTGAGATTCTTCCGGCTCCGGGAGTCAAGCTCTCCAAAATTGTCAACCTCCAGGACAATATAGCCCTCCGTCTCGCGGCTTCTTCCGTGCGGATCGTAGCTCCCATCCCGGGAAAACACGCGGTCGGCATAGAAGTGCCGAACCGGAAAAGAAACATCGTTTCCTTCCGTGAGATTATTGAAGCGGAACTGCGGAACGAGGCGGCCCGGGAAGGAAAAAAGGAAGCCCGGAAGATGGAAATCCCCGTAGTCTTGGGAAAGGGCATTACCGGTGAAGCCCAAATCCTAGACCTGACCCAAACGCCCCACCTTCTCATTGCCGGGGCCACAGGTTCTGGAAAGTCGGTCTGCGTCAACACCATGATCCTCTCGATCCTGTATCAGCGCGCCCCGGCGGAATGCCGGCTCATCCTTATCGACCCGAAAATAGTGGAGCTTAAACTCTACAACGATATACCCCATCTCCTCACCCCGGTGATAACCGAGCCGAAACGGGCTTTTCAGGCCCTTCAATACTGCCTTTTTGAAATGGAACGCCGCTACGCCTGCCTGGATTCTATGGGAGTCAGGGATGTAAGGAATTACAACCGGCGCATCCGGGAGCGGAATATCGCGGCGGAGCATATGCCCTACATCGTAGTGGTCATAGATGAATTTGCGGACCTCATGGCCACTACCGGCAAGGAACTGGAATCCACAGTCGCCCGCCTTGCCGCCATGAGCCGCGCCGTGGGCATACACCTGGTTCTGGCAACTCAGCGCCCTTCGATTGACGTCATCACCGGCCTCATCAAGGCCAATATACCAAGCCGCATCGCCTTTATGGTGGCCAGCAAGATGGACAGCCGGATTATCATCGACATGGTGGGCGCGGAAAAGCTGCTGGGCAAGGGCGATATGCTCTATGCCGGCGTAGTGGACCCCTTCCCCATTCGTATGCAGGGCGCTTTTGTTTCCGAAGAAGAGATTGAACTGGTGGTTGAATATGTTAAAACTCTGGGCCAGCCTGACTACATAGACGATGAAATTTTTTTTGACGAGGAGGAAGATGAGGTTCCGTCCGTCTTTGAAGAAGGGGAAGATCCGCTTTATGACAAGGCCCTGGAAATCGTTATGCAGCAGGGCAAGGCCAGCGCGAGTTATATACAACGGCGTCTAAAAATAGGCTATAACCGGGCCGCCCGGCTCGTAGAAGAGATGGAAAATCGCGGCGTTGTGGGTCCCGCCCAGGGATCAAAGCCCAGAGAACTGCTCAGATAAATCTAAGGCCCAAGGCTCTTTTGGTTCCCTTGAATCCTTTGTGCCTGTGAACTTTTTGGCGGAAGAGACCTAAGAAACCGCAGGTTTGAGACCTATGAGACAGCAGGAGACCGGAGGTCTCACTGTCTCATAGGTCTCAAAACTCCCCGGATTGGAACCAGTGCAAGCCGAAGCAAGCCGCAGGCTTGCTTCGGAGTTTTGCGGGCTGTTTTTGGGTGAAGGATTTTTCTAATTCCGCAAAACTTCATGCAATGTTTTACGGGGCTGTAGCGGCTACTCAAAGAAAGCGAAAAACGGCAGAAATCTGATCAAAAAAGTAGAAAACCAGGGAACGTAGGTAACGAGGATCAGCACGGCCATCTGAATCAGCAGGAAGGGGAACACATAGCCGCATATTTTCAGGAAGGGCTTCTTGAAGCGGTAGGCCGCCAGGAACAGGTTGAGTCCTATGGGCGGGGTAAGGAAGCCTACTTCCAGGTTAGTGATGAAGATGATCCCCAAATGCACCGGGTCTATGCCGTAGGCTTGTCCTAGGGGCAACACCAGGGGCAGGACGATCAGTATGGCGGAAAAGATGTCCATGAGGCAGCCCACGACCAGCAGGGATAGGTTAAGGAGCAGCAGGAAGACGTATTTCGACTTGACGGCGGAGAGCATCCACTGGGCAAGGGTTTCTGGCACATGGGTATCCACGATGTAATAGGACAGGGCTTGGGACAAGGCCAGGATGGAGAGGACCCCGCCTATAATCGGGACGGCTTTCTGCAAAACCTGGGGCAGAGAAGAAACTTTGATTTCCCGGTGTATCAGAACTTCCACGATAAAAATATAGACCACCGCTATGGCCCCTATTTCTACCAGAGAAAAAAGGCCGGAGAAATACCCGGCGATCAAGAATACCGGCAGGAGGATCTCGAAGGCCGAATCTTTCAGGGAGCGCAGGGAATTCTTGAGTTCAAAGGGATCCCTGGGTATCTTGATCTTGATTGACGCGATAATCCCGAAAATAACAACCGCGGCAACCAGGATGATCCCTGGGAGTATGCCCCCGGCGAACATGTGGATGATGTTGGTTTGACTGGTCGCCCCCACGAGGATTATGGGGAGGCTTGGGGGAAAAAGAAGGCCAATGCTACCCACGGAGGTGAGGAGGCCGATGGAAAACCTGTCCGGGTATTGGGCGTGTTCCGACAGGATGGAGTAGAGGATGCCTCCCAGGGCGAGGATAGTTACTCCCGAAGCCCCGGTAAATGAGGTGAAGAAGGCGCAGATTACCACGGTAACGATGATCAGACCCCCAGGGAGCCAGCCGAACAGGTTCCTAAAGGTTTTAACCAGCCGTTCTCCGGCCCTGCTCTCTGACAAGAGGAAGCCCGTCACGGTAAAGAGGGGGATGGCGATGATGCTGCTCCGGGTCAGGGCGGCGTAGACCTGGCTGACCACTATCTCCATCGCCGCTCCCGACGCCTGGAGCAGAAGGAGGGCCAAGCCTCCAATGACGGCAAAGAGGGGCGTCCCCGTAAAAGCCGCAAAGATGAGGACCGCGACGGCGGGGATTCTTCCGTAGTAGGCTGCATCATAGAAAACGTCGATAAGGTCATAGACCGGATCGGGGATGTCGAAGTCCCAGACAAATTTGGCAATAGAAGGGAAGGATGCGACAGTACCCAGAACCGCGGCCAGAACCGGGAGGAGCCGGGCCGGCCCCCGCACCGGCGTCAGCCGGGCAAAGCGGAAGGCGATAACGGCGTACCCTATGGGCAGGACCAGAGCGGCAACCCGTTCGGGAATAAAACCAATCATGCGGTCGGTAAGGCCGATCTTGATAAACGACAGGGAAGTCCAGGCAATGATGACGGTGATGAAGGTACATAAAAGACCGCTGAGAATCCCGCAGACCCTCTTGAAGGGGTTTTCGGCGGGAATGTATTGAAGGAGAGAGATGGCGAGATGCTCCGCTTTTTTGGTGGTGAGCATCCCCGAAAAAATACCCACCGCCAGGAGCAGTTGTACCAGAAGTCCCGAAGAAGCGGGGATTCCGGTATGGAACACTCGCCTGGCAATAACCTCCGCAACGGGCAACAGGGTCATCAAGGCCAGGGCCGCGTAACAAAACCCCTGCTCAACGGTCCACAGCGCTTTTCTTAAAGCGGACGGCTTTTTTTCGGCAGGTACGGTATTTTCCATGCCTCCTCCCGGTTACCGCCGGCTCCGGTAAGTCCGCAGCAGGGTGGCGATTCTTTCGTAAATATCCTTGTCAAAGGTCGTGCCGATCAGGGCGGGCATGGCTTTGGCGGTATCATCATACCATACTTGTTCCTGTTGGGGGCTTAACTGGTTTATCTTGAGTCCGTGCCGGGTCATGGTTTTGATGACCCCCGCTTCTAACTGCTGGGTAGACCGGTAAATTTCCTGTTCGACCCGTTTGGCAACCCCCTGAAGCCGGGATCTGTACTGCCTGGGTATGTTCGCCCAGGCTTCCCTGCTCAAAACGATACCCCCCATGAAGGGAGCGATATTGATAGACGCCATGTTTTTAGCTATCCCAAAAAGCTGCATACTGCCCACATAGATAGGGCTTTGATACACCGCGTCAACCATGCCGCCGTTCAAGGCAAAAAGGAGCTCTGTCATGGATACGGGGATCATCTGGTACCCCATGGCCTTAAAAGCCTGTATCATTTCAAGCTCGCCCCCGTCGGCGGCAAGTTTTTGTTTTTTAAGGTCCGCCGGGACAAAAACCGGTTCTTTTGAGAAAACCTTGATCCAGCCGACATGGGCCCAGCACAGGGTAAAAACGCCGCCGCTGTTGAGCTTCGCTTCCAGTTCCGGTTTCAGTTCATCCAATACAAAGGTAAGTTCCTGGTCGTTGCGGATAAGGAAGGGGCAGCTCAGGGTGATGATCCCTTTGGCAATGGAGTTTAGTCCGTGAGAAGTCAAAACCGCGCCGTGGATCTGGCCCAGGCGGAGCTGCTGTAGGACGGCGCTCTCGGAGCCCAGGACCCCGCCGTGGGAGACCTGAAGTTCCACCTCGCCGTTGGTTATTTCGTACCATTCTTCGGCTATCTGGTTTATCGCCCTTCCCCAGGGGCTGTCTTCCGGCACCAGGGAGGCTATCTTGAGGACAGTCTTTCCCCCCTGGGTTCTTCTCCTTTGGGCATAAAGAGGCCCGGAACTAAAAAGTCCCCATAAAAGGACGGTTAACGTTAAAAAACATGCAAACTTTTTCATTATATCCTCCGTATGATGTTAGCTGGAAAAAGCCGGATTTTGTTTGTATCGAAGACATTGCGGGTATCCGCCCGGCTCCGGTCCGTTAGTCTTAATCGTCGTCCCAGCCATCATCGTCGTCCCAATCATCGTCATCCCAATCATCATCACCGTCCAGGTTCAGAAAATAATTTTCCGCGTTGTCCAACAGGTATTGGGCTTTACGCTGAGATATGATGGTTACCAGCCTGTTTGCGGGATTCGCATCCGGGTCCACCGCCAGGGCCGCTTCCAGGCACTCCTTGAAAGTTTCGTAGTCCTGGGCGGGTATGGAAACCGCCTGGGCATAGGAAACATAAGGACCCGCCGACATTCCCTGGGATTTTTCCAGGGCTAACTTGAAATGGGCCTCCACCTTGGATTTATCGCCCCCCAAGGATGGCGGCAGGGACGCATGGAAGAGGATAAAAAAATCATCTATGGCGCCTGAGTTAAAATCCGGGTCCAGCTTGTATGCCCTTTGTATCATGGCCGACAGTTCCGGGATACGCATCCCCAGTTCCAGGTTAAAAGGGTCCAGGGAATAGGCCAAAACGCTGCCCGCCGTCGTCCAATAGAGGAGGGGGACGTCTTCTTTTTTGGCCTTGGCAAGATAAGCGTCAAGTTTACCCTCCCGACCGGCCTCGTTAAAACCAGGCCATTTCTTGTCCAAGCCGGAGCGGAGTATTTTGACGCCCCGCAGATAGAGCAGCCGCGCCCGTTCCCGGGCTTCCCGGCGCTCCCGGTACTCGGTGCGGGGCAGCATTTCCGCCTGACCCTGGACAAAGGCGTTGGCGTACATCACAAAAAGGGAGCCGGTGGTCAGGATCAGGCCCTGGTGATCCGGCTGCATATCCAGGAGGGCTTCGTATATCTTTACCGCGAAGGGAAGGGCGTCCCCCACAAGGCGCGGATCCGAATCCCCGGTAAAAACCGTACTGGAACCGGCCCCGCTGAGGGCGTCCGCCACCGCCTTGGTCGCCATTTTATTGATGGAACATCCGCCTAACAACAATGTAACTGCCCAACACCCAAACGCCAACGCCGCAGTACGGTTTCTCATTATCCCCCCTCTCAATTTTAAGGATGCGTTTTTAATCTCCAATGACAGCTCGTATTTCCTTTTTAATAGCCTCAAGTTTCCGCGCCGTTTCCTTCTTCGCGGCCTCAATCCCCCCGTTTCCGGCTTCGGCGCAGCAGGAAGCGTAGAATTTGATCTTTGGCTCCGTCCCGCTGGGCCGGGCGCTTACCACAGTCCCGTCCTCAAGGAAGAACTGAAGCACGTCGCTTTTGGGAAGATCCACCGCTTCGGTGCGGCCGGCGTCGCTTGGATATTTCCAGACCGATTCCAGGATGTCCCTAACCTTCTCCACCTTAATGCCCCCCAAAGTCTTAGGGGGATTCTTACGGTATTCGTCCATGATGCCCTTCATGATGGCCGGTCCCTGGGGACCCTGGAAGTATTTGGAGATCCCCAACTCCTGCCAGTAGCCGCAGATTCCGTACAGTTCCTCCAGCCGGTTAAGGAGGCTCTTCCCCTTGCTCCGCCAGTAAAGGGTCATCTCGGCGGTCATGGCCGCGGCGGAAACCCCGTCTTTGTCCCTGACTTCCGGCTCTACCAGATAGCCGTAGCTTTCCTCAGTGCCGTATACGATGGTATAACCCTGGCCCTCGGTCTCGCTCCGCCGCCAAATATCGGCTATCCATTTGAAGCCCGTCAGACACTCGAAACATTCGGCCCCATAGGAAGCGGAGATCCGTTTCTGCATCCCCGTGGTAACGATGGAATTAACCATAGCCGGTTTTGCCGGCATTTTACCGGTTTCTTTTAGAGACAGGAAGATGTAGTCGGCCAGGAGCGAACCAAGCTGGTTCCCGGTGAGAAGGGTGAATTCCCCGGAACTGCCCGCGGCGGGAACCGCGATGCCTAAACGGTCGGCATCGGGGTCTGTGGCCATGACCACATCGGCGCGGGTCTCTTTACCCAGCTTTACCGCCATTTCCAGGGCCGCGGCTTCTTCCGGGTTGGGGAAGGACACGGTGGGGAAGTCCCCGTTACCCTCCCGCTGCTCCGGCACGGTGATGACCTTGAGTCCCAGGCTTCCCAGAACCCCTTCCACATGCATAGCGCCGGTTCCGTGCAGGGGGGTGTAGACGATCTTCACTTCCCCGGCCTTGGCCTTAATCAGGTCAGGCCGGAAAAGCCGGCTCCTAACCATAGCTTGATACGGCTCGTCTATCCGGCTGTCGATTATCTCCAGAAGCCCCTGGGCTATTGCCGCATCCCGGGCAATCTCCTTAATGTCCGCAACGGCGTTCACTTCGTCGATAATCCCCTGATCATGGGGAGCGATCACCTGGGAGCCGTCATTCCAATAAGCCTTGTACCCGTTGTACTGAGGAGGATTATGGCTTGCGGTAACCACGATCCCCGTATCGCAGCCCAACTGCCTAATGGCATAAGACAGTTCCGGGGTGGGCCGCAGGGAGGAAAAGAGATAGGTCTTGATGCCGTTTGCCGCCAGGATAAGGGCGGCGGCTTCGGCGAATTCCGCAGAGTAATGCCGGCTGTCATAGGCGATAACCGCCTTGAGCGTTCCGGCCTGGGCTCTGTCGGGGAAGGCTTTTCTGACATAGGCGGCTAAACCCTGAGTGGCGCTCTTGACTACCAGGGTGTTCATGCGGTTGTACCCGCCGCCTATAACCCCCCGCAAGCCGCCGGTCCCGAATTCCAGGTTCCGGTAAAACCGGTCTTCCAACTCCTTCCAGTCTTCCCGGGACAGAAGGCTTTCCACCTCTTTCCTGAATCCTTCATCCTGTTCCCTAGCAATATATTCCTTAGCCCGCTCGATAATTGCGTTTTTATCCATACATCTTTCTCCTTCAGGTTTATTTGCGGATGTAAACAGGCCGCACTATTTTAGTATAGTTTGCGTCAATTTGATCGGCAAGGCTGCAAGCGCAAGGAAGCTGAGACCTGAAACCGGAGACATGAGACCGGAGACTTTTAGTCTCATGGTCTCCAGGTCTCATGGTTTCTTAGGTCTCCCGCTTCAACGGCTTGCACAGACCTCGGGAAACCAGCCCGAAGGACCGGTGCGGGGAGTTTTGAGACCGCTGAGACCCAAGGAACCATGAGACCGGAGACCGGAGGTCTCAGGGTCTCCGGTTCCAGGTTTCCGGTCTCAGAGCGAGGTCAAAACTCCTAAGCAATCTTGAGACCTCCGGTCTCGGCTCCGCCGGATTGCACAGACCCCAAGGAGAAGCCAGGGGGGACAGACCCCAAGGAGAAGCCAGGGGGACAGACCCCAAGGAGAAGCCAGGGGGACAGACCCCAAGGAGAAGCCAGGGGGACAGACCCCAAGGAGAAGCCAGGGGGACAGACCCCAAGGAG
>JAITSE010000004.1 GCA_031288005.1 Treponema sp.
CTGATCGACAGGCCCGCCCGGCGCGATCTGCACGATAAAAAAGTTGATCGTTATGATCGCCCACAGTGTCGGGATGATCAGCAGCAAACGTCTTGCAATGTACGCCAGCATGATTTCAAGATCATAGTAAATACAAGCGTTTTCGTCAAAGCCCAGGCCAGCCTGGACTAAACGTACGGCACCCACCAGTGGGTTTCACATACGGCAATGGCGGCGGAGTCTTCCAGGATATTCTCTAACCGTGAAACATAACGGGTTTTTTATGAAGGGGGGCGCGCTTTCCGAGCCGTGGCCGGCAAACCGCCGCATCACCGCCGCACCCCCGGCCCAAAAGCAGCGCGCGAAATATTGAGCGCGTTTAGCCGAAAATGCGACAGGCCGTGGCGCGGCAGGCAGCTCCGGCTTAGGATAATTTTTCAGCGCCCTACGCTCCAAAGCCTTCGGATTTTCCGCTACCCCCGGATGGGGCTTGTCCACCAACTGATGCCAGACGTCTTTTTTACGCCCGGATCAAAGGGTCCACAGATTACGCTGATTATAATCCGTGTAATCTGTGTAATCTGTGGACAGACAGGACAGGGGTGAGACCCTGGCTGGTATCATGGGACTGACTAAGGCTATGTCAGGAAGCTGACTAAGGCTATGTCAGGAGGCTGATATAGTCTAATATCAGGAGGCTGATATAGTCTAATATCAGGAGGCTGATATAGTCTAATATCAGGAGGCTGATATAGTCTAATATCAGGGGGCTGATATAGTCTAATATCAGGGGGCTGATATAGTCTAATATCAGGAGGCTGATATAGTCTAATATCAGGAGACGGATATAGTCTAATATCAGGAGACGGATATAGTCTAATATCAGGAGACGGATATAGTCTAATATCAGGAGACGGATATAGTCTAATATCAGGAGGCTGATATAGTCCGTATCAGAGGGCTGATATCAGGGTATCGACGTTTACTTTTCTGAAAAGAGGATGAAAAGATAAGCCAATACAATTTCCGCACAAACCCACTGATGGGTTGACAGACGCCGCCCGCGCTCACATCATTACCGGTATGAACAAAGACCTGAGCCACAGTGACAGTTACAGGGCGGCTGGCGTGGATATAAACGCCGGTTACCGGGCGGTAGAACTGATCAAGCGGCATATTGAGCGGACTCGCACCGCCGGAATGATCGGGGGGCTTGGCGGGTTTGGCGGGCTGTTCCAGCTTGATCTGTCCGGCGTACCAAACCCGGTGCTTGTTTCCGGCACGGACGGCGTCGGCACCAAGCTACGAATAGCCTTCCTGATGGACAGGCACGATACGGTCGGCATCGACTGTGTAGCGATGTGCGTGAACGACATTGTCTGCGCACTCGCAAGGCCGCTCTACTTTCTGGACTACATAGCGTGCGGGAAAAATGTGCCTGAAAGGATAGCCGCCATCGTTGAAGGGATTGCCGAAGGCTGCGTACAGGCAGGCTGCGCGCTGATTGGCGGGGAAACGGCGGAGATGCCGGGTTTTTATGCAGAGGACGAGTACGACCTGGCCGGTTTTTCGACCGGGCTTGCCGACAGAAACCGTATGACGGACCCGAAGCGTGTTTCCGCGGGAGATATACTGATCGCTCTGCCAAGTTCCGGCCTCCATTCAAACGGGTTTTCTCTCGTGCGTAAAGTTTTCGGCCTGGACGGAGAGGAGGCGCGCGGCGCGCTTGCCGCTCATCGGGATGTGCTGGGTTGCTCCCTAGGCGAAGAATTGCTCACGCCGACACGTATATACGTTAAACCGGTGCTCGATCTCGCGGAAAAGGTTAAGATACACGGCCTGGCCCACATCACGGGCGGCGGTTTCTACGAAAATATTCCGCGCTGCCTGCCCGCCGGCCTCAGTGCGCGGATACGGAGGGCGGATGTACGGACGCCACCCATTTTTGCTTTGATCGCGGAGATGGGCGCTATAACTGAACGTGATATGTTCAATACGTTCAATATGGGCGCCGGCATGGTGATAGTTGTAAGCGCCTCCGCCGCTTCCGCCGCACTTGGCGTCCTGCGCGACTCAGGCGAGGACGCCTACATACTGGGCGAAGTTGTCCCGGGCGATTTCGGCGTGGAACTATTTTAGTATCTGTACAGATACACCTCCTGAGCCGCACAGGGATCGAACCTGTGACCCGCAGATTAAGAGTCTGCTGCTCTACCAGCTGAGCTAGCGGCCCCAAAGCATCCCATCCTGGGATAGTCATATACTCTCATTAAGCGCCACCGTCTATGGACTTGTGGCACAACGAAAAGTAGCATAGAGGAAATCGAAAACTATTTCAAGAGGTCCCGGGCGTTTAGCGCCGCACAGTAAGCGAAAATCTAGTTCGGCCAGGTCTGTCGTCCCCAAGCGACGGTAATCTGAAGTAGACAGAATACACATTATTGAAAGTTATGAAGAACATTTATTCGTGTGTATGTTTGCTCATGACAGAATCCTCTTTTTCATCTATAGTAAAAGAATCATGATAAAAAAGGGATTGTTGGTCTTATTTTGTTTTGTTGCGCTTTTGGCTGCCTGCTCCAGGACGGAGCCGAAAATCGCTTACGGAACTATGAAGATGGTGTATTACGAGAGCAAAGGAAAGCCGGAGGAACGGTTTTCGTTTTTTATTCTGCCGGAGGATGACGACGGGTTTGAGGATATTGCCGAAATCCGCCTGTATCATGACCGGGAAGGGCTTTGCTGGAAGCTGAGTTCCGAAGACTGGGTCTCTTACGAGGCGAATGGCAAAACCTGGGTTGGGTCCCACAATATCGCCATGCTGGATGACGAGTCGCTGCCTCGGGGGCAGTTCCGGGCGGTCCTTGTGGATAAGGGGGGCGAACAATCTGAGCGGGTTTTTGCTTTTGACGCTCCGGAAGATCCCCGGTATCCTTTTCCTTTTTTGACGATAGAAAACGGCAGGTATCTGGTGGAATCGGGGTATCCTGAACATTCGTTCATCTATTACAACAACCAGGGGGAATATGTGAATACCGCGCCCCTTCAGATTCTGGATGGTACGATTGCGGAATTGAAGCTGCCCTCCAATGTCAAAGCCTTGGCGCTTTGGGCGGAAGACCCGGAATATATGGTTTCGGCGCTTACTAATGTCGTTTCCCTGCCCTGACGCCCATGAATCAAATCGTCAAGTCCTATGTCCTCCGCTCTGGACACATGAGCGCCGCTCAGAGGCGTTCCTACGATGCCCTGCTTCCCCGCTTCGGCCTCCCCTTCCCCGCTGTTCCGGCTCCTCTGGATTTTTCTTCTGTCTTCGGTAATGGCAGGCCCGTTACCGTTGAGATCGGATTCGGTATGGGCCGGGCCGCCGCGGAAATAGCAGCCGCGAATCCGGATAAAAACTACTTGGGTCTGGAGGTGTACCGGCCCGGCATAGGGCGGCTTCTTTGGGAAATAGAGAGCCGGGGTCTCCAGAACATCAGGATTATCGAGCATGACGCGGTGGAAGTGTTGGAGCGGCTTGTTCCTGACCGCTCCCTTGGGGCGGCGCATATCTTTTTTCCTGATCCCTGGCCTAAAAAGCGGCATCACAAGCGGCGGCTCATTACCCGGCCTTTTACGGAGCTTCTGGCCCGGAAACTTGCGCCTGGGGGTTACATCTACATGGTTACCGATTGGGTTGATTATGCGGAATGGGCTATGAGGGAGCTTAGCGCTACGCCGGGGCTTAGAAATATTTGCGGCGGTTTCGCCTCTCCCCTGCCCTGGCGTCCTAAGACCGAATTTGAGCGGAAAGGGCTTGCTAAAAATCATGAGGTGCGGGAATTATACTTTGAGGAAGATTATGGCTCAGAAAAAAATTGCGTCCCCTCCGCGTGATGTTGTAATGGGGGGTCCGTGCAAGCCTGTGAGACCGGAGACTGCACGCGGTCTCATGGTCTCGGCTTGCTTGGCAGTTTCGGACCAAGGTCCAAAACTGCACGGCGGGGGCGTTACGGGGGCGGAGCCCCTGGGACCGGAGACCGCTATGGGACCCGTGAGACCTCCGGTCTCACGGTCCCCCGCGGTCTCAGCGGTCCCTTTGAGGGGGGTAGCGGAGGCCCGGGGGTCATTGGGGGCAATTCTGCCGGCCGGGGCGAGGGGGGGGGGCCGGGGGTTCGGGTGCGCACCTCCCCCCCCGGCGGGCGCTAGGGGGTCGGACCGAAGGTCCGCGACTTCCCCCCCGCATAAGTCTGATAAAGATAGGATCGCGGTTCTGGAAAGGCTTATCGCTTCTTACCAGGACTCTTATTACAATGGCGAAGCGGAAATTTCCGATGGCGAATTTGATCTTCTCTGGGATGAACTCAAAAGTCTGGCGCCTGATAGTTCTGTCCTTGTGCGGGTGGGGGCGGACGGGGCGGATGGTTTTCCCAAGGCGAAGCATCTTATCCCTATGGGTAGTCAGGAGAAGGCCGCGAATCCTGAAGAATTTCTCTCTTGGGCTGCCAAGATAGCTCCGCCTTATGTGGTGCAATACAAGCTGGATGGCGCAAGTCTGGAACTGCAATACGAAAAGGGCGTCCTGAAAAGGGCTGTTACTCGTGGGGATGGGGCTGTGGGTGACGACATTACCCGCAATGCCCGGCGTATGATTGGGGTCGTTTCGGAGTTGGATGTGTCTTTTTCCGGGGGCGTCCGGGGGGAGGTGGTGATGACTCACAGGGTTTGGCGGAAGAAGTACCAGGACAAGGCCAACTGCCGGAACGCGGCGAATGGGTTGATGCGCCGGAAAGACGGGCTGGGCTGCGAAGACCTGAGCCTTGTGGTTTACGACGCTTCCGCGTTTGGGGATGACGGGTTCTTCAAAAACGAAATGGAAAAAATAGCCTGGCTTAAAGCGCGGGGTTTTTCTACGGCTGAAACCAGGGAATTCAAAACCGCCGGCGAGGTGATAGACTACCGCGTCCGGGTGGCGGATAAGCGCAAATCTCTTGCCGTGGATATTGACGGTCTTGTGGTTAAGGACAAGGCGACCGATATGGCGGACCTTAGACGGGCCAGGCCGGAGCGGCAGATCGCTTTTAAGTTTGAGTTGGAAACGGCGGTAAGCGTGCTCCGGGATGTGGAGTGGAGTGAGTCCGGGGCTACCTATACTCCCATTGGCATCGTGGATCCGGTGCGTTTGGCGGGGACTACGGTCCAGCGGGCCAATCTCAACAACCCCGATATGATCCGGGCAATGGGTCTGAAAATCGGCTCCCCGGTTCTGGTGGTAAAGCGGGGAGAAATCATCCCCAAGATTGAGGGTCTGGCCCCGCCGGAACTGGCCGCTGGGCTGGAACCGGCGGCGCTGCGGGAGATTGAAGTTCCCCAAAAATGCGGGACTTGCGGCGCGGAGTTGGAAGACGGGGGGACCCGGCTTTTCTGTCCCAACGCGGACTGCCCCAAGCGGCTTCTGCACCGCATTGAAAAATGGGTTTCCGTCCTGGACATCCGGGAGCTGGGGGAAAAGCTCATACGCCAGCTTTTTGAGCGGGGCAGGGTCAGACATCTCCCTGACCTCTACACTCTCACCGGAGAGGAGTTGGCCGAGTACGAACGGATGGGGGAGCTTTCCGCAGCCAAGGTAACGCGCCACATCATGACGCCCCGCAGTCTTTCCCTGGCGGCTTTTGTGGCGGGTTTCGATTTTGAGGGGGTGGGAGAGACGATTATGGAGAAGGCGGCTGCCGCGGGCTACAACACCCTGGAAAAGCTCAGGGCCGCTTCCGTGGAGGACCTGGCCGGGGTCTACGGCCTTGGGGAGATCACGGCCCGCGCTATTGTAAGCGGCCTCAAGGAAACCGCGGGGGAAATGGACGGCGTTATTTCCCGCGGGCTTATCACGATAGCGCCGCCTCCGCCTGAAGAGGCCCTGCCTCTGCGGGGCATCTCTTTCTGCTTCACAGGGGAGCTTGCCTCCATGAAGCGGAGCGAGGCGGAGGAGCGGGTCAAGGCTCTGGGCGGTTCCGCCAAGTCGTCGGTGGTCAAGGGGCTGTCCTTCCTGGTTACGAATGACCCGGAGTCGGGTTCGGGGAAAAACGCAAAGGCCCGGGGTCTGGGTGTGCCTATCCTCAGCGAGGGGGACTTCCTCGCCCTCCTTGCGGAGCCTGGCCGGGTGGAGGCGGCGCGGGGGAGTTCCGCGCCTGTGCAGGGGGACTTGTTTGGGTAGTTTATGTTGATGAAAACGCGCTCCTTCCACTCAAACCGGTTTCTTCCCCGCCATGCAGAGCATGGCCGCCTTGCTTTGCATGGCCGCCTTGCTTTGTTTGCGGCGCTTTTATGTATATATGGGGCCGCCTCAGCTCTGCCTGTATACGCGGCTTCAGGAGAGGACCTTTCGGCCCTGCTCCGCTCTGAGGGATTCAATGTTAAAGAACTGCCGCCCCCGGAATACGGCGGAGAAGAAACCCGGAGCGTCATTTTGGCAAGCCTGGCAAGCCCGGCAAGCCTGGCAAGCCCGGCAAGCCTTGGCGCTTCCGGGACAGAGGAAGACGCCCCGCCTGAGTCCGCCGCTCCTGATATATTTATTCTGGGAGTAATCCTTCCTGACCTGAGCCTTCAGCGAAAGGAAGACGGGAGCCTGCCCTTCGCCCTTGAAACCGCCATTTTATTCCTCAAGAAGGCCGCGGAAAACAAGCCCGGCAAGAGCGCGGCCGCCGCGTTTGTGAAAGATGGGCCTGAAGCTTTGCGAGGCGTTGAAGACCTTGCCGCCTTCCTTGAATACCCGGAAAAAACGGCCTTTGCGTACCTTGACATCTCAGCTCCTCCGGGGAAGATACTGATCCGCCACGGGACAAAGGGCGGCGCAGCCCCCTTGGGCATGACCCTGCCCCTGCCTGAAATCTTGGACAGCCTGGGCCTGCCATACGATTTTGAAACGCGCTCCCAAGAGCTTTACAAACTCGGTCTTGCCAAGGGCCCCGCGGTCCTTGAAAAGGCGCGAAGCCTGGATATGCCGGCCCTCTTTTTTGCCGCGGCCCCTGGAGGCATATCAGACGGTGTGGAGAGCGGCCTTCTCGCGGAAGCCATCGCCAGGTACGCAGTTGCTGTCCATGAAAGCCTCCTGCTTCCAGAGGACGGCGGCATGGACACCCAGTACTCCTTTTTTGTATACCGGGGCCGGATTTTCTTCCTGAGCGAAGGACTGATCTTGGCATTGATTCTCCTTCTGGTGGGCGCGGCCCTGGCCGTAAGAATTCCGGTTTTTCTGCGCCCCAAATCCTCCGCGCCGCGGCCCTGGCCGCTCATGGCCTCTGAATCTTGTGCGCACGCCGCGGTATTCCTGGCCGTTCTTGCCCTCCTGGGATGGGCCTTCGTGGATTTATGCTGCGCTCCGGCCTTTATCTGGGCCTTGGCCTTTATCATCCCCGGAGCCGCCATACCCTTTGCCCCAGCTATATTCCTCTGCGCTCTTCTATCTCTTGCCAAGGGCGCGGAAACAGTATATTTCATCCTCCAGGAAGGCGCCTTACCATCCATATCAACATCCCCTCCCCTCCCCTCCCTCCTCTTCCCCGCCTGTCTGTTCCTGCCTTTCATTCTCCTGCTTATCCGGGGCGTCCTGTTATCACGGCGGATCAAAGGGTCCTGAGATCAGCTATGCGACTCTCATTGCTTCCATGTAATAAAATCCGTGCGATCCGCCAGAGCCACTCAGAGCAACCTTGTAAGCGATTGCAACGCACACAAAGTCAAATGGGGAGCATAGACAAAGCCCACGAATCTGAATAAAATGGCCCATAAATCATAGATATATCCTAATGAGGAGAACATTTCTTAAAACAAGTGCGGCCTGAAAATTTTGCACCCGCTAAAGTGGTTTCAAAACTCCACGACTGATTTCCCGTACAGGAACCGGCGTGGACCGTATGTCCGCACCGGCAACTATGCGGCGCTTGCAAATCTGCGGACGGTCAAAATCAGAACAAGCCCATAAAAACAAGTAAGAGAAATATGAAAGCAGTTATTATCTTTCCTTTAGTTTTCTTTGCCCTTTCCTGTTCAAAACAAAAGCCCCCTCCCCTTTTGGCTTCCGAGTCGCCACCTTCCCCGCGAGCTGAGGACCTGACCCTGAGCATGGCTATAAAGGAAGCGCTGGCAGCGTCCGGGATTCCCTCGGAGCCGGCCCACCGGATTGAAATCCATGCCGCGGAGGGGCCGGCCTTCATCCTGGACCTTCTCAGTTGTTTGGGGGGGGACATTTTTCTCAGGACATTGGTGGACAAGACCCATCCCCTGCCCGAAGGCTACACGCCGGAAGACCTAGTTGACCTTTCAGGCGGCGCCTACGAGCTAAACCGCCGGGGTCACAAACTCCGCCGGGCCGCCGCGGAAGCTCTGGAAGAAATGGCGACCGCGGCCCGGTCCGACGGAATAAGGCTTATCGTTTCCTCGGCCTATAGGTCCTACGAGTATCAAACGGAAGTATACAGCCGGAACGTCGCCGAAATGGGCCGGGAGGCCGCGGACCGGGAATCCGCCAGGCCGGGATACAGCCAGCATCAACTGGGGCTGGTCGTGGATTTTGGCGCGGCAGACGGTTCCATCGGCGACCACTTCGCCCAAACTCCCGCAGGTCGCTGGATTGCCGCGAATGCGGGCCGATTCGGATGGTCTCTGTCCTTTCCCCAGGGCCTGGAGGACGCCACAGGCTACCGCTGGGAGAGCTGGCACTATCGCTACGTAGGCCGGGAACTTGCGGCCTTCATTGACGCCTATTTTGACGGCATCCAGCAGTACGCACTACAGTTTATCAACCGCTGGGCTGAGAAATAAGAACTGAAACTTATAGTTTAAGTTCGTAAATATGCACAGGTGTAATTTTTACTTCCCCCATGAAACGAAAGTAAATCCACACTGATGCGACGGCGGAAATCAACCAACCCCGCCGCATAGCTCAAACCAGACCTTAGGTCTCAAGTTTGGCGGGGTATGGCTGTTCTCATAAGGTATTTATATTCGGGTTTAATATCCAACGAATAAACAGTAATTCAAGCGGATTTTGTATAAGCCGCTCCTTGGCCTGCCATCCGGCTGCCGGCATTGCATGAAAATCACTCCCCTGGGGGGCCGGGTTTTTCAGGCATTGGCTGATTTTGAAGGTCATTTGCGGCGGGAATTGGGATCATGGCAGGATGTATGGGGTCCGCTGTACTATGTAACAGAAACTCAGGCTTTGCAGTGCGGGGCTTCGTTCTGGAACAGCAACATTTGGCTTGAACCTTTCCGCATGGAATTTGATTCCCTGTCGGATGCGGCGTCGGCGCTCCGGGCCATTCAGCGCAACTGGGCGCCCTGCCTGTTCACCTGTTTCCGCCGGGGCGCCCTGCTCGCCGCAAAACTGCCGCCGCTTTCCACAAAGCCGCGGCCTTTCCCATGGACGGTTCCTAACACGCCCATGGGAAGCTGGACCCTGTTAGACGAGCATACAATGATTGCCTCCCCAAACTGTACAAGTCCTTTTCCCAATGGGATCATCACCTTTGAAGAAGATGCGCTGGGGCCGCCAAGCCGCGCCTACCTTAAACTCTGGGAGGCGCTGGTTCGCTGCGGGAAGCTGCCTGCCGCCGGGGAAAAATGCATTGACGCCGGGGCAAGTCCGGGCGGCTGGACCTGGGCCCTGGCGGGGCTTGGGGCTGCGGTTATCGCCGTGGACAGGGCTCCTCTTGACGAGAGGATCGCCGCCCTGTCCGGGGTGAGTTTTATAAAACACGACGCCTTTACCCTGAAGCCTGAAGATATTGGCCCGCTGGACTGGCTTTTCTGCGATGTCGTTTGCTACCCGCCCCGGCTTTACGAATGGATAGTTCGGTGGCTTCAATCTGGACTTTGCCGGAATTTTATATGTACGATAAAAATGCAGGGCCAGCCTGACTTTGAATACACACAGCGTTTCGCTGCAATTCCCGGCAGCTCCGTGGTGCATCTGTGGCATAATAAACATGAACTCACATGGATTAATGTTGCATAAAGCGGATAACGTAGATTTTTAATTACAGCAAACCGTCAGAAGGTATTTGCGATGAAACTGGAAAAACTGCCGTTTGCCTTGTATTTGGAACAATCCGCAAGGATACCTGATAGTTACATAAGACTTTATCATTAGACGTTTGGGTTATACCCTAAACATGGTGATGATGCTGCGGGTAATTGCCGCCAGCCAGGATGAGCTATCTTGATATATACGGTTAATACCTCTGAAATGAATAAAAAATCCCCGCGGCAGAGCCGCGGGGTATTGAAGATTTCACCTTGAAAACTTTGCGTATGTGGGGGAACAAATCCCCCACACCCCCAGTTTTACGCCCCAGAGGGGCGGGGAATTAAACCCCCCGGAGATTAAAT
>JAITSE010000042.1 GCA_031288005.1 Treponema sp.
TCACCAAAAATATAATATTTCCAATGGGCTGTATTTGTCGCAACCGGAATCAATGCCAGGACTTCAGAATTATATTTTCTATATGCTTCCGCGCATTTTTTTAACCAATTTTTAATAGTCGTTCCTTTTTCTCTATCCGCGCCATAGGGCGGATTTACATAAACTGTTTTGAAATTCCATTCTTTTACCAGTCCGTTATTATCAGGCAGCATATATTCAACATTTGCATTAACAAGAGAATATTCATTTGAACAAGGATCCAGCTCAATAATATTATTGAACATTTCTCTAACGGCATTGATATATTTCTGAGGAGTACACCAATGATGTGATAATGTATTTACTTTACGTCCAGCGCTCATTGCCTGTCGCTCCACCAATTTTTACAAGAGAGAATTTTGAGTTCTTTCTTCAGATCAATAAGTTTTCTATTTTTAGAACTAATAACATTGAACTTGGCGAACCAGGAGACCGGCCTCCGGTCTCAGGTTCGACGATAACCTATTTTACTGAACCCTTCGGAAACTTCGTTTCCACCGGGTTCGGGTTATCCCGGACTTTAGTCCGCAACAAGTCCAATATCATATTATAATTTTATTGACAAGCCCTTAAATTGCCGTCTGCTTTTTTATACATTTTGCAATAAATTTCACAATCTTTCGCCTAACGTTCCGGCTGCGACTGCGAATTTGCTGTTCGACGGAGCCAGGGCCGCTTGCGGGTCTGCGCGTAAACAGACCTGTTAGGCGGCGTTGGGCGCATTATAATAATTTTTATCCCCTGTTTACTCCACCATTTATTATACTATTTCTATATTTTCCAAACCGTCATTGTCTGCAACTTTTACCGCTATGTTATGCGTTCTAAAAATTTTAGGGCGGAGCGTTTTAGGCGGGGCCGTGCAAGTTGAGCGGCCCCGTATTTTTTTAAGGTATGCTTACTTCAACCGTATCGCCGTTTGATACATCAACTGTTTTATAGTTATCAACACCAAGTCTCTTCCAGACAATCCCATATCTGAAATTCTCTTTAACGCTAAAATCAGCGGAACTGCCGGCGGCTATTGTTTCTGGTCCGTATTTAATCCCATTATATGAAAATGATAAACCATACGATAAAAAATCAGAATAAACAGTTACTTCCACCTCTTCCTCCAAATTATTTTTAACAATAATTGTCCCGCCATATTCGCCGCAGGCAGTTAAAAAGGACACGCAAAACAAGACCAACGCGGCAAAAACAAATTTTAATACGCTTTTCATATCAACTCCTTATTATCCACAAGCCGTTTCGGACGAAACTTCGTTTCGTATGAACTTTGTTTTGGATATATGCTATAGTATACTTTTTTGCCCCATTTGCAATGACATTCGGTAATTTCTTTAGTTCCAGGGCCGAGAGGCACGGATGGCGTGGCCTGAAGCCCTCATGGCAGCTCCAGCGGCAAGCCTGTGAGACCGGAGACCATGAAACCGGAGGTTTTCGGCCTCAGCGGTCTCAGCTTGCTTAGCCCGCGTTTTTTTTAAGGTATGGTTACTTCAACCGTATCGCCGCCTGACACATAAACTCTTTTTTTTATTTCGCTATACACGCGAATCCCATATTCGTCATCACTGCTGACGCTAAAATCAGCGGAACCGCCGGCGGCTATTGTTTTTGGTCCATATTCGTCTTTATAGGTGTAAAGCGTCTGACCAGACGGTGAAAGACCGGAATAAACAGTTACGTCCACAGCAAACTTCTCATAATTATTTTTAACAATAATTGTCCCGCCATGTTCGCCGCAGGCAGTTAAAAAGGACACGCAAGACAAGACCAACGCGGCAAAAACAAATCTTAATACGCTTTTCATATCAACTCCTTACTACCCGCAAGCCGTTTCGGATATACGCTATAGTATGCTTTTTTTTGCCGCATTTGCAATAGGACTATCCGGTAATTCCTTTAGTTCCAGGGCCGCGGCCGACTCACGCCTTCCAGCAGTAAAACACGTGGCCCGCTCCGGCCTCCACCCTGGGCGGCTTTTCCCGCAGGCAGCGATCCCCGGTGATGGGGCAGCGTCCGGCAAAAGCGCAGCCCCCAATCTCCTCCGCGGGCGTCCCGGCCTCGCCGCTCAAGGCTTCTGTCGGAAGCCCGGCTTCCGAAGGAATCTCCCGCCGCTCCTCCGCCTGCGGCGGTCCGGATTCCGCTCCTGAGGGCCTCGGGGCGGAGGAGAAGAGCAGCCGGGTGTAGGGATGCCGGGCGTGGAGGTAGAGCTCCGCCGCGGGCGCTTCCTCCATGAGTTCCCCCCGGTACATGACCCCGATGCGGTCGCAGAAATAGGAAGCCGCTTTGAGATCATGGGCGATGAACAGGAAGGAGAGGCTCCGGCGGGAGCGGATATCCAGGAGCAGGTTCAGTATCTGCCCTTGAATCGAAACATCCAGGGCCGACACCACCTCGTCGCAGATCAGAAGCTCAGGCTTCATCAAAAGGCCCCGGGCAATGGAGATTCGCTGCCGCTGCCCGCCTGAAAACTCCGAGGGCCGCCGCTCCAGGTCAGCCGCGCCCAGGCCCGTCTCCTCAAGAATGGCCGCAGCCTCTTTCCGGGCCGCTTTTTTCCCAGGCCAGGCGGAAGACCAGCGGCAGCCCGATGTCAGCACATCATAGACCGTCATGCGCGGGTTAAGGGAGCGCGCCGGGTCCTGGAACACGTACTTCACCTTTTCCCGGTACTTCCTGAGAGCCGCCCCTTTAAGGCTCCCCACGTCAATGCCGTCCTGGTACAGGATGCTTCCGGCATCGCTTTCGTACATCCGCACCAGCAGCCGGGCGGTAGTAGTCTTGCCGCAGCCGGATTCCCCCACAAGGCCGTAAGTCTCGTTCTCCCCAATGGAAAAGGAAACCCCGTTCACCGCGTAGACAAAGCGCCCGAAACGGGCAAAGAAACCCGCTTCCAGGTTGAAGCGCTTCCTGAGATTTTCCACCCTGATCACAGCCATCCCCGGCCTCCTTCCTGGGTCTCCGCGCTCCTGACGCAACGCAGCTCCCTGAGCTTCCCGCCGTCTTCAAGCCCGGCAAGAGGCGGCACGCCCGCCATACACTCAGGCCCGGCCTCGGGACACCGGGGCGCGAAGGGACAGCCCGGCTCAGGCTCCGCAGGGTCGCTTACCTTGCCTGAAATGGGAGAGAGCCGCTCCCGGGAGTAGTGGCTGCCGAAGCTGGGAGAAGCCCGGAGGAGCGCCCGCGTGTAGGGGTGCAGTGGCCGGGCCATGAGTTCCCTTGATTCCGCCGACTCCATCACAAGGCCGCCGTACATCACCATAATCCGGTCCGAGACGCCGGCCACAAGATCAATGTCGTGGCTGATAAAGATAATCGAAATGGAGCGCCCCTTCCGCAGGGCCTTGAGGAGGTTCACGATCTGCATCTGAATGGTAACGTCCAGGGCCGTTGTCGGCTCATCCGCAATCAGAAGCTCGCAGCCCTGGGCCAGGGCCAGGGCAATGGAAATGCGCTGAAGCTGGCCCCCGGAAAACTGGTGGGGAAAGTTGGCCAGCCGCTCCCGGCCCTTCTCCAGCCCCGTCTCAAGCAGCAGGGCCGCGGCCTTTTCGTCAGACGCCTCCCGGCTCATTTTCGGCTCCCTGTTGCGGAACGTTTCAAGGAACGCCGACGACATATTTTGAAGCGGGTCATAAGAGCGGCCCGGCTCCTGGAAGATCATCCCAATCTTCCCGCCCCGGTATTCCCTGATGGCCCCCGCGTCAAGCCCCGCAAGCTCCTTCCCCTCCCAGCGTATTGAACCCGCGACCGCCGCGTTCCCGGGGAGCAGCGCCGGTATCGCCTGGGTGGAAACGCTCTTCCCGGAGCCGCTTTCCCCCACGATGCCCAGGACGCCCCCCCGCTCCAGGGAAAAAGACACGCCCCGCACCGCCCGTATGGAACTCCGCTTAAAGCCCCGAAGGACTTGGAAGTCAACGGTAAGGTCTCGTACTTCAAGTAAGGGGGGGGGTGAGACCGCTAAGACTGCGGGTCCCATAGCGGTCTCTTGGCTTCCAGCGCCCCCCTCCAAGGGACCCCTGGAACCTGCGGTTCCCTTAAACATGGACTTGAACACCATGTGGAAGGGATCGTAATAGTCCCGCAGCACGTCGCCGATGAAATTAAACGCCAGAGTTACCGCCAGGAGGAACCACACGGGGCTTAGGAGCCAGGGGTAGTTTTGCAGATTGCTCAGGGTGGAGATGTCCCGCTTGATGAGGGAACCCCAGCTTACCGCGGGGTCCACGATGCCCAGGCCAAGGTATGAGAGGGTAGTTTCGGTCATAATGAAGCCCGGCACGCTCAGGGCAATGCTCACAATCAGGAGGCTTGCGGTCTGGGGGATGATATGCCTGAGGATTATCGCCCCCGGGGGGATCATTTCAAGCTGGGCGTTCAGCACAAATTCCTCCCGTTTAATCGCGTGAACCATGCCCCGGATAGTCCGGGCGGACCCGGGCCAGCCCACAAGGGAAAGGATAATGGTTATCATCATGTAGGACTTGCCGGAATCCATGTTGGCCGAAAGCAGGGAGCGCAGGAATAGTATCAGGTAGAGGCCGGGGATGAGCATGAAGAATTCGGAGAAGCGCATGATCGCCCAGTCGGTCATGCCCCCGGAATAGCCCGAAAGTCCGCCGAACAGCACCGCCAGGGCAAGGGATATAGCGGTGGCGATGAACCCTATGGTGAGGGAAATCCGGCTGCCGTAGACAATCCGGGAGAAAAGGTCCCTGCCCAGGTGGTCCGCGCCCATGAGGAAGGCTGGATAGCCCCCGGGCGCGGGGGCGAAGAGGCGCCGCTCCGCCGGGATAAGGCCCCACAGCTTGTATGGCTCCCCCTTGCCGAAAAGCCCGATCTCCCCGTACTTCCCTTTGACCCTGACATAGCGCCAGTTTATCGTGTTGACTACCCTGGCGTGCTGGGCCCTGAGCTTCCCCTGGTAGAACCTGACGTTTGGCGGATGATAGGTCATCTCCTGAAAGCTGGCGGTTGGAGAATAGGGGGCGATAAATTCCGCAAGTCCCATGAGAAGATAAAAGACAATCAAAACCGCAAGGGACGCCATTCCCAAGGGCCGCGCTCTAAGATAGGTAAGAAATCGTTTCATATCCGCCGCCTATCCTGCAAGCCTGCGGACCTGCGGTCCGCTTGGAGTTTTGAGACCCGTAAGCTGGCGCCATAGCTTGTTTAGGCCGCTGGTCTCAAAACTCCCCGGACTTATTTCAAGGGACCTGGGGCGCGTTGCCATAAACCCGTGCAAGCCTGCGGCTTGCTTAGGAGTTTTGGGACAAAACCTTAAGTTTATGGACCAAAATCTATAAGTCCCAAAACTCCCCGGACTCCAGCCCGAAAAACTAGTGTGTGGGGTTTTGCGGCGCAGCGCTGGGGTTTTGCGGCGCAGCCCTAAGGTCCCACGTTGCAAGGCTGCACAAGGGGGCGTTGCGGGGGTGTCCCCCGCTGAGGGGGGTAGCGTAGGACGCGAAGCGTCCGTAGCTAGGGGACAAGCCGCGAAGCGGCTTGCCGCTGTCCGGTGCGCCGGTGGTGCGCCGAGACACGCGGTAGGATATTGCGTGCGGGTGTAGGGGGAGACTTCCCCCGCTTCCCCTGAAAGCGCAAGTGTCTTAAACGTGATCCGGGCAGTGAACGATTATGTAGAGGCGAGCTTTCCCAAAAACATAAGGGTTCTTGCGGGCAGCGTCCGCGGACTTGCGCCTAATACATCGAATTTTTCCCCTTGCACAAGCACCAAAAATCTGATACTTTCAAAACACGAGGTAACGAAATGGCCGTCAAAGTCAAACCCGTACAGCCTACGGAGATAAAAGACAAGAAAATCGCCCGCGAAGTCATAGAGCAGATCCGCAAACCCATACCCGCATCGGTATACAAGCGGCATGAAAAAAAAGCCGCCTACATTGACAAATTTTTCAAATAGGCCGCTATGCAGAGGGGAACCTTCGGCGCGGGTCCACGCCAGGAATTTGTCAAAACCAGCCGCCCCGGTGAATTTAAACTGGAACCTTTCACTCCCCAAAAATCTTGTGCCGGTTTTCAATGCGTGGTTGCCGAATACAACGATTATCTGGCAAATGACGCCCTGCGTTCCATGCATGACCATATAGCCCTTACATGGCTCCTTACTGAACGGTCTACCGGTAAAATCGCCGCCTATATGTCCCTGATTATGGACGCAATAAAATTATCATTCACCGAGAAGGAACTCCACAACCTCAACTATCCATTCAAAACCATACCGGCCATGAAAATCGCCAAGTTGGCCGTTGACTATAGCTTTTAAGGAAAATACAAAGGCATTGGAACTTTTATGATTGACAGCGCGGAACGCCTTGCATGGGCCTGTAATACGGCCTATTGCGCCGCCCGTTTCCTCACCGTGGACACCGACATAGAGCATGATGAGGGTGTGCTGGCCTTTTACGAAAAAAACGGCTTTATCCGGAATGCAGAGCTTTTCAACAAAAATCGTAAGACAATCAGTATGAGGAAGGATATTTATTGCTAGAAAATAAAGCATATTGTAAAGCAGGGTGATAGTTTAAGAGCAAGTTAAGGATACCGCGTGGGTAATTATGATTTATTATCTTTATCTTGGATTGAATTTGAAGATTTGACCAGAGATCTATTGCAGTGCGAATTTGATCTATACATAGAATCGTTCACAGCGGGAAAAGATAGCGGCATTGATTTACGATTTGCATTTGTCAAGGATAAAAAATCCATAGTTCAATGCAAAAGATTGAATAATTTCCAATCGCTTTATAGCCAATTAAAGAAGGAAAAACAGAAGATAGCCAATAAAAGCATAGACCGCTATTACATATCAACAACTGTCGGGTTAACGCCTCAAGGGAAAAATAAAATCCGTGAATTATTCTATCCTCTTATCAAAGATGAAGCGGATATTTTCGGGAAAGATGATATTAGCAACTTAATTTCCAAGCATCAAAAAATAGAAGAAAAATACAACAAGCTATGGCTGACAAATACAACCATATTAAAAAGATTGTTGAACGCAAAGGTTTATAATTCTTCAACGATTCAATTGCAACAAATAAAAGATGATGCAAGGATTTATGTCCACAACGAAAGCTATACTAACGCACAGACTATTATAGACGAATACCACTATATTATTATCTCAGGTATACCCGGAATTGGAAAAACAACCCTAGCGAGAATGCTTGTCTATAATCTTATCGCCAGCGGGATAGACGATTTGATTTATATAAGCACCAATATTGGCGAAGCCTTAAAATCATATCGCGAAAACACCAAACAGATATTTCTCTTTGATGATTTTCTAGGTAAAAATTTTCTTGAAGATAGGCTTGATAGAAATGAAGATCAGGAATTAATTTCTTTTATAAAAAAGATAAAAGAATCAAAAAACAAGTATTTTATAATGACAACAAGAGAATATATATTGAAACAGGCGCAACAAAAATATGAATTATTAAATAGGCACAATTTGGATATAGCAAAATGTATCATAGACCTTTCGCTGTACACTCCGATTGTAAGAGCCAATATATTATATAATCATTTATATTTTTCAAATATGCCTAAAAAATATTTGCAGGAACTGATAAAATCACAAAGATATTTCAATATAATTAATCATGATAATTATAATCCGCGAATTATTGAATCAATTTTGGATCAAGAAGAATGGGCCCATATTCAACCTGATTTGTATTACAACATTTTTCTATCATATTTTGACAACCCTGCAAGCGTATGGAAACATGCTTTTGAACAACAAATATCTCCACTTGGAAGAATAATAGTAATTATTTTGGGGAGTATCAATGGACTTGTAGAAATGACCAATTTAAAAATCGCGATAAAGAATTATTTAAAAAAAGACAATATTTCCTTTATGGTTGATTTTGATATGGATTTCGAAAAATCATTGAAAGAATTGACTGATTCATTTGTTAAAGTAGAAAAAGGTGATAAAAATACATACGCATTTGAATATTTTAACCCTTCAATAGCAGATTTTATTCATTCGTATTTTTTAGACAACAAAGATATACTAAGATCGGTAATTGAAAATTGGTAACCGTTCACGGCCCTATTGCATAAAATCAGAAAGACATGGTAAAAAGAGATATGGAAGGGGAAAATCTACAAAAGTTAGTCAAAAAACAGGCTAAAATAATACAACAGCAGGCTGAAACAATCAGGCAGCTTGAGGCTCGAATACTCGAGCTTGAAGGGCAAGTACTGACACTCCAGGCAACGATTGCC
>JAITSE010000080.1 GCA_031288005.1 Treponema sp.
CCCATTTGTCTGCCGACCCGGTTGACTATCCGCTCTGTTTCTTTATGGGCCGCCCGCAATTCTTCCATGCCACGTTCCCATTTTTCGTAACGTTTAGCCGCCTCTTCCTGACGTTTATCCGCCTCTTCCCGGCGCTTAGCCGCCTCTCTATCCGCCTCCGCCTGACGTTTATCCGCCTCTTCCTGGCGTTTAGCCGCCTCCGCCTGGTATTTGGCCCATTCTTTAGCCCATTCTTCCTGGCGTTTGGCCGCCTCCGCCTGAGATTTCGTGAAGGCCGCCCAAAACTCCTCTATCGTGGGGACATTTTGCATCACTTCCGCAGGTAATGCCATACTCTCTACTCCTTAATCCTTAATATACTCTCGTATACTATAAATTAGAAAATCCGCTTTTAATATCGGCGTGTAGAAATAAGTGAAGGTTGATTTAGTTTAAAAAGCCGTCAATAAGGCTCTCTGATTGGATAATCACCTATGGCCCTGCCTCCCAACAGCCGCTTTCTTGCGTTGCAAAGGGGCAATGTCTTGTTTGCGTTTTTGGGCGCTGTATTTTCCCTTAGGTTCTCCCCTAGTAGGCAGTCGGTAAAGAAAATGTGAGGCGTACTCAGGAGGGGGAAGTCGCGGACTTTAGTCCGACCCCACTGCCTACAGCCCTACGAGCTTCCGCCACCTCCCCCAGCGGGGCTTTGCCCCGCAACGCCCCGCCGGGGGGCCCAAGGCCCCCCGGCCCCCCGGCCCCCCTTTATTCTTTAGTCGAACTCACGTTAACAAAGGTACCGGAGGTTCCAATTCTTGGGTATTAAACCTTTTGCTGCAAATAAGCGGCAGATGCAACAAACAAAACAGAACAAAACTTATTGACAAAACTACAAAAATAAACAAAATAAGTATAAACAGTATCGAAACCGGGAGATATGGAGCTTGATGAAGCGTCTTTTGTTGTTTCTTTTTGCCTTTCTTGCTGGGGGTCTGTCCCTTTTTGGGCTTCCATATATCCCCGGCTGTCCGCTTCATGAAAGCTGTGTCAGAGCGCTCAGGCAGGAGCAGCGGGACCGGCGGAGGGGTCTCAAGAATACCGACAAACTCATCCTTCCTGGAGCGGAACGGGGAAACGGCTTCAACCTGGGCTTTCAGGCTGATCTGGGGGATGTGCTGGACGAACCCATCCTGGGCCTGCGGCCTGCCATAGCTTGGTTTGGCAGCTTTGCGGATTTGGACATCTACATGGGGGTTTTCTATACCATCAACTTTGATTACCCCCGCATTCAAAGGACGGGTTTTCAAGAGACCCTGTCCTACAGCTTCTTCCCGGCTGACTCCGTCACTCTCAACATCAGTGTCGATAACGATAATCAGATTAATCTTTCTCCTGGAACCGTGGAATTGCTTTACGCCGCGGCGGAACCCAGCATAAGTTACATTCAGGACCTCCCTGTGGGGGATATAACCCTTACCTTGGCCATACCTATGGGGTATAGCCCGGAATTCAGCATGGATGCCAGCCTGAGTCTTGGATACAAGTTCCCTTTTGGACTGTATCTTGAAGCCGCGGCCCGGGTCTGGGCAGCGCCGGAACTTGACTACGGAGAAACTGAATTCACCCTAAGCTGGCTAAAAAACAGCTTCTACACATCCCTTACCCTTACGGCGGACAAAAATTTCAAGACCTACAGCCTTGAGCCTTATACCGCTTGGTCTATCAAAGGTTTTACCCTGTTTGCCAGCGTCCTGATTGACGGCATCGGCGAAGGAAACGGTATGGAAAGCACCGCTGTGGCGGAAGAGTTGGGACAGAAGGACGGCCTTACGCTGATTCCATGTCTGGGCATTAAGTACCGGTTTTGATTTTTCCGGTGGGAATGGACTGGAGACCGTGAGACCAGAGGTCTCAAACCTTCGGTCGTATGAAACTGAAAGTTTCCGGTCTCAGAAACCGGAGCGGTCCTCTCGGCATAAATATAAGGAGATGATGATGGCTAAAGAGACTACAGCAAGAAGAGGAGCGCGGGCGCAAGGCCGTGTTATGCTTATCGGGCTGGGCCTCGTTCTCTGTCTTTCCGGATGCAAAACAAAGCCCGATCCCGCCACGGATCCCCATCAGACCACAACTAATCCCCTTACCGGCGTTTGGCATGATGAAGCCGGCGGCGTCTACTACTTCTTCCGGGAAGACGGAACCGGAGGAAAGGCCGCGGACCCCAACGCCTCCCCCGATGACTACAGCTTCCTGTACTGGCGCGGCCAGGGCCTGGGCGTAGCCGCCTCCAAAGGCGTGAACCACCTGGTAACGATAGGCGGCGATACATCAAGCGCCGCCGGGGCTGCGGTAAAACGCTACACCGTTACGGAAACCAGCGGCGATTCCATCGTTCTGACCCCAAAGGGGGAAAGCTCCATAGCGCTTACCCGCGCCAGTGGCGCTGGAACGCCTCTTTCCTTGAACAATCTATTCCTTGGGGAATGGCACGCTCTCTGGAACGGCGTTCACGGAAACGAAAATACCTGGTCTTTCAAGTTCCGGGAAGATGGAACCGTCCGGACCTACCACCACGGGATGCACCAGTTTGACAACGCCTACCTGGTCCGAGACAATGTCATGGCCCTGCTGGGGGAATGGCGTTTTGACGGCAATTTTGATCTCAAGTATATGATGTTTGAAGTAGAAACAGACGGCGGCGGCATCACAGCCAGGGAAGAATCCGCCGATGGCGCCCCCGGACTTAACTGGGATTTCAGGCGGGTAGACGCCGCGGAATGGAAATAAAGCCGCGCTGTACGTGCGAAAAAATGACAAGGAGGAATCAGTATGAAAAGAATCGTAGTAACCTTAATCCCCTGCCTGCTGCTGGGAACTGGGGTCTTTTTTACGGTGAACCACGCCGCTAGAGCCCGGCTCATCGTGGCGGCAGTTGGGGAACTCCCCAATATCCCCGGCTGCCCTTTGCACGAAAGCTGCGTTAAGGCGCTGCGGGAGGGACAAACAGCAATGCTGCTCCGCTTTCCTGCCATAGGCTCAGGCGGCATTGCCGGCGCGGGGGCCGCCGCTTTGTTGGGATCGGCCCTCTTATTTTTCGGCGGAAAACGACAGGAACGTCCGGCGGCGGCCTAAGCAAAGCTGCCGCCGCAGGTAAAATGAGATATCGGGAAAAATATCATCGAATGAAAACAAACTATGCTTTGACGGTTTTTACCATAACGGCCTTGGCTTTTCTTGCCTGCGGGAATCCGGCGAGTAGAAATGAACTAGAGACCGGGAATCCCTATAATATTCTTCACTACCAGCCCCGGACCAGTTATGAAATCAACATTACCGATGGCGAAGCTGAATTGAAGCGGGGTGCGACAACCGCGATATATCAATACGAAACCGGACTGCCCGGGGGCATGATCATTGTTCCTTCAGGCGAAGCGCTGCGTTTTAATGTAACAAATTCGAGTGTGGAATCAACCAGCCTCCATTGGCACGGCCTCCGGGTTCCCATAGAGCAGGACGGACCCTCACGAGTGCTGAACAAGGGGGATACAACTGTTTTTGAGTTCACCCTGAATATGACGGGTACCCACTGGTATCATCCCCACCTGCGGCCGATTCTGCCCCAGCTCAATATGGGCCTTTACGCGCCGTTTATTGTAAAGGAGGACTATGACAGCAAATATGCGGGCGATTATGTACTTACCCTGGACGACTGGACCCTCAATCCCTTAAGTAACGCCATAGATTTTGATTATGGCGGCGTACACGGAAATATGGAACTCATCGGCAATGTGGAGACGGTCAACCGCCGCGGAGTCAATGCCATTTATCCCGTTACGCTGAAGCAGGGGGAAATTGTCAAGCTGCGGTTTATCAACGCCTCAACGGCCCTAAGTCATACCCTATCGATGGATGAGCATGAATTCCGCGTGACCCACCTGGACGGCCATAAGCTGCTTGAGCCGTATATGACGAAGACTATCAGAATAGCCCCCGGCGAACGGGTGGACGTGGAACTCAAGGGAATCAGGGACAGCGGTACGTACTACATAAGGAATGAACGCAGTAATGGCATGAAAATCCCCGTTATTTATGAAGGCGTAGGAGAAGACATGGAATCGCCTTTTATCCCCGGTGAATCTGAAGCCTTCCCTGGAATTGAAGGCAAAAGCCCCGATAAGGTTTTTGTTCTCGGTTCAGACATGGACTACGACAACGGAGACGGCAGTCATGGGAGCGGTTCTCCGGTCACAGCCTGGACGATTAACGGAAAAGCTTTTCCCCAGATGGATATTTTTAGCTGCGAGCTTAACCGGGTGTATATTTTCCGTTTTGACAACCAGGACAACATAGGCATGGCGCATCACATACGATATCATCCCATGCACCTGCACGGCGGCCATTTTCAGGTTGTATCCGTAAACGGTCAGCCCCCCGATCGGGAAATGTGGAAGGATACCCTAGAGATTCCGCCGGGTACCTATATTGACGTGGCGGTCAAGTTTTACTACCCCGGCGATTGGATGCTGCACTGTCATATTATCGATCATGAGGACGGCGGTATGTTGACGATGGTACACGTTCCCGATCCTTCAGGCGGCGAATTGCCGGATCACGTCATGTAGCAACAAATTGGACTGCGGTCCGTTTGCATAATTTTCTTAAGACTAAGGAGTAATAAAGATGAACAAAATTAGGAAAAGAATTTTTCTGTTGGGGGCGGCGCTTGCGCTGAGCCTTTGTCTTGTGTTTTCCGGCTGTGAAAAAGCCGTGGGGGGCGATCCCGCCCAGGAAAATCCGCCCCCGGAAGGCATCAGTGGATTTCCCGAAACCCTTACGATGGGCGTGCCGTTTGATTTACGAAAAGCGGTAACGGTAAACCTGTCCAATGCCCCGGATAAAACCTTTGACGACATTATCTGGGCCAGAAACGAGAGCGGCACTGCGTTCGCTACTACCCAGATCGTCATAGAAGAGGATCAGTTTATTCCGGTAACCTTTTTTACAAGCCCGGTGACGGTGTACGCCATTGTAACAAACGGGGACGGCGAGGGCTTCAATCATGTTAAAACATTCCAAACCACGATTAAGTTCCCTCTTAACCCCTTTATTGGTTCCTGGACCGGTTCCGATGGAAAAACCTGGACCTTTAGGACGGACGGGACCTACGGCATAGGCGACGTCACGGACGCGGGGAGTTTTGTGGTATGGAGCGGCAAACCGGACCGTAAATTCCTGGTTACCGTCTCCGGCGACCCCGAAACTATCACCGTGGGAAGCGTGGCTGACAATGGGTTGTACAAAACCTATAGTTTTGAATTGAGCGGCGCTGCCATCAGCATAACCCCCATAGCGTTTGACTATGCGGCCACCAATAAACAGGATCCCAATCCTTTTGAACCAGTTATAAATGAGTCGCCTGTTACCCTCACCCGGCAAAGCGGCGAACCCGCGACCCTTGATCTGTCGTTAAACCCTTCAGCGGCGGTGATGATAGGCGGCTGGTCAGGCGGTTTTGCCGCTACTCCCTTTGATCCCGATAACGGCACGATAACAATCGGAACCAGTCCCGGCATTACCTATTACGCCGACGGGCGGGTTCAGCAAAATTATGAAGGGGCATGGCTTAAACGGGGGAGCGTGTTTGTTACCGTGGGGAATGACGGCAGACGCTGGGACCCGCCGGCCCTGGCGTCCTGGGATACGGTTACCGCCGTGGCAATGGACAATAAAGAGGTCATCCGAATTCACGAATACCGGCCCGGCGGCGCTGGAACGCCCTATTCCCGGGGCACCAACACCTCGTTGTACTGGCGCTTAGTACGGTTCGCGGAATAGCAAAAAATATCCCCGGAAAACCCAGCCGGTTTCCGGGAATTCCGTAGAAACGGGGAAGGCGCTGTCCAGGTCCGGGCGGCGCTTATTTCAGAGCGTTTAGGGTATATTTTTGGCCGTCAGAACCTCGCAGGTAGAGTTTGCCGCCTGAGCGGTTGAATCGGTATCTCCGCAATGTTGCCGGCGCTCCGTCAACGAGGGGGCCGAGAATCAGTAATTCGGCGTAGCGCACAAGATAAGCATATTGCCCGTATCCATCGGGGGAGCGTATGAAAAGCCCGGCATCGGAGCGGAATTCGTATTCCGTTCCGTCCTCCCCCCGCCAAGTTCCAAGCAGATCATTCGATAAAACCAAAGGCGGCGCGGCAAGGGAAGCGGCGTCAGGCTCTCCCCGGACAAAGCGCATCCCGCCGGACCGGGCAAGAGAGACGCCTACAGCATCCTCAGTCATAGTAAAAACACCCGCGTCCAACTCGTCAAAGCTTGTTTCGTGGCCGTAAGTTATAAAAATGTTGCCCAGGAACAAATAACTGAACTGCCGGTGGTACACTTCGCCGCAACAATGGATGACCGACACGGTTCCATCGTTGCGGAAAAGCCATATAAAATCAGATCCCTCTTTTGCCCACTGCCAGCCCAGGAGCTTGGAAAGGCCCGGTCCCCCGGCGGAATAGTCAATGGTATACGCTTCGCTTTCAGCCGGAGGCCCGGACTCAGGGTTGACCGCGTTGTTACAGCCGGCCAGCGATAGGCTGAGAAGCAGCGCCATGATAACAAGCCCCTTCATAACGTTCTCCTTCATAGCAAGTAAAATAAACTGGATTAAGATTGAGTAAAGCCTTCTTTACAAATGAAACACAACAAAACACAGCATAGAGAATTGACAGACCTACAAAAACAAACTATAACAAATAATAACAAATTTGTAAAGAACAGCCAGTAAGGAATCAATATGAATTGCCTAAGGCCGCAAACAAAGAGGCGGACGCTTTACCGGATGAAATCTCTCCTGCTCAAGAGCCTGCTGCCGGGCCTTTTGTTCCTTGCCAACTGCGATATAGCCCTGGGGAAGGGAACAGGCGAATCCGCCCCGCTCCAGGGCCAGGGACTTGAAAGCGGTGAATTCAGCGGTCCCGGCAATCCCTTTCTGGGGAAAGACTGGATAAACGATGAGGGCTTTATTTACACCTTTAGCCGGGACGGGACTATTTTTGTTGAACATCACTGCGGGCTGGAATTTGATAATCAGTTCAGCTATGTGATATGGAAAAATATCCTGGTTATCTACGGAACCGAAATGGACAACACCGATACCCTTAAAGCCGGAATAATGACGCAGGATGGAAATTCCATAATCTTTACTACTACCGCCAATGAAAAAATTACCTACGCCCTGGAAAAAGACGGGTCCGCCCCGGCTGACAGCAGTTTTGCGCTGAACAATGTATTTACCGGGACATGGCAGGCCGGGGACGAGCGCCGCGAATTCAGGGCCAATGGCATCCTCATTAAAACCGCGTCCGGGGATTCCGCCGAGTACAGTTACCTGGTACGTAAAGACAGGCTGGTTACCCTGTCCCACGAAGCAGCCCCGGAACTGCGGGAATACCGTTTTGAAAAAAGCGGTAACAATATCACTGTGAATCTCATGGGGGGAGGAAATCCTCTAATCTATACCCCATGTGGAGAATAATGAAAGCGAAAAGGAAGAATAGAGAAATGAAAAGAGTTATTTTTTATCTTGCGGGAATACTTATTCTGCCGGCGGCGTTCATGTTCAGCGCTTGTACGCCGGGTACGGAATCCCCGGAGAAACCAGTTAATCAAGAAGAACAGGGGAATGATTCGCCGGCTCCTGAAATTACAAACTTTAGCTTCACTCAGACGGACGGATTACAGGCGGAGAATGAGAACGCCGGTGCCGGAGCCGCTGCGGGAACCTTTAGCGCGGCAGGCGGAACGCCGCCGTATACCTACACGCTGACAGCGGGAGACGATAAATTTGAGATTGACGGCGCAAAACTAAAAATAAAAACCGAGTTGTCCGCGGGAGAGCATATCTTTGCGGCGGTAGTGAGCGACAGCAAAGGAAAAAGTTTCAGCAGAGAAAATCTAGCAGTTTCCGTACGTAAAGCGGAAGCGCCGGATTTTACCTTTACCCCGCTTGAGGGACTGAAATACCGGACCATAAACGTTGCAGCCAACAAAACTGTGGGGACCTTTAGCGGCGAAACAGCTTTGGGTGAAACCGTTACATATACATTAACATCGGACAGCGAAGGCAATGACGCGGATAACGGCAAATTTACTATAGATGGAAAAGAGCTAAAGATTAACTCCGCCGCGCTTGACGCCGGGACATGGAAGGCGCATATAACAGCCGCAGGCGGGAATGGAAAAACACTAAGCAAAGCCGTCAAGATTACCGTTGATGTAAATAAGGACCTGCTCGCCGCCGCTGTTGCCGCAGCTAAAGAAGAAATCGCCGCGGCTCCTGATGTTGCAGAAAACTCGTCAGGGGTTCCCAGCGGCCAGCCCTGGCTTACTCAGGATCAAAAAGACGCGTACCAAGCCGTCATAAACGCCGCGGAAGCTTTGTTGACTGATCCCAATTCCACCCAGGCCGATTGGGATGAAGCTCAGGATACCACACTTCCAGATGCTGCGGCGGCCTTTAGCGCTGCAATAGAAAATAACGGCCCCGGCTCCTATGTCCCGCCTAAAACGTCCTATGACGCGGCGAACTATGAGGAACTCGCAAAAGCTTTTGAGGATATTGCGGCTGCCGAGCCAAGCCAGGTTACTATCAACATTACTGCGGATATTGACTTTACCGATGATGACCTGAAGGACAATATGTTTATAAACCTTAATCCCGTCACCGATACCGGATTACAGGGAAAGACAATTACGCTGACGGATAATGGGGATGAGAAAAAACTCAAGCGCAGACATTCCGGCGGCAGCGTGATGTTTACTCTTGGAAAAACCATTGGCACCGGCACAGCTGCAGATGTTGAAAAAGTAAAACTCATTATCGGCGGCAGTCTCATCATTCAAGGGATGAGCGCCGGAGAAGACGGCGATACGGAAAATTCTACTAAAGCGATAGTAAGTGTAAATAAGGAAGGGATACTTGAACTGACCGGCAGCGCAAAAATAACCAAAAATACTGTTGCTGCTGTCAACTATTATTCCGCCGGTGTATTGGTTTATGGCGAATTTATTATGAGCGGCGGTGAAGTTTCTTACAATGTTAATTATTATGGCAATGCCGGCGGTATATATTTATCCAACGGAGGTATGTTTACCATGAGCGGAGGTGCCATTCATCACAACGCCAATATCATGCAGAATGGAACAGGACGCTACCTAGCAGGAAGCGGCGTAAAAATAATGAACGCTACGTTTACCATGTCAGGCGGTGAGATTTATAGCAACACTGTGGATAATCAAATCAGTGGTACTGATGGCACTGTCAGTGGCGGAGGAGTATACTTCTACCTCGGCACGTTTAATAAAACAGGCGGTACGATTTATGGCTGTGATAACCCGGAGAAAACAAATATTCTTAAGCAAGACGGAATATGCAAAACCGATAATGATAACCGCGGTATTGCGGTGTATTATGATCCAAATACGAAATATTTAGACCTAACCGCTGATCCCAGCCACAATATACACCTGACTAATACAGAGGCTATAGGTTTAGAACAAGAGCAATAACACTGCTTATATATCACATATTCTGTGATATATAAAACCCGGCCCTACATAGCAAGACCGGAAATAAATTTTTTGGAGATAACATGATGTTACAAAGAGAAAGGATTTCTTCTGGTGTCAGGTGGGCGCTGCTTGCCGGACATTGTTTTAGTTTGCTTATTCTAAGCGGATGCGGTATTCTACAGCCTTCGGATCCGCCAGAACCATTTATTTTTTATGTTCCCGCCGAGATGTCCCTTTACTCAGCTTTCAATGATATAGCAGCGGACACCACTAATACCGATTTTATAATTAATATCACCAGCGCCACCACCAGTACTACCATTGACACCAGTGGCAGTAGTTTTGCAAACAAGACCATCAGCATCACTGATAATGGCATAACTTCTCAGACTATCACGCTCTATGGTACGGGGAATCTGTTCATTATAGGCAGTGGCGTAACGTTTAATTTGCAAGGCACGGGAAGCGGCAGGACCATGACGCTTTCTGGAACCGGAACCGCTGCGCCGAACGACAGCAGCCTTATCAAAATTTACTCAGGAGGGATACTGAACCTATACGATAACGCGATTATTACCAACAACACATCTATATACGGCGGGCCGGGAGGAGTTATGGTATCAGGCGGCGCCTTCAATATGTACGGTGGAATAATCGAGGGGAATAATGCTGTCTCCGGCACAAAGTCTTATGGCGGCGGAGTCGGCGTGTATGACATGGGTACGTTTAATATGTCCGGAGGCGAGATTTCAGGCAACACGGTTACAAGTAATGGCAGCAGCGCTGCGGGAGGAGGAGGCGTCATTGCTACCTATGGCGGAAAATTTTATCTTTCCGGCGGCAATATATACGGTAATAAGGTCGAATCGACATCGACAACGGTATCAGGAAAAATAAACGGCGGCGGCGTATTGGTTAGCCTGCATTCTTCGCTGTTTACTATGTCAGGAGGCTCAATCTACGGCAATACTCTTTCCTGTGCCAATAAAAACGTTGATAAATTTTATGTAAGCGGCGCAGGCGTTTCTATTGATAATTCATTCTGGTCTGATGGGGTGGAACTTATCAAATTCAACAAGAGCGGCTCAAGCGGAACTATTGCCGGCAGCGGTTCGGTATCTCCCAACCAAATAATCATAGACGGTACTGTCCAGATCAGCGGCTGGGGCAGCGCTGCCTCTGTGGTAAGCTCTGACAGCAGCGAGATTCCTATAGGGGTTCCGAAAGCGAGGGATATGGAAGCAGGAGACGGAACACCACTTTATGCAAAGTACACCGGTAGCGGTACGCCGCCCTGGACCTTTGTCAGTACAGATCCGCCTATCAGCGACAACTGGTGAACAATAGCGCCGTAGGCGTTATGTAATAGAGTTGTTCGATAACTTCAGTTATCGAACAAGTCCAATATAATCATACGTTAAAATACAAAATATTTTGACGCAGCGCAATTAAAAGCGCAGAAGGAGTTTTTTATGGCGACTATCGATTGCCCGGTACTCGGGACATGGACAAATGGCGGTACAAGCATCCAGCTTGGAAAGGATGGAAATATACTTGTAAATGCTGCTGACACCTACAGTTTTCTGGTGTGGGAATCTGGAAGCACCCACCAGCTTATCACTGTAAATAACAGCGGAGTTGTTGATATCTACAGCTTTGTTGTAACCAGCACCGCGCTTATTCTGACCGGTTCAGGCTCCCTTGCGGGTTCATACATGGGAACAATCAGTCCAGGTCCGTTGAGTTTAAGCAACGATTTTCTTAACGCCTGGAATGCGATAGATCCAGCGTCTGCGGCATCCTGGCGTTGGCTCTTTCAGTTCGGTGGGGACGGTATTGTTACTACGACCCACCTAGCCATGCAGCATACATTTGCTAACGCATACGCAGTGCGGATGACAGGCGCCAGCCCTGACAGCGGCTACCTTGTAATTCGGGGGCAGATGCGCTATAATCCAGACCCCATTCTTTCCAAATGGGAGGTATCCGCCGCCAATGAAATAAAAGCGTCAGAAGCGGTGGCGGGCGGCCATGCTTTGACATTTACCAAGATTACTTGAGACTACGGTAATAATGAACTGCTTGGTTTCCGCTCTTTTCGTTGAGACGGGCGGAAATTTATAATCTTAAGCTGCCCATGAACGGGTAAAACAGGAGTAACAAAATGTTACAAAAAACAAAAATAGGTTTTATGGTAATTCTCGGAGCGGCGTTTTTTAATTTTATGCTTCCTGCCTGCGATAACACGTTGTCGGAAGACAGCCCGGCAAAAGAAGCGCCCAACTCGCTGAACGATGCCGATGAAAAAGACAAAACCGATACAACAGAGAATGATAATACAGTGGAAAACGCAAATGCAACAGAAGACGATAATACAGCGGAAAATACAAATACAGAAGATAATAATACGGGGGGAAATACAAACACAACGGCGCGGGCTTCAATTACGAGTTTCAGCATTTCCAAAATACCTGGGCTGATTGACAATGAATCTAAAACGATCAAGATTACAGTCCCCTATACCGAAGGCATAAATCTCAAAAACACAGTGGCATCGGCTGTTGGTGTAACGGTGAGTGATGATGTGAATGAAATAAAGGCAAAAGATGGCGCTACTGTCTACCCCTACAACTCAGGAACATTAGACCTTTCTAAGCCAAAAATCTTTACAGCAACAACTGAGGACGGCACAAAAATCAATTATACGGTAACGGTTTATGTGCTTTTTACAGGCTATGATTCACTGAAAGACCTTAATACCTACACTTCAATTGAAGCAAACGGCTTTACTACAAAAACCGCCCCAATCTATATTGCTCTGGCCGGCTTTGATTTTAGCCAGATGCTTGATGGACAGAATTCGCGCAACAATACAAGTACGAAGGTAGAAACAGCAACCTATATTTTCGGCTGCTCTTATTCAAATGGTTATCAAATAAATGTAAATGAACCTGGCTTTACCAATAACCAATATCTTGTCCTGGACCTATCCCAGTGTACCGGATCTAGGCTTCTCGGCCCCTATATCACCTCCCACGACGGCAAGACCCCAGGTCCTTTTGCTAAAGTAGTTTCGATCATTCTCCCCGAAAAAATTATCAATCTTGGCGACTGCCTTTTTGAAGGCGGGGTCATCGAGGATGTTAAACTTCCCCCCTACCTGATAGAAGTGTCATACAAGACTTTTGCTAATGCAACAAGCCTGAAAAAAATAGAACTTCCGGGAAGTCTGAAAAAAATCGGTATAGGAGCGTTTGAGAACACCGCACTCACCAGCCTTGAGTTGCCCAACGGCTTGATCGGCTTGGGAGATGCGGCTTTTGCTGGTTCAAAGATCGCGGGAACTTTGACACTTCCATCCTCCGTTTCATCTCTTGGCGTAAGCGTATTCAGCGGGACGAAGATAAGTGCCGCGGATTTTTCCAATCTCGGTATTACAGTGTTGCCAATATCATCGTTCTATGGATGCGCCAGTCTTGAAGCGGTGTATCTGCCGGCAAGCGTGTATCAGATAGCGGATTCCGAGTACACATTTGGAGGGTTAGCGTCCAATAAATTTAAAACCCTTGTGGTGAACTCGGTTATCCCTCCGGAAATATCATCGGTATCCTTTAATCTAAACCAAGGCGATCCTGTATTGTCAAAATACTCTAGCCTGACTATCTACGTACCAGATGGGAGTATTGATGACTACAAGAAAAACGGGTTCACAAGTAAAAATGAAATTGCACAACAATGGTCAGGCTGGGCGGTTTATGCTGGCAAAATAAAAGGCATCAGCGCGCTTGGGGAGGCGGCAAAATGAAGCGTCTCACACTTACCCTCATCCCCTGCCTGCTTTTTGGAACAGCGGTCTTCTTTCTTGTAAACCACACGGCGCGGGCCCGCGCAATAGCGGCTGTGGCGGGGGAGCTTCCAAACATACCGGGCTGCCCTTTGCACGAAAGCTGCGTAAAAGCGCTACAAGATGAACAGGCGGCCATCCTGCCCCGCTTCCAGGCGGGCGCGCCGGGCGGCCTGGCCGGTCTGGGAAGCGCCGCCATCCCAGGCGCGGCCCTCTTGTTCGCGGCCAAAAGGCGGCGTACCGCCTTCGCCCCTGTCTAAGGCCAAAACGCCACCTTCCTTTCCGCTCCGGCGGGAAGGAAAGAGAGTATTTCGGCCCGTAATGGAGCTATTATGAAACCCTGTACAATTTTTTCGCTGTTATTAACAGTTTTTTTTCTCTGCTTTTTTGCCTGCTCCCAGCCTGCCGGAATGCCGGACGGGAATGAGCCTGAAAAACTACGGGAGACTGAAACGGAAGTAAAAGAGATCACCGGAACTCCGGGGATGGATGAGCCTGAAAATCAGCAGGAACCTGAACCTGAAACGGAAGAAGCCGCCGAGGAGCCGGCTGATTACAGCATAAATTTAAACGCGATTAACAGGAAAGACGCGTCGATGAACGGGGGAAACTATCAGGATAATCCGCTTCTCGGTTACGAATGGCAGCCCGGAGCAAACGGCGGCTTTACATATTTTTTCAAACAGGACGGCACGGTGTCCTCCACACATCACTGCGAATTGGTTTTTGACAACCAGTTCAGCTACGCGCTCTACAGGAATTTTCTCGTTACCTACGGGCAGGAAATGTCAAGCGGTGAGCGCCTTGAAGCCTGGACTCTGCATCCCGCAGGAGAAAAAGGCGAGCTCGTCCTGTTTAAACGCGGGCTTCTGGATGGGTCGCTTATAAAATACGACATCTACGAGCGGGCCTCCGTCGACCCCTCTCCGGGAAAAGGCGCTACGCCGGATGCCCCCGCCGCCCCGCCTTGGACGCCGTTCCTCGGTTCCTGGACGGCCTCTGACGGCTCGCTCTGGAGCTTCAACGCCGATGGCTCATACGTGGTTACGCCCTCATCAGGCGTCCCGGAGGAATACCGCTATCTAGCGCGGCGCGACAGGCTCGTTACTATAAGCTCAGGAGAACTGGAAACCGTGAACAGCCTTATCCAGTGGAAGACCTTCCCCAGAGTAAGCGAACAGACCTTCGCCATAAGCGGCAGCGTGATTACGCTGGGCGGCGGACTTACGTTGAACAGAAATTAAACATATCCAATATCAAAGCGAAAAGGAAGAATAGAGAAATGAAAAGAGTTATTTTTTATCTTGCGGGAATACTTATTCTGCCGGCGGCGTTCATGTTCAGCGCCTGTCCCCAGGAGACTGATCCTGCGGCTCCTGAAATTACAGACTTTAGCTTCACTAAGGCGAACGGATTACAGGCGGGAAACGACAATGTAAAACCCGGGGCCGTCGTCGGGACTTTGGGCGTTGAAGGCGGGACCGCCCCCTTTGTGTATTCCCTGACGGAAGACGTAGGCAGCGATAACGGTGAATTTGAGATTGACGGCTCGAATCTGAAAGTTAAGAGCAATCCCCTGAGCGAAGGCGCATACAAGATAACTTTGAAAGTTACCGACAGTAATGATAAAATTCTCATCAAGATACGGATTCTTGAGGTCGCGGCTTCCGGTGAGGCGCCAGGTCTGACGGACCGGACAGTACGTTTGGCGATAGAACAGGAGTTTGCAATTGAGACCGCCTTTTCCAGCAGCACACAACAAGCCGAAGTAGCCATCAATGAAGGGGGCGGAAGCCTTACCCTTACTTTGAAAACGGCAGGAACCTTCAACGTTTCAGTCTACAGCGCCGCCCATGAGGAGATCGTCGTCTCTGGCCTTACGATTGGCGATACCGGCTCCTTTGATACGAGCGAAAAGACAGAGACCAAAACACCAGTTTTTCCTGTTTACGCCAGCGGGCACGGATCAGAGGTCTTTACCGATATGACCGGCGCCACAAGCGGTACGTACTACCTGCGGAGCGCTCCGACACGGCCTGCCGTGGATACAAACGGCAAAAGCGATTGGGGTATACCGGAAGGGGTCACCCTGGTACTCATGAGCGGGGCTACATGGCATATGCATACCCAATACAACTATACCGGCCTTGGTACACTCAAGTATGAAGCGACAAGCGGAAACGCCACCATGCTGCCGGGGGGCACGCCGGCTGGATATAATTTCCAGGTTTCCACGCTGGAGATAGGCGGTACTCTGTGGCTTGTAGGCGGCATAGAGAGAATCTACGGCGCGATGACAAGCCCCGGTGGTATCGTCAGGCTTCTGAGGGAAACCAAATTGCTCACCGGCGAATCCGGTTCGGAAACACTAACAGTAAGCGATAACGCCGAACACGGCGGTGTGTACTGGCATGTCATTGTTAAAAACCTTGTTCTTGGCTCTTCAGCCCTTACGGTTAAGGATGCCATTACCTTTGCCGATGTAACGGTGACGGAAAACGCCACGCATACCAACAGTGCCGGGACCAGTTCCTTCACCATGGATTCAAGCGCATTGGGTCTGGGGAACAACGGGGCCTCCCTGGTGATTAACGCGCCGGGGAAAACAGTGACGGTAAAGAGCATTGACTGTGAAAACGGCAAGCTGGCAAGCATTCAGGTACAGGCGGGGACCCTCGCCATCACCGACACGGACGGACTCAAAAACAAAAGCGGTACTGAGACAACGGTTAGTCCGGGGGCGTCGTTGACCATTAACGGGGATCCCTATACTCCGGGGCCGTAACAAAGAAGCGCCCTGTAAAAAACCTGGCCGCCCAATTCCCCTGGAGCTTGGGCGGCCCTTTTGTGGACTTATTGCGGACTTTAGTCAGGCGAGGGTTTCATGTCCACCGGTTCCAGGGTTCATTGGACTTGGCGACCCTTTGGTTCGACGACAACTGAAGTTGCGGAAACGAAGTTTCCGACGAACAACTCTATTAAAGCAGTTTGTTGAACAAGTCTAATTTACCTCTGCCCCTAATGATTCCAGGAAACAACGGACGATAGGCGGCGGCGGACTTTTCCTCCATGATCCATGGACGCGTTTAAATTTTTCCATGTTCACTCTACAGGCCGCCCGGTTTTTTGCCGATAGGAACTATGGAGGGTTCCATGCGCGCCGGAAAGAGCGGGATAAAGCTAATACTTTTTTATGTTTTCGCCGGGCTTGCCGGTTCTGCGCCGGCTTTTGCCTATACAGTTTCTTTTATCGTTATTGAAACAGGACTTGTGCCGGACGGCCCTAAGACTGCGGCTTCAGTTCTTTGGGAAGATGGATTGATGGACGTATTTTTTAACGCCGGCCATATTGTCAGCAACGCGCGTACCCTGCGTATAGACCGGGAACCTCCCAAAGATTTTCCTGATGAAGTCAGTGGAGACTTTGATGAAGCCGGCGATGGTGGCATGGACTTTTTCGTTATGGTTCTGCTGGATTACCAGAGCGGCGGCGAAATCTCCCACGGAGCGGCTGTCAAGCCACGGGAAGTCCTGCTCAGGGTTTTCAGGGTAGTTCCTTATCAAAAAGTGTATGAAAAGAGATATTCAAACCTCACTGGGGATGAATCGGTCCGCGCCAAAAACGCGGCCAGGGCAATTTTTCCCCACCTGCGGGACATATAAGTCAGAAAACAAGGATATAGAAGAGGAACAGAATTATGAGAAAGTTAGTTCTTTTGGTAGCGGCGTCCGCTGTCGCTGTAGTTTTTATCGGAGCGTCTATCTGGGAAGGATCCGCAGCGGTGAGTATAGGCGGCGAACTGCCTGACGGCGGTTACTATGCGGCCACAAAATCGTTTCCCCGGAACACGGTGGTGGATATTACAAACCTTGAAACCGGTAAATCCGTACGGGTTATCGTGGCGGCGGGTCTCGATTCCCCCGGCCTTTTGGCTGTTTTGTCCAAGGAGGCCGCGGAAGTTATAGGCATACAAAGCCGTTCCATAGGCCGAATCCGCATGACCATGCCTGCGGACCCCATCGCTTTTTCCCGGTTTACCGATGGAGCCAATCCCAACGGAGACCCGGATTATGATCCCAGGGCCGCCATAGCCGCAATGTCTCCTGTTCAAGCCGAGCAGACCACCCAAACCCCGCCACAGCCGATCATCCCCCCTGGGCCGGCTGTTATAACAGACAGTTTGCCGCCGGTATGGGATTCCCCTGCCCTGCCCGCCCCTGTCGCCGAAGCTTCTAGGGACGAACAACTTTCAGGAAATTCCGTCATCCCGGCGGATAAGCCGGCTTCCGGTGAAAATGTACCGTGGCCCTGGGAATGGGAACCGGCGGTATCTTCATCTTCCGTTTCCGCCCCGGCGGAAGGCAGCAGGGAAGCAAATTCTGATTTTTCAAGGGAATTTGGGCCCGGCTATCCCTTGGCCATACAAGCTCCAGAAATGCGGGAGGATTCTTTTCCCAGTGCAGCCTATACTCCACTTTCGCAAACTAGGCAGAACGCCGCTTCCGGCCAAGAGCCGGATAATACCGCGCCTGCCCGGAGTGGTATCGTCCTGGAACCTGCCACACCCCGGCCCCCTGATCCCTATATGAGCCTTCCTTCGGAAATTATTCCGATTACGTCTTCTTTACCGCCCACAGCCCCGGCAGGAGCCGCTTCTGAAATCCCCTCGCAGAACATTATTCCCGAAACACCATCCTCCGGTTCCACTGCGCCGGAAGCGGCAAGGCCGGAAAAGCCGCTCCCGGCTCAAACAGCAGGAAACCAGTCTATACAGGCCACAACTGCGGAAAGCGCCTCAAACAAAACGGCAGCGGAGCCACGATTTTCCGCCCCTCTCATCGGCGCTCTTGAAAAAGGAATGTACTACCTTCAATTAAGAGCGTACAGCAGAACGGAACTTGTACAAGCCGAACTGTCCCGGTTGGGTAATGCCTATCCTGTGGCTATACTTGCCGGGGTAAGCCAGGAGAAACCCATCTACCGCGTTCTAATAGGCCCTGTGAATCTTGGAGAAAGCAGCGCTCTCCTGCGGCGTTTCAAAGGAAGCGGCTACGACGATGCTTTTGTAAGACAAGGTGAGTAAGTGAAGCGGGGGCTTCGCCCCTTTAACCATCCGAGGGGCTAAGGGACATAATCCCCGGCCCCTCGGCCCCCCCATACGTAATTAAAGTTTTTTCCCTAATAGAAGAAAGCTCTTCCATTTCCAAATCATCGGGCCCTGGGCGGCCCGTTCGTTAAGGGCTTCCCGGATGCGGTTAAAATCGCCGTCTCCCAGGTGTTCCCAAACCTTGGCCCCCCAGCTTGAGCGCTCCTTGTCAAACCATGCCGAGACGTCGCGTTGCGAGATAAGGCGTTCTTCCTGCTGTTCGACGGTTGTCAGGGTCACTGTAAAACCCGCTTCCTCAAAGCTCAGGCGTAAAACTTCGCTATCCCAGGTCAGCCAGCGGGGGGAACCGGTATTTTCAGCGCCGGGAGAGAAAAAGCGTTCTTCCGCTTCCATGAGTTTTTCCGAAAGTTCAGGCGCTCCACATTCTTCCCGGATGATCCGGGAAAGCCGTTCTCCAAAGCGGGGAGGGGACTGGAGGAGGGATATGTCCCCTTTTGGGGCCAGAAGGTTCCACGCGCCCTGGGCGTAATCCCTAAAGACCTGGCCGGCTTCTCCCGCAAAGCCTTTCCGCCAATTCTCCCGGGCAAAGATGTGATCGAAAACCCTGGTGGAGAAGAGCTTTTCCGCCTCTTCGGGAGCGGGGAAGCGGAGGGCGGGGTAGACCGCGATTTCCGGGCGCTCCGTTTCGTCCAGGGAGGCGGCAAAGCGGAGCAGCGCGTCCCGGGCGGCCTGGGTCTCCACCAAAGCGGCGGTAAGCCCTTCGGGGGTTTTCCGCAGGCTTTCCCACAGGAGAAGCCCGTCCCCGGCTGCCGGCGCCAGAACGCGGTCATGCCGGGTCAGGGACGTTTGCCCCAGGATGCGATCCCGGTCCGAAAGGAGCAGGGCGCTGCGCCCGGATTCAAGGCGCTTGAACCAGCCTTCCCGTCCCTTTGAGGAGGCCGACCAGGAGAGGAATTCCCCCCCGGCATCCCCGTCCCCCAGGACAACCGCCGCCTGAATCTCCCGCTTCCGCAGCACTTCTTCCCGTATCCTGCCTTCGTATCCGACAGCGGAGGGCGTATAAAAGGTCTTGCCCCTCAAGATGGCAGGCAGGTATTGTTGAGCGGCCCAGTGATCCCGGTAGGCGTGGGGGTAGATGTACCCGTCCCCGTGGCCGAATCCCTCGGCATCCCGGTTCGCGTCCCGCAAGTGGTTTGGCACTTCCGCGTCTTCCTTTTCCACCTCCTTCATGGCGTCAAAGAAGGTCATGATCGTGTTGGACTTGGGGGCCGTCGCCAGGTAGAGGCAGGCGTGGGCCAGGGGGAAGCTGCCTTCAGGAAAGCCTATGCGGTCAAAGGCTTCGGCGCAGGAGATGACCACTGACAGCGCCTGAGGATCCGCCAGGCCCACATCCTCGCTTGCCAGGATGAGCATACGGCGGAACATGAAGGCCGGGTCTTCTCCGGCCCGGACCATCTTGGCAAGCCAGTAGAGAGCTGCGTCCGGATCGCTTCCCCTGACGCTTTTGATAAATGCGCTGATGGTGTCAAAGTGGTAATCCCCGTCCCGGTCGTAGAGCACTGCCCGGCGCTGTATGCTTTCCTCGGCGGCTTCCATGGAAACCCGGATTTCCGCGCCCGGAGGCGGCGGCCAGGAAGGGGGGCTGGTTTCTACCGCCAGTTCCAGGGCGTTGAGGAGGCTCCGGGCGTCTCCCCCAGAGACTTCTACCAGGTGTTCTAGGGCGCCTTCTTCAAAGACAACGTTCCACTTGCCGTAGCCCCGTTTGGCATCCGCCAGGGTACGCGCCGCGGTTTTACGAAGACTTTCCGGGGTAAGGGATTTAAGCTGAAAGATACGGCTCCGGCTTACCAGTGCCCGGTTTACCTCGAAGAAGGGGTTTTCCGTGGTAGCGCCGATGAGGATCACCGTGCCGTTTTCCACCCACGGGAGAAGGGCGTCCTGCTGGGCCTTGTTCCACCGGTGAACCTCGTCCACAAAGAGAATGGTCCTGCGTCCGTAAAGCCGACGGCGTTCATCCGAGCGGTCTATGGCTTCCCTGATGTCTTTGATTCCCGCCAGGACCGCGTTGAGGCTTTCAAAGTAGGCCCGCGTGGTGTTGGCGATCACCCGGGCCAGGCTCGTTTTTCCCGTGCCCGGGGGGCCGTAAAAGATGACGGAAGAAAGCCGGTCCGCCTGTATCGCCCTTCTCAGGAGCCGTCCCGGTCCGACGATGTGATCCTGGCCTATGATGTCGTCCAGGCTTTGCGGGCGCATACGATCCGCCAGGGGACCTTCTGGAGCGCCGGCTCCTTCCACCGTAAACAGATCGCTCACCGGCACTCCTTACCGCACTGCCGCTCCAGCGTGAGCCCGGGGGGGACAAAACCACCGGATCTTCACGGGGAGGGGGCGTTGCGGGGGTGGTAAGCCCCCGTAGAGGGGGGCGCCGGAAGACCGCGAAGCGGGCTGGATGCAGGGGGGAGACTTCCCCCCTTTATATTCACCCACGTTACTCTATGTTCCATTCTTTGGGATCATTCCCTTTTCTGCATGACCAGAGGCCGTTCTTCTGGCTGGAGGCAAAAAGTACACCATCCCAAGGGGCCTGATAAAGGCTGGTAACGGGGTGAGTTCCCAGAGTGCTGTAATAGGAATCGTTATTGGACGCGCTGGAAGGAGCGCCCGCGCCAGTATTCCCGGGCGACTGAAGGTCAACGTCAAAAAGCTTTTCTCCAGAAAATGTGATTGGAAGTTCTCTGTACCCATACTCATAGGCGGCCGAGCTGCTGCCGCCAGAAACAGCGCGGCCCAAAAGCAATAAATACGGATAATACAAAATTTTGTCGTCATTCGGATTCGGATCCGGGTTTTTCCATTTTGCCACCGCGCCGTTAAAAGAAACATCGAACTTCTTTGACTCGATGACGAGACTATTGCTGTCAATACGCCAGATTAGGCCGCTGCTCGAAACCGCGATCAGGTTATCGCCTATTTCAACGAGGCCCACAAAATCGGTGGGGGTATCGCCGCCGTAGGAAACCGCCGGGGTTCCCAGACCGTCGGCCGTCTCCGCCGCCAAAAGTCCTGTACCCTCAATGGCCGCATAATACCGGCCCGCGAATTTCGCCGCCGCCCTGAGCATCCCGGAGACGCCTACAACTTGCCCAAAAGAAGTTTCCCCCGGACCCATTACATACAAAACGGAATTCCCGTCCCAGACCACTGCGAAAAGGGCATCCCCAGCGCCCCAGAGTCCCTGGATGTTCCCCCCGGGCTTGGCAACTTCCTCCCAGGGAACTTCGCTGTCACTCACCTTTTTCCGGTACAAGCGGGCGTCAGATAAATCCACACCCCTGTCAACCAGGGCGTACAGGTATTTATTGTCCGGACCATCATCCGTAGCGGCCAAGTCCATGATCCTCTTGCCTCCGGGCTGTTCCGGCATCTTCTGCCAGCGCGACGCTTCTCCTGTAATCTGTTTATATTCGTACACCGCGTTGCTTCCCACATAGAGGGCATCACCAAGCTCTATAATTTTTCCCGGACTTCCCGGAACAACAGCGTTCTTGTTCAGAACCTTATCATATTGGATAGTGTAAAAAACTGAGTCCTGGGCGCAGGATAGAAAAAACATACTCCCAAACAGCATAATTTCAAACAACATTCTTCCACACAGACAGTTTCCCGTCCGCTGTAAATCCAAAAAGAGAGTGGGTGTTTTTATCCCTGTCATAATATTTACACTCCTATATAACATAACGGGCCGAAATGGTCAGGTTCAGAAAATTTCCGTACCGGTTATATTCAGGCCCATCCTTTGGCCACTCGGGAACCAGCCACCATCCCGCGTTGACACCGAAGGACCAGTCCGTATTAAAGCGCCAATAGACGGCGGCCTCGGGCTTGAGAAAAAGTCCCAGGTAATGTTTCGTAATATAATTTTGAGAGATTGCGCCTATCATAAAACTTACCGGTAATTCCAGTTTACGAAAAATGAATTGATAGCCTGCCCGGAATCCAAAGGGAAACTGGAGGATCATATTATTCACGGAATTCGAAAAGGCCCCGACTAACTCCGCTCCCAGAAAGATGTTCGGGCTAAGAAAATAGTTAAGCCCCAGGGTTATCTGACCTCCAAGCTTGATGTTGCCATTGTAGGCCTCGCCTGTCTCGTCCAAAAAGAGAACAGGGAATAGCATCCCGGCTGAGATGGTAAACATGAAATCTCCCTGGGCATAAGGGCCAAGAAGGGGACCCGTCCACTCCGGTTCAACGGGGATTTCCTCCCCGCCGCCATCTTCCTGGGCCGGAATGGTAAAAACAAGCGCCCATCCAAAAAATATCAGCATAACAGCACGGCCCACCCGTCTTCCGACATGAGCCGCCGCCGCGGGAATCACCATGCAGATCGACAATAGAAGAGAAAAAAAACTCTTAACCATGTAAAACTCCAGTAAAATGAGACTGTTCCATCGGAAACTTCAGTTTTTGGAACAGCTTCCTTAGATTTAATAGAAAAACCGGGCTGGACCGCGGTTCTACGAACCGATGGTCCGAGGGCTTTTAGTCCGCTTGACCGGTTTTTCGAAGATATTGTTTCATCGAACCGTCGGTTCGCACTAACCGAGTGCAGACCGCGGTTCTACGAACCGATGGTCCGATGGAACAAGCTCAAATATTATCATTTTCCGCCGCCGGATACAACTTGTCAGTTAAAACAACTTGTACGTCGTTAAAGTTACCTGCGGTCAGGGTCCGGCAGCCTTATTTATCTGCAAATTTTTACAAATCCCCTTCCGTGGCGCTGGTTTTTTCACCCTCCCCCATTTCCAGGGCCAGATACTGAAGCAGAATGGGATATTTGGTCAATAACTCGCCGTATTTTGCCAGTTCGTCAAACCTAATCCGGGCGCTTGCCTGCCGGTTTGCCAGTGAGGATGTCTCCGTTCCCTGGGCATACAATCCCATAATATAATCGGCATAGATTTTCCGCAGGGAATCGTACAGCGTTATGTCAGGACGACGGACTGCGGTAAGAGCGCAGGACAGATTTTCAATATACGGGTATTCACGGAGTATGTCTTCTTTGAGCTTATCCGTGTCCCGCTCCGGGGAGGCGCCGTCTTCTCCCGCGTATTCCTCAAGCCGCCGTACAGCCCATGCGGAGATTTCAGCGGAGAGACGCCGCTCAAAAGCCGCAAGGTCCTCTTGGCTTGCTACCCCATGTTCCGTCATCAGGACAGGCAGATAAGTGGCCCTGAGCATAAAAGAAAGGAATCCCGAATATTCATAGGAAAAATCCGCCTCCGTTCCGGCAAAAGCAGCGAAAACATCCCCCGAAGGCAGGGACCCGCTTACCCGGATAGGCTGCTCCACAGGCTTTAGCTTGAACAAGGTAATCTCTACGTTGGCCGGGATAGCGGCGTACCACAGCCAACGGAATTCCCCTCCTCCTATAACCGCCATATCAATCCCGTGGGTTCTGGATCGCATCACTCCCCAGGATCCAGGTGGAACCCGAAACTGAACCCAGCCGAAAAAAAAGACCGTCCCGCCTAGAATCAATATAATAAAAAAGGCTGCGAATATTTTTTTCATACTTATCCCTTCCTTAAATCTTTTCTTCATTTTCTCTCCAGATCTTCCTGTTCCAGGCATATCCTGTTATAGTATAAATATATGTTACCTAATCCACAATTGCCGGTGAAGGGGGGGAGCATTTTTTTCTTTTGCATGAGCCTGACTTCGGCTTTTCTTTACTGTGCGGGAGTGCGGCTGCGCTTTATTGATGCAAACCAAATCATGCTGCTCCGTATATGTGCGCTGTCCGCTCTTATCCTGCTTGCCTTGTCCATGTATGGTATAGTCCTGAATCTCTGGTTTCTTGTGCGCCGTGGAAAACGCCTTTACATACCTGGAGCCGCGGCTTATTTTCTGGCCGCGGTTTTTGGAGGACTAACCGCGTCCGCCGCGGTTTTTATCCTGGCTCTTGCGGGAGGAAACAAGGGATGAAACGGCTTTATGCGCTGCGCGGCGCAACCCGTTGTTTGAACGAAACGGAAGATATGGCTCTGCGTGTGGCGGCTCTGTACGACGCCATGCTGGAACAGAACAATCTTAACGAAGGCGACATCGTGTCTCTCGTATTTTCAGTAACCCCTGACCTAGACCTATGCAACCCCGCCACCGCGCTTCGATCTTCAGGACGCGCCGTGGACACGGCCCTTTTCAGCCTACAGGAAGCCGCCCTGCGGGAAGGACTTGTGCGGACAGTCCGGGCCATCATCCATTGTTACATGGAAGAAGGAAGTGTCCCCCTTCACGTGTATCAAAACGGCGCGGAAACGCTCAGACCTGACAGAATTGCCCCCGGCGGCTGAGCGATTTTGGTATCCCAAACCCGCTTTACGGACCGTACGGCTCAATTATTTTTCTGTAAGCCGCTCACGGATGTTTGTGAGCGCTGCAACCGTTAACGCGGCATTGGCAGATTTGGAACCTCCGGTTCCTTGACACAGGCCGTGAAAACTCCATGACCACGCTGATTCTAAAGGCTGTAGCTCTCAATCCGTGAAGCAGCTTGACATATCACAGGGTCTAAGGTCTATTATAGCGAATAAAGAATCTTGCCTGGAGCGGCCATTATGGATAATGATATTCTAACGATTGAGGATGTGGCAAAATATCTACGGATTTCCGAGCGGACTGTGTATGACTGGGCGCAAAGAGGTGAAATTCCTTCCGGTAAGATTGGAAATGTATGGCGCTTCAAAAAAACGGAAATAGAAAAATGGCTGAATAACAGGCTTTCTGTAGACCCAAGGGAACTTCAATACGGGGCAGTGCAAATGGAGAATATCCTTTCGCCGGACCGCGTCATCTTTTTGAATTTCGCTGGCAAACGGGAAGCGCTTCAGTCTCTGGCAGTCAATCTTGCGACAGCGCCCCAGGTGAAAAATAGTCAGGAACTAACGGATGAAATAATCAAACGGGAGGACCTTATGAGTACCGCCATAGGCAGGGGCATAGCTATTCCTCATGTGCGGCTGGCGTCGGTTACGGACCTTGTGGTCTCCGTGGGGATAAGCCGGACGAACATCGTAGATTTTCAGCCGCTGGATGACGAACCGGTACGGCTTCTCTTTATGATCGCCGCCGCCTACAATCAGCACGCATACTACCTTCAAGCCCTTTCTTTTTTCAGCGCCCGCCTTAAAAACCAGAATCTGCGCCTTTCCCTTCTTGCCGCAAGAACCCCCCAGGAGGTCTACAATCTGATCCTCCTGAAACAGCCGGTCTAGCCTACGTTCGACCCAAGGAAATTATACTTCAGTATCCGCTTCGGCATCCGCTGTAATTTCAGTATCTTCCGCTCCCCCCCCAGGCGCGGGAGCGGCGTCTTCTTCCGCCAGTTCCACCGCCTTTTCCAGCTTGCGCTGTTCCACAATTTGCTGCATCTGAAGGTCAAGATCTTGCTGCTCCTCGTCAAAAAGTTTAATGTTCCGGTAACGTCTCATACCTGTACCAGCCGGAATGGGATGCCCGATGATAATATTTTCCTTGAGGCCCCGGAGGTAGTCCGTCTCCCCTTTTATTGCCGCGTTGGTCAATACTCTGGTAGTCTCCTGGAAACTGGCAGCGGAAAGGAAGGAGTCGATATTAAGCGAGGCCTTGGTTATGCCCTGGAACAGTGGCCGGGCCACCGCAGACTGGCCGCCTTCGGAGAGAACGCGGTTGTTTTCCTCGTGAAACCGGTATTTGTCGACCATCTGACCATAAATAAATCTTGTATCCCCTACTGCAACGATTTCCACTTTCCGCATCATCTGGCGTATTATGACGCCTATGTGTTTATCGTTAATAGACACGCCCTGAAGACGGTATACCTGTTGGATCTCGTCCATGAGATAACGCTGAAGGGTGCTTTCACCCAAAATATGCAGAACATCATGGGGATTGATGTTCCCCACACAAAGCGGTTCTCCGGCTTCCACCGTATCCCCGTCTCGGACCAAAAGCCGTTTGGTCATGGGGATGAGGTGCTTGTATTCCTTTCCGAAAGCGTCCTGGATGATCATCAGCCGCTTGCTTTTGGCGATACCCTTAAACATTACGGTTCCCGCAACCTGGGCAAGGACCGCGGGACTTTTGGGCTTGCGGGCTTCAAAAAGCTCGCTGACCCGTGGAAGGCCCGATGTGATATCCATAGCCTTAGCTGATTCCTTGAGGGTTTTGGCTATAGTCCTTCCGGCGCTGATCCTCTCACCATCATCAACCTGAATATAAGCGCCGCCAGGCAGAAAGTAAGAAGCCAATTCCGTCCCATCGTCATCCACGATGAAAATACGGGGCTGTTTGCTTTCAAGCTGAAACTCGGTTATACGCTTTTCCGTATTCCCCGTCTCTTCATCGATCTCTTCTTTAAGGGTAGTACCGGAAATGATGTCTTCGTATTTGACGATTCCCGAAGCCTCAGCGATAATTGGGTCAGAGAAGGGATCAAAAGCGGCAATGGCTTTTTCCGCTCCCACAACATCACCCTGCTTCACAAGAAATTCCGAACCGTTACGGATTTCTATTTTCTGATCCTGGCCTATAAGGTAGAGGGCTTCATCGAGTACCATAGCGTAGGCTATTTCAGGAGAGAGAATTTCTTTACCTTTTCGCCTGATTATAGGCTCCCCCCGGATTATCCGCCTGCCGTTTTCCACAAGCACTTCATCTCCTTTTTCAAACCGGTATTCTTTCATCACCTTGTTTACCAAAGTGTAGCCTTTTCTGGTGAAAAGTCTGCGCCCGTCTGGAAGGTCCACATGGGCGCCGGATATTTCCCGTATATAAACCGGGTACTTGAGAAAGGTACGGTTCTCTTCACTCATTTTGGTAGCGGCGCCGCCGATATGGAAGGTCCGCATGGTAAGCTGGGTTCCAGGCTGGCCTATGGACTGGGCGGCTATGGTTCCCACTGCCTCCCCTATATCCACGGAACGGTTAGTGGCAAGGTTCCGGCCATAACAGCGGCGGCAGACCCCATGCTTGGCCTCGCAGGTCAATACCGTCCGGATGCGAACGGTTTCAACCCCGGCGGCTTCAATCTGAGCGGCAATATCCTCGGTGATTTCTTCGTTTACGTCGATGATGACTTCCCCAGTTATGGGGTGCTTGACCCGTTCCAAGGTGTAGCGGCCCACAATACGGTCGCTCAGAGGCTCCACAATGTCCTCGCCGTCTTTAATAGCGGAATAAGAAATCCCGTTGATGGTGCCACAGTCATCTTCGTTTACCACTACATCCTGGGCTATGTCCACGAGCCGCCGGGTCAGGTAACCGGCTTCCGCGGTTTTGAGCGCCGTATCCGCAAGTCCCTTCCTAGCGCCGTTGGTGGAAATGAAGAATTCAATGACTGAAAGTCCTTCCTTAAAGTTAGAGCGTATAGGAAGCTCGATGATGTCTCCCGAAGGCTTGGCCATAAGCCCCCGCATCCCCGCAAGCTGGCGAATCTGGTTGCGGCTTCCTCGCGCTCCTGAGTTAGCCATCATGTAAACCGAATTGAACCCATCCCGGTCGGCCTCTAGGGTCTTCATCATTATATTGGTAAGTTCGTCATTAGTCTTATTCCAGACATCAACAACCCGGTCATAGCGTTCTTGCTGGGTAATATGCCCGTGGCGCCACTGTTCCTGAATGGAATCAACTTCTTTATTGGCCCGCTCAATCATTTCGGGCTTTTCCCTGGGCACTACGATATCATCTACGCCTATGGTAGCGCCAAAAACCGTTGCGTATTTGTATCCCGTGGCTTTTATGGCGTCCAGCATCTTTACTGTGGTCCAAGATCCCTTTTCGCTGAAGATGCGCTCTATAAGACTCCGCAATTCTTTATCTTTGAGCTCATAATTGATAAAGGGAATTTCCGGCGGCAGTTCTTCATTAAAAACCAGCCTTCCGGCGGTGGTTTCTATTATTCCCCCTGGACCTGGTTTAAATTCTTTGCCTGCCCTTTCCCAAAGCGGAAATTTTTCCGGCCTTACCTTAATGCGAGCTTCCCAGTCCAGAGATTTGGCCTCTACCGCCATGAGAATTTCGTCTATGGAGGTATACCGCCTGCCCTGCCCCCGAGCGTTAGGTTTAATACGAGTCAGAAAGTTGATCCCCAGAACCATATCTTGGGAAGGGAACACTATGGTCTTGCCATTCGCCGGATTGAGGAGGTTCCGAGCGGAAAGCATCAATGTCCAACATTCCATCTGGGCAGCCTGGGTCAAAGGAACATGAACCGCCATCTGGTCGCCGTCAAAGTCAGCGTTGAAGGCGTGACAGACTAAGGGATGTAGTTTAATGGCCTTCCCTTCCACCAGGACCGGCTCAAAAGCCTGAATGCCCAAGCGGTGCAGGGTCGGCGCTCGGTTCAGCAGCACCGGATGCTCCTTCACCACCTCATCCAAGATGGCAAAGACCTCCGGGGTCTCCTGCTCTACCAGCATCTTGGCCTTTTTAATGTTGTAGACCACATCTTTATCGACCAGCTTTTTCATTATAAAAGGCTTGAAAAGTTCCAGAGCCATTTTGGTCGGCAGACCGCACTGCCACATCTTGAGGTCAGGCCCGACGGTGATGACGGACCTACCGGAATAGTCAACCCGCTTACCAAGGAGGTTCTGCCGGAACCGGCCCTGTTTCCCTTTCAGCATATCGGAAATAGATTTAAGCGGCCTGTTGGAAGCGCCTTTGACCACCCGCTTCTTCTTGGAGTTGTCAAAAAGGGCGTCCACCGCTTCCTGAAGCATACGCTTTTCGTTACGGATGATGATATCCGGAGCGTTCAGAATCTGGAGCCGCTTAAGCCGGTTGTTCCGGTTGATCACCCGGCGGTAAAGGTCGTTAAGATCGCTAGTCGCAAAACGTCCGCCGTCAAGTTGCACCATGGGCCTAAGCTCTGGCGGAATGACGGGGATCACGTCTAAAATCATCCATTCGGGTTTATTGCTGGAATTACGGAAATTTTCTACGATTTCGATCCGCTTAAGAAGCCGTTTATCGCTTCTGGCCCCCTTTTCTCTCATTTTATTTCTAAGATCCGCGGTCATCTGTTCCAGATTGAGATTTTCCAGAAGGGTACGGACTGCCTCGGCCCCCATCCCGGCGGAAAAACCCCCGCCATACCGTTCCTGGGCTTCGTAATATTCATCCTCAGTAAGAAGCTGCATCTTCTTGAGGTCCGTATCCCCGCCGTCAATGACAACATACTTCTCGTAGTAGAGGACAGACCGGAGGGCCTGCATAGGCAGGTCCAAGAGAAGCCCCATCCGGCTCGGCACGGAACGGTAATACCAGATGTGGGACACGGGAGCGGCCAATTCGATGTGGCCCATCCTTTCCCGGCGCACCTTGAAGTGAGTTACTTCCACTCCGCAACGGTCGCAAATAACGCCTTTATACCGGATGGACTTAAATTTACCGCAGTAACATTCCCATTCCTTGGTTGTCCCAAAGATACGCTCACAGAAAAGCCCGTCTTTTTCGGGCCTGAGGGTCCGGTAATTGATGGTTTCCGGCTTTTTAACTTCCCCGTAAGACCAGGCCCGAATCATCTCCGGGGAAGCCAGTTGAATCATTATCGAATCGAAGTCCTGAATATCCCGCATTTTGTACCTCTTAGAAATTTGATTTTTTTATTAATTCTTCGTCCCGCTCGGTGAGGGGAATCTGCTTTCCCTTGACGTCATAAATAGTCATATCCAGCGCCAGTCCCCGCAGTTCCTGAACCAATACGTTGAAGGATTCGGGTATACCCGCCGTAGTGGAAGGTTCGCCCTTTATGATAGCTTCGTATATTTTAGACCGGCCCGTCATATCATCGGACTTGATGGTCAAAAGTTCCTGGAGGGTATTGGCCGCGCCATAGGCTTCCAAAGCCCAGACCTCCATTTCCCCAAGGCGCTGCCCGCCGAACTGAGCCTTACCGCCCAAGGGCTGCTGGGTCACCAGGGAGTAGGGCCCCGTGGACCGGGCGTGCATCTTATCATCTACCAGGTGGTGGAGCTTTAGGAAGTAGATTATCCCGCAGAAGATGGGGTTTACAAAGGCTTCCCCGGTCCGCCCGTCCCTAAGAACGGTCTTAGACGTCACCGGCAGCCCCGCCTCCTTGAGCTTCTCCTCGATTTGCTCCGTAGATGGAGACTGGAACACCGGGGCGGAGAACCATTCGCCCAAGGTACTGGCCGCCCAGCCAAGCTCCGTTTCCAGAAGCTGGCCTATGTTCATACGGGACGGGACCCCCAGGGGCGTAAGGCAAAGGTCCAGAGGCGTACCGTCCTCCATGTAGGGCATATCCTCCTCTGGAAGAATCCGGGCCACGACGCCCTTATTGCCATGACGCCCCGCCATCTTATCCCCTTCCCGGAGTTTCCGCTTTGTGGCGATAAGCACCTTGACCACTTCGTCCACTCCAGGGTTAAGGTCATCCCCCTCGGTACGCTTAAGGCGTTGTATATCGATAACCGTCCCTTCAATGCCGTGCTGGACCCGCAGAGAAGTATCCCGCACTTCCTTAGCCTTCTCACCGAAGATCGAATTGAGGAGCTTAAATTCAGGCGTGGTCTCGGTTTCACTCTTAGGCGTCACCTTCCCCACCAGGATATCCCCGGAACGAACCTTTGCGCCTACTCGGATGATGCCTTCGGCGTCCAGGTTGTCCAGGCTCTTTTCGCGCGTATTGGGAATATCACGGGTTATCTTTTCAGGACCAAGTTTAGTTTCCCGGACCTCGGTGATGAATTCTTTAATATGAATTGAAGTGAACATATCTTCCTTGACCACCCGCTGAGAGATCAGGATCGAATCTTCGTAGTTATACCCATTCCAGGGCATGAATCCCACCAGGACGTTCCGCCCCAGGGCCAACTCCCCATTGTGTGTGGCAGGTCCGTCGGCAATGATTTGCCCGGCCACTACCTTTTCTCCCACCTCCACAATAGGCCGCTGATTGTAGCAGGTGTCCTGGTTGGTCCGCTGATATTTGATCAACCGGTACACGTCAAGCCCCTGATCGTTGGTTTCGACGAAACGCCGGTCGTCCGCCGGGTCGGGCTGTATGGCGATATCTTGAGACGTTACCCGTACCACTGTACCCGTCCGCCGGGACTTGACCAGCACACCCGAATCATAGGCGCATTTCTCT